>NZ_CP016808.1:0-305000 GCF_002741035.1 Paenibacillus sp. BIHB 4019 | reverse complement strand
GTACCACAAGCAACGCAAGCTCTGAATCAAATGAAACTAGAAGCAGCTCAAGAGCTTGGTGTTCAAATTCCGGCAGACGGTTACTACGGCAATATTTCTACTCGCGATGCAGGTTCGCTGGGTGGATATATTACGAAAAAACTAGTTCAAATTGCCGAACAACAATTGTCTGGCGGTTACCGTTAATCGTTTTTTCTATACACAAAGCAACACACAAGCAGGAGCTCAGGGGAAACCCTGGGCTTCTTCTTCGTCCATTGGCACGCAGGCACAAAACAAAGAAAAGCTCTTTCCTTCTATTGTGAAGGAAGGAGCTTTCCGCCGTCAACCCATAAAGACTGGGCTATTAATAAGTATTCATTCGCAGCCGTTTCATTAGCCGTTCATCGCTTAGCCAGCCAACGTAAGAGCCTAAGGTTTTGTACTCCTTGTCCATTAATAAGACGCCGAGAAAAGGGTATTGCTTGCGATGCCTGTAGCGGACATCGGACCAGCGCACCTCATAGCCCCACTCATGCTCAGTAACATCGGCACAGGCAAACTTGGTTAAATAAAGGAAGGAGCGAATGGCGGGATCGCTTTTGGACCTGGCAGCTGCGGGATGATCCGAGCATTTGACCCGATCGACCCAGCGGAGCGAGCCATTACGCAAATCGCCAACTGCAAAGCTGCCATCCTTCATCAGCTTGACCACATTCCATATGCTGAGCGATACGGTCGGAATGAGCAAATATCCGTCTGCCGAAAGATTTTCTTTATCCAGCGCAGGCAGCTTCCGCATGATCGTCCGTTGGGCAAGCGTTCGCCATACAAAATAAGCCGCTGTAAATAAATAAAGAATTGGAAAAATGATGGTTGGGCTGAAGGCCCCGATTGCCCACAATAAAATAGCAATGATGTGGGTAATGAAGATTACGGGGTCAAAAATGTGTATAATGTTCCATGAAATCCATTTTTCCGTGAATGGCCGCATCGCTTGTGTGCCATATGCATTAAATAGATCGCTTAGCACATGGACGCACACGGCAAGCAGCACCCAGCCTCCTACATGGAGCCATGGCAGGCTGCCACGATAAAAAAGCTCCAATAATCCAGTAATAACGATAGTCCAAATGGCTATGGCTGGAATCGAGTGTGAAAGGCCGCGATGATTGCGGATATAGCTGGCATTGCCCTTCAGCCGCAGCAGCGTATCGGCATCAGGAGCTTGCGACCCAACAACCGTTCCAATCAAGACTGCCGTATGCAGCGTTTGATCCGCTGCAATAACGGGGTCGATGGTGGCAAGGCCCGCAAGGCCAATGCCTATAACTAGATGTGTTCCTGTATCCACGGTAGCAACCTCCTGTATCTTCATTCAAGCGTCCGTATACGGTAGTATCGACGGCTGAAAGCTGATTTATGAAGGAGAGTTTAGGAAATGATAAGGGGATGTAACGATGTATATTTGCTTTGCGGAATATCGCATTAAAACCGAATGCAAAATCGAGTATTTACATTATATAGAGCAAATGAAAACAGCGAATGCCGCCCTTCGTGTTTATGAAGGAACAGATCAGCCTGATTTATTCGTTGAGGTATGGCAGGCAGAAAGCGCAGAGGAGGCGGAGCAAATAAAAAAAGAACGCCTGAATGAGCGTTCTTCTTGGGCCCAAATGGCCGATTGGGTGCCGGGAGGCGCAGCGAAGGTGCATGTGTGGACGTTTAAGCCAGTCGCTGCGCCGCAATAAAAGAAGCGTGATAATAGAAGGCTGCCATTAGCGGCGGGTTGTTAGCCTTATTCGCGGCTGGTGCTCAGCGGTGTAGTGTTTGTAATTTTGCCGCCTTGGAATGGATATTCATAATTGATTGGGCCATCAAAGGTGACATAATCAAGGTTAATGGAAAGCAGCAGATAACGCATGCCTGTTGTTGGATCGCTAATAATAATGTGGTCACGGCCAGCTGCCTCTATAATGCCGCGAAACGTTTTGGCGTTCCATTCGCGGTTGTTCTCATATGTCATATAGAAGGTAGCCATCTTGCCGCGGTTAAGCCGTAAAATGTTTTCTACGTATGATTCCTCTACGATCGGAACAGTAACCACATTGCCTCCGGAAGGTGTAACGAAGGAACCGCTAGGAACGTTAACCGGCATCGTCTGCATCGCCTGCATGCCCGCTACCTGCATGGCGGGCATTTGGCCACCCATCATCGCCGGCAACGGTGTTGGCATTGGTGTTGGCATTGGCATCGGCTGCGCGCCCATCTGATAAGGGTAGCCATAGCCCCCTGTGTTTGCCGGACTAACTGCTGTTTTGTAACCATAACCATTCGTCATGTGAAATTCCTCGCTCTCCAAATAAAAAATCATTTGCTCCATTTGCGATATTGCTAATACACACTAGGACAATCAGCTGCTGTAGGTACGAAGAAGCAGTGGGCCTTGTAGCGGCCGCTGTTCGATTGATTGTACCAGGTGTCAGGACAGCCTGCGGCCGGCCTAAAAAACCACAGCGCATTCGACGCCGGATGCTGCCGTTCCCCGCCAATGACACGCTCGGCGAGCCGGATGTCGCGATCGCGCGCTTTTTGATAGAAATATCCCTTCTGTGTAGCCTCAAAGCCTCCGGGGCTTTGAAACACCATCTGCGGAATGGAACGAATATTTCTAAAGTCGAGACAGTTGCCCAGAACGCGGTTGACGCCAACATTGCCTACCATCAGCATGCCAAGCTCGCCTTCCCCTTCCGCTTCTGCGCGCATCAGCCTAGCCAGCATTTTCGTATCCTCTGCATTTGTCTTGATGACTGCCACAGGCAGGCTCCTTTCAACCCTCAATGACGCTCCGCCGATCGATAGGCGAATGATCATGGGCGTTAAACTACATACTTAGTGTATTGTGAGCCCAGAGAAAGGGTTCCAAAATTATTGTCACATTTTGAGTGGCAAATTGATGAATTATAAGCTTGAGCGTTGTCATAACGTGGTTTTTTCTGTATGATTAAGAACGATTGACCAATGAATGTATGGGCGCAACGTGCGCCGTGTCACATACCTGGGAGGCTCGCTTCGTGTTTAAAGACTTGATAGCATTGACAAAACCAGGGTTGCTCCGGCTCAATATGTTTGCAGCTGTTGGCGGCTTTTGGGTAGCTTCCAAATGGCATATTGCCTGGTTTGATCTGCTTTGGATGCTGATTGGCTCCACGCTCACAATGGCTTCCGCTTGCGTTATTAATAATTATTGGGATCGTGAGCTGGATCAGAAGATGGAAAGAACGAAAGGACGCGCCTTGCCAACCGGCAGAATGAGCCCGATGTTTGTGCTCGGATATGGCCTTGTGCTTGGCATCATAGGGGAATTGGTGCTGTTTTTAGCGGTCAATCCGCTTACAGGCTGGCTTGGACTTTTAGGATGGTTCGTATATATCGTGATTTATACGATTTGGTTGAAGCGCAGCTCCACATGGAGCACGTCGGTTGGCGGAATTTCCGGTGCGATGCCTCCAGTTATCGGTTATTGCGCAGTAACGAATGAAGTGGATGCAGGAGCTTGGCTCATGTTCGCTTTATTATTTTTATGGCAGCCCGCTCATTTCTGGTCGCTCGGCATTAGACGGGTGGAGGAATACCGCACAGCCGGCTTCCCGCTGCTGCCGGTTGTGAAAGGGATTAGACGGACTAAGCTGCAAATGATTCCTTATGTAGCGCTGCTTATACCTACTTGCTTTCTCATGTTTTATTATGGATACACTGGATATGTGTTTCTCATTCTGTCCATTGCGGGCAGTGTGCTGTGGGCGGTTCACACCATTCGCGGCTTGAAGGCGAAGGATACGGAGAAATGGGCGAAAACGAATTTTCTCATTTCGGTTAACTATCTAATGGTTATTTTCATCGTCATGATTGTTAATACGGTGAAATAGCGCATCATTTCTGGACAAGCTTCATGGGAGGATGGGGATTATGGATTTTTTGAAAAAGCATAGCTTCAAAATCGCTGTGCTGGCACTTTGCCTGGGGATGGGCATTTATTTATTAATGACCAATGTATTTAAACCGGAAGCGCCGATGCCGGTTCTGCAAGAAGCGCCGGCCTTTGAGCTTACGGATTTGGACGGCAACACGGTGTCGAAGGAATCGACGAATGGCAAAGCGAGATTGGTTTATTTTTATTTTGCCAATTGCCCGGATGTATGTCCGCCAACGACGTTCCTGTTGTCACAGGTGCAGGAAGGGTTGGAGAAGGAAGGCATACTTGGCACAGATGCCGAAATGATCTCGATTACGTTCGACCCCGAGCGTGATACGACGGAGGTTATTAAGGCGTTCGCGGAGCGCAATTATGCGAAGCTGAATGAAGGCTGGACGTTTTTGCGGGGGGATGATCCGCAGGCGGCCATCAAGCTTGCCCAGGATTTTGGCGCCAGTGCCATTAAGGACAAAGAAGGAACCGGCTTTACGCATATGAATGTCATTACTCTGGTGGACAAAACAGGCCAAATTCGCAAATGGATTTCTGGAAGCGATGAAGAATTGACGCCGGAAAGCATCGTTGCGGATATGAAGCGGCTTGCGAAGGAATAGCGATGGCTATCTTTTATCATATTTTATGGAGTAATGTTGCGCCGCTTACATTGATGATAGCTATTGGCTTCTCAATGCAGCGGCTTTTTTCTTTGGACATCAAAACCTTATCCAAGCTGAATTTTTATGTTTTTTCGCCGGCCGTTATTTTTCAGCTGCTGCGTACGACGGAGCTGGAAATGAGCCTAATATGGAAGGTGCTGCTGTTTGTCGTTATTTTCATGCTGCTGCAAGCTTTAGCGGTAGAGGTCGTTGTGAAAATGCGAGGGCTGCAAGGTGGCATGCGCGGCTCCATGCGCAACAGCGTGCTGTTCTACAATAGTGCCAATTACGGCATACCGCTCAATCAGCTGGCGTTTGCGGGGAACCCGATGACGCTGGCGGTGCAAATATTGGTCATGACGACACAGTCCTTTTTGCCGAATACGTTCGGCATTTACAGCGTGAATGCTCATAAGCTGTCATGGCGCGATACGCTGAAGACGATTTTTTCGATGCCGATTATTTATGTCATTCCGCTCGCTTTTTTATTAAAAGGGCTGGACGTAGAGATGCCGCAGCCGCTGCAAACGCCGATTGAATATTTGGCAAACGGATTTATTGGAACAGCGCTCATTACGCTCGGCGTCCAGCTGGGCAGCATGAAGTGGCGGTTTGACAAGCGCCTGCTTGGAAATGTGCTGCTGTCGAACGTGCTTCGGCTAATAGGAGGCCCGCTGCTGGCAGCTCTTGCTATTTGGTTGATTAGCGCCACAGGACTGTTCGTATTCGACAGGCTGACGACAGCGGCGCTAATCGTTTCGGCCTCGGTGCCGACCTCGCTGAGCAGCGTGCTGCTGGCGGTGGAATTCGACAATGAGCCGGAATTTGCTTCACAGGCGGTATTTTTATCAACGGTGTTCAGTATTGTGACGGTATCATTCGTTATTTTTATACTTCATATTTAATCATGCGGGGCAGGAGCGGGAGGAGGATACAGAATATGTTCCTCTAATCCCGCTTTTTCCAATTGGGCGATAACGTATTCCTCGGGTGTATGCTCAACGCCTGAATAGCCGCGCCGCGTATAAATATGTTCGGCATCAGGGAATACATCACGCAGCATGCCCCGAATGCGTTTTCCTGAGGAATCATTGTCTGTGAAAATATAAACGTCTCGCTCGGCGATTTGCTTGCGCAGCTTCTCAAGCTGCTCCGTTCCCGGGGTGCCGTAGGTGCAATAGATCGGAATGCTTTCGTCAAGCACGCGCCTAACTCGGCTTTTATCATTTTTGCCTTCCACAATAATCGCAATGTTTATCATGCTGATCACCTTGTTTTTTTTAATATAACCACATATAAGCTTCACACTATAGATGGGCTTATATTTGCCGGACTGAAACGCGCCGCGCCGCCAAAAGACGGCGACAGCCGTTTCACCTTGCTTCCAGTGTATCAAATTACAAGGGGAAAAGCTTGCAGCGGTCATGATGAAAAATGGGTTCGTGTAACGAGCGGGCTGCGGCGGTGGAAAGGGAGAATCGACACAGCGAGCATCAGGACTAGAAATGCAATATAGTACGGCGACATATAGTTGCGCAGCTGACCAGCAAGCATCGGGCCGAGAAAGGCTCCAATCGAATAGGCAATGGACAGAGTAGAGAAGGTTCGTCCATAGCGTGCCCCGCCACTTAGCTCAATAAGCAATATTGAAATGGCGGGAATGACAATGCCTTTGGCCATGCCAACCAGCAGCAGCATGACGGCGAAGGGCAGCGGCGAATCAGCGGCTATTGTGAAATAAATTAAAGCCAGTGCGAGCGCTCCCCATAAAGTACGGCGATAGGCGGAGAAGCGGTTGAGAAACAGCATGCTGAGCGTAATTAATGCACCGAGGCTGACCACGGAAAAAAGCAAGCCTGTCGTCAGCATGCCCGCAGTCGTCGTCGCCATGAGCGGCAGCTCGAAGGACAGGATGCCCTGTGCACAGCTGATGCCGACCGGCAATACATAAATCAGCCAAGAAACCGACTTTGAATCGGAGGCTGCTGGGGAAGGCAATTTCTGATATTGCGCTGCGGCAGAAGTGACAGGAACGGCAGCTGCCGGGATGTCGCGGATGAAAAACAGCGCGCATATCGCAGTAACGATTAATATCCAGCCCAGCATATAAAATGCGGTGGTGAAGCCGATTTTAGCCACCATATAAGCGCCTGCTGCTGGGGAAACGACGGTTGCCAGCGTATGTACGAGCCCATTGCCGGCCATGAGCTTGCCCTGCTCGGTGCGATTGCTAGTCATGCGGGCAAGCAAGGCAAGGCAGGCTGGGGAGAGGAAGGCGAGCACGAAGCCGCTTATGGAGCGAAGGACAAGCAGCTGCCAAGGATTCGTCACTTGGGCTTGAAACAAAAGGATGACCCCGGCTCCAAGCAAGCTGAACACGATAAACAGCCTGCTGCCAAAGCGGTCCACGCCATAGCCGGCAATGAGATTGCCAGGCAGATGCGTAATGGAATACATGCCCATCATCAGCCCAATGAACGAGGGCGCTGCGCCAAGCGAGATGGCGAAAGGCGTCAAAATCGGATATTGAGCATGCAAATCAAAAAAGGCGACGAACAGAAAAAAATAGAGCCAGATGGCGGTTTTCATCAGGCTTCACCTCCAGATTGTTATCAGCTTAGCAGGGCGTGCATCGATGACGGTAACGCTCGTTCCATTCATAGGCCATGCCCCTGAGCCATATAATTTACTTGTACGCCAAGGTCGGACAGGATATGTCTGCATAAAGCAAGGCGTCTAGCGTTTACGCTGGATTGCAGCTGGGGTATAATGTTTGATAATAGCAGTGTCCGCACGTTATAATAGGAGGGGTCAGGTTGGAGTTTCTGGATTTTTCAAGTTATGATTGGAATACTTGGAGCGATTTTTTGAAGGACCATTGGTTTGTGCTCGCTATTGCCCTTGTTGTGCTGCTGCTTGTTATCCGTATCGTCAAAACCGTTGTGAAATGGGCTTTAGTCGCCGTCATAGTGTTTGGCGTTATCGTCTATAGCGGGTATACGATGGAGGATTTGAAGGCATTTGGCACAAAGCTGGAGGAAACAACGGGAAGCCTTAAGCAGGAAGCGATTTCGGCTATGATCGGCGAAGCGAAGAACGCCAAGTTTACGACAAATGAAGATGGCTCCTATACGGTAGCTACAGATAGCGTAGCACTGACTGGCGTGCCGGGAACGAATGAGGTTTCCGTATCTTACCGCGGCAATGACTTGTTTAAGCTGCAAATTGACGAGACGATTCAATCGATTATTGATCAAGCCAAACAAAACAAACAATAAGCACTTTTACTATAAATAAAGTTTTTGAGCAATGAACGAGGGGGATTATCGGAATGACGGAATGGATTCAGACAGGCGGCCAAAGCATGATGGAGCCTGTCACTGCTGCCGTACTCCTGGTGCTCCTCGTCTCGCTCATTCAGGGTTTGATTAGAGGCGCATCGGGATCGGCGAGGCGTCTTTTCTTTTTTGTGTGGGAAAGCATCGTCATCGTCGCTTGTCTTGTTCTCGCGTCGCATTGGGCGGGAAAGCTTTCTCCAGTCGCAGCCGATATGCTGAGGAAGCATGTTATCGTCCCTGGAAGAGCGCTGGGGTCAATTGAGCAGGTTTGGTACACGTTGATAACGAGCATAAGGGATTTTGCGCTGCTACGTTATGTCGTGCTGTTTTTGTTCATTTATTTGCTGCTGCGAGTAGCTGCCTCCGGGCTGAACCCGCTGTTTGAGCTTATATTTAGGCGAAGGGTTCATCTAGACGGGGATGGGCAACAGCAGGAGCGGCGAATGGCGCTTCCGAGGCAGCGGGCGGCAAGCCGCGTTTTTGGAGCTGTGTTAGGAGGCATCCATGGCGCAGGCCGTGCCTCCATAATCATTGGCGTCCTGTTCGTGTATGTATCCTTGCTGCCTAATGGGGTTGGGGCACAGACGATAAAGCAATCGCCTCTGTATACGCAGGCTGCAGTGCTGCTTGAGCCGGTTGCGGGCGATATGCTCGCTGGACGCGGTCCTGTTTTGGCTGAGGCGATGCAGGCGGAATTCCAAAACATTTTACAGCGAAAATACGAAGTGATCGATTATGCCATTCCTGCAGACATTGAGCAGGCGGCGGTGCAGGTCGCCAAGGATGCAGCGACCGATGAGGAGAAGGCAAGAGCGCTGTATGCGTGGATAGGTACGCGAATTGCTTATGATTGGGACAAGGCCCGCAATTATGAGGAACAGGGCATTTGGCAGGAGCAATCGCCGCAAAACACATTCGATACGAGAAAAGGTGTTTGCATCGATGTTGCGAGATTGTATGACATGATGGCGCGAGCGATAGACGTCGAGGTACGGGTCGTAACGGGGCTTGGCGCAGATGGGAAGGGCGGCTTTGGCCCCCATGCATGGAATGAAGTGTTGATTAATGGGAAATGGCTGCCGCTGGATGCCACTTGGGCTTCTTCGGGCGATTGGTTTAATTCGCCGGACTTTGAACAGACGCATATCCGGGATAAGCAGCTGAGTATTTAATTCATAATTGAGGTGAGCATGTTGACGGATGATCCACAGAAAAGGGAAATTAATAATAAACGCCATTTCTCCTTTCGCCTGAACTTATTTTTCTTTATCGTCTTCGGTTTGTTCAGCGTATTGATTATTCAATTGGCAATTTTGCAGTTTGTGGAAGGACCGACGCTTAGTGCGGCGGGCAGCAAGAAAAGCACACGCAATGTGAAAATCGCGCCGATCCGCGGCAATATTTACGACTCCGAAGGGAAAGCCATTGCGTATTCGACTTCGACACAGTCGCTTTATTTCAGCATTCCGCCGAATTATAAAACGGCAGAGCTTAAGAAGCTTGCTACTGAGGAAGCGACCAGGCTCGTAGAAGTTTTTGATAAATACGGAGATTCAGAATTGAAAATGACAGTGGAAGATGTCATTATGCAGATGGATTTAGGGTTTAGGCTCAATACGATTTCAACGCCAAGACGGATTAAAACGGGGCTGACGAATGATGAAATTGCTTATTTTCTCGGCAATAAAAGCAGCTTTGTCGGTCTAGATATTATGGAGGAAAGCGTACGTCACTATAGTCAGGATACGACTGCGGTCCAACTGGTCGGTTACTTGAAAAAATATAAAGGTGTAAGAGAAAACTTGGATTTTTATGGGGAGAAAGCTCAGGAAAAAGACCCGCAGCTCCAATATTTAGAGGATGAAGAGGTCGGGTTTGACGGACTCGAGTTATTGTACCAGGATATTTTGCGTGGCAAAAATGGGCTGAAGAGCTATCCGGTCAACAACCAGGAGGTTATCGTTGGTCCTGTGCAAATTACGAATCCGGAAAAAGGCGATGACCTTTACCTGACGATTAATCGGGGCGTGCAGCAAACGACAGAGCAGGCCATTATGGATCAGATTAGGAAAATCAGTACTTCATCATTATCTGCTGAACGGGCGCCTTATGCGAAAATCGGCTTTGCAGTCGCGATGGAAGTAGAGACGGGCAAAGTAGTCGCAATGGCTAGCATGCCGGACTATGATCCGAACATTTGGGCTGGCGGCAGCATTAGCCAAAAGGATTATGACAATATTGAAAATGTAGTAAACAACGGAACGATTACGGAGGTATATCCTAAGTACGATTCGGATGAGGAACGCAAAAGCCATCCTTCTTCCCTCGTCCCGCCGGGATCGACGCTCAAGCCGCTTTCCGTTCTAATTGGCCTAAACGAAGGGTTGTTTACAACCGAGTCTGTTTACAACGATACGGGTTTATTTACATTTGGTAAAGCAGGCCATGAGGTTCCAATCCGAAATGCGGGCGGTCACGTCTATGGGGCGCTTGATCCGGCAAGAGCGATTGAAAAGTCATCTAATCCTTTCATGGCGGCGATGGTCGGCAGCAGGCTGAACCAAAAATATCCCGGTGTCGAGGGTATCGATGTTTGGGATAAATACATGAAGGAATTTGGGTTAGGCGTGTCTACAGAAAGCGGACTTCGCATGGAGAAAAAAGGCAGCGTCGATTATTATCACGAATTTGAGACGGCAAGTGCGCAATCCGCACTTATTCGTGCTTCATTCGGCCAACAGGCTCGTTATACCGCCTTGCAATTGGTACAATATGTTTCGATGCTGGCTAATCATGGCAAGCGCATGAAGCCTCAATTTGTGAATGAAATCAAGGATTCCTCGGGCAATGTTGTGCAGGCGTTTGAGCCAGTGGTGCTCAATACAGTAGACCTTCCTGATGCGTATTGGAAAGAAATCGAGACAGGCATGGGGAAAGTTGGCGTGCAAGGCTTCGATGGCGTAAGCTACACCTTTAATCGTAAAACAGGGACGGCACAATCGTCCGTTAAAGGCAGAACGGCGGATAACGGTGTGTTTATCGCGTATGCTCCTGCTAACAATCCTAAGCTCGCGGTTGCAGTCATTATGCCGGACGGCGGTTTTGGCGGCTGGGCGGCAGCGCCGGTTGCCCGCAAAATTTTTGATGCCTATGATTATGAGGTTGGTCTGAACGGCACTCCTGGAAAGGCAAAGGATGTCGCAACTTCGGCTGAGACAGGTGCTGCCGGAACGGAAACAACGGTGCAATAATCTAGATGAATAGCTTATTCTAAAGGGTCTTTTCAACAGCGCTGCTGCTTGGAAAGGCCTTTTTTTAAAATAAATGTTGCACTAGAGAAACTTTTTTGTATAATATAAACAAAGAGGCGCTTAGCTAACTTAAATTCGCATAGGCAAAATAAATCAACGCTAACAAAACAAATAGATAGGCAGGGGATTGGAAACATGAAGAAGGAGCGTAAAATGAATTCGGCGTTAAAGAGGTTAATTATGATGTTGATGTTTTTGGCTTTATCCGCAGTTATAATGGCGGGCTGTGCAAGCGGCAGCAATGGAAGCGAAACGGCGAGCGGGGATGGAAAGTTAAACATAACGGCGACGACCGGAATGATTGCGGATGTGGCGGCAGAGGTTGGCGGAGACGATGTTGTTGTAACAGGACTTATGGGGTCGGGCATCGATCCCCATTTATACAAAGCATCCCAAGGCGATGTAAAGAAGCTGGATCAGGCGGATATTATTTTTTATAACGGCTTGCACTTGGAAGGGAAAATGGGAGAGATGTTCGAGAAGCTGGAGAAGCAAAAACCGACGGTAGCGGTTTCCTCGCAAATTCCAGAAGCGGAGCTGCATGGCAATCCGAACGGCGACACCACTACACATGATCCGCATATCTGGTTCAATGTAAAGCTGTGGATGTCGGCCACCGAAGTGATACGCGATACGCTAGTGGAGAAGGACCCAGCGAATGAGGCGGGCTACAAGGAACGGGCGGAGGTTTACCTCGCAAAGCTTGAAGAGCTTGACCAATATGCCCGTGAGCAAATCGCAACGATTCCTGAGAATGGCAGAATTCTCGTAACGGCGCATGATGCCTTCGGATATTTCGGTGCTGCATATGGCCTAGAGGTCACAGGCTTGCAGGGAATGAATACGATGTCGGAGTATGGATCGAAAGATGTGAGCGAGCTGAGGGATTTCCTCGTTGAAAAACAAATTAAAGCGGTATTCATTGAATCCAGCGTTCCGCGCAAATCCATCGATTCCGTTATTGAGGGTGCACGCCAATTAGGACATGAGGTAACGATTGGCGGCGAATTGTTCTCTGACGCAATGGGTGATCCGGGAACGGTAGAAGGTACTTATATTGGTATGGTTAAACATAACGTAGATACAATTGTTAATGCACTCAAATAACAAGAAGCAGTGAGAGGCGATGGCGACTATGAAAAATCATTTGAAAACGGCAGCTCCTTTGACCATTGAAGGCTTAAGCGTAGCTTACCAGAAAAAACCGGTGCTGCGCAGCGTATCTTTCTCCGTAGCAGAAGGGGAGCTGATCGGCGTAATCGGGCCGAATGGAGCAGGCAAGTCCACGCTCATGAAAGCGGCGCTCGGCCTTATTCCTCGCCTCAGCGGGGAAGTGCTCATTTACGGAAAGCCGTACCGCCAGCAGCGCAGGCTAATCGGATATGTGCCGCAGCGGGAGTCGGTTGATTGGGATTTCCCAACGAATGCGCTGGATGTGGTCATGATGGGCCGTTACGGCCATCTGGGCTTGTTCGGACGCCCGGGCGCGAAGGAGCGCAGGCTTGCGATGGAATGTTTGGCGAAGGTCGGCATGGCGGATTTCGCCACAAGGCAAATTAGCCAGCTGTCCGGCGGCCAGCAGCAGCGGGTATTTCTGGCGCGGGCGCTCGTGCAGGACGCCAAGCTGTATTTCATGGATGAACCGTTCGCAGGAGTTGATGCGGCAACCGAGAAGGCGATTATTACTTTGCTGCAAGAACTGAAGCGGCAGGGCAAAACGGTTATCGTCGTCCATCACGATTTGGCGACGGTCGAGGAATATTTTGACTCTGTGCTGCTGCTCAATGTGGAGCTTCAGGCATATGGCAAAACCGAGCAAGTATTTACCCAGCAAATGCTCCAGCAAACCTATGGCGGTCGGCTTGCCTTTCTTGAGCGTGGCGGAAATGCCCGGCTTGCTGTCACGAAAGGGTGAGGCTGAGATGGAAACGTTGTGGAGACTAATTCAAGATCCAAATATGCAGTGGATTTTTCTAAGCTGTACGCTGCTTGGCTTAAGCAGTGGCGTTATCGGCTGCTTCTCCTATTTGCGCAAGCAAAGCTTGATGGGCGATACGCTGGCGCATGCGGCGCTGCCTGGCATATGTATAGCTTTTATGCTGACAGGCACAAAATCGCTGCTGTTTTTTCTGCTCGGAGCAGGGGCAGCCGGCCTTGTCGCGACGTTCGGCATCGGCTGGATTACGCGAAATTCGCGGATTAAGCATGATGCGGCAATGGGGATTGTGTTATCCAGCTTTTTCGGCTTCGGTATCGTATTATTGACGATCATCCAGCATGGCGAATATGGCAATCAATCGGGACTGGATAAGTTTTTATTCGGTCAGGCGGCTGCGATGGTCGGCTCCGATGTGCTTACGATGTCGATTGTAAGCTTATCGCTCATCGCCATCTGTACGTTATTTTTCAAGCAATTCAAGCTAGTATCCTTCGATCCCGGCTTTGCGCGCGGACTGGGCTATCCGGTTGCTTTAATTGAGCAATTGCTTATGTTTTTGATGGTCGTGGCGGTAGTCGTAGGCATTCAAGCGGTTGGTGTTGTGCTTGTGGCGGCGCTGATTATTACACCGGCAGTGTCGGCTCGTTATTGGACGGATAAGCTCGGCTTTATGGTGGTCATCTCTGGCGTGTTTGGCGCTTTGAGCGGCGGAATCGGCACGATTGTGAGCTCGCTTGGCTCGAATTTGCCAACGGGTCCGCTGACGGTGCTTGCGGCAACGGCATTATTTTTAATATCGATTTTGTTCGGCCCTCGCAGAGGGCTGCTCGCCAAACGGATGCTGCGGCTCAAAGTTGCACGGACCATCCAGGAGGAGCAAGGGCATAAGGAGCGGCAGCTGAAAGGGGGAGCGGCGTTATGAGCGATTTTTGGATATTGCTGACGGGCTCGCTTGTCGCCAGCTGCTGCGGCATACTGGGAGCTTTCCTCGTGTTGCGAAAAATGGCGATGATCGGCGATGCAATTAGCCACTCGGTTATGCCGGGTATCGTGATTGCGTTTCTGATCAGCGGCTCGCGGGATTCGCTCGTCATGATGCTGGCTGCGATGGCCTGCGGCTTGCTTGCTGTGTTCCTGATCCAGCTGTTTCAGCAAAGCGGCATTCAATCGGATGCTTCCATTGGCGTTGTATTTACCGCGATGTTCGCTACCGGGGTGCTGCTGGTGAGCCTGTATGCCCGCCAGGTGCATCTCGATCAGGATGCGATTTTATATGGGGAAATTGCCTATGTGCATTGGAATACGTGGTCGCTGAACGGCGTCAGTATGGGGCCGATAGCGGTTTGGCTGCTGGGCATTACGTTAACGGTCATTTTAGTCGTTATTGGGCTGTTCTATAAGCAGTTCAAGCTATGCGCCTTTGATCCTGCGCTTGCGGCTGCTTGCGGCATTCCCGTTGCCTTGTTCCATTATTTATTGATGGGGCTCGTGTCGATGGCGACGGTCAGCTCCTTCGAGAGCGTTGGAGCGATTCTCGTGGTCGGGCTGCTGGTTATTCCTGCTGCGACCGCTTATTTATTAACGGAACGGCTGAGCGTTATGATCGCGATGAGCGCGGGTGTCGGCATCGTCAGCACGTTCATTGGTTATGGCGTGGCGACTGTGCTTGATGCTTCGATTGCCGGCTGTATCGTTAGTGCTGCCGGCGTGCTGTTCATCTTGGCACTGCTGTTCTCGCCTAGCCATGGCGTCATTTGGAAAAAATGGCGTTTGCGCCGTTTAGCACAATAGTACGCGATATGCGAACTTTTCTGCAGCTGCGTTAAAAAACGCAGCGGGGATGAAGGTCAACCGGATTTTTGCGGTTGGCCTTTATTTTTTTGAAGTGGAGCAGGATCGTTTGGCTTACGCTTAAAATATGATAAAATGGCTGTATTGCATCAAGATATGATGTTATGCAGCAAATGCAGGAGGTAACGATGGCAGATTATAAATTAGTAGCACTCGATATGGATGGGACGCTGCTGAATGAACTGAGTGAAATTAGCGATGAAAATGCTTTGTGGATTAGAAAGGCGCTTGATGCGGGTATAACGGTCAGCTTCTCGACGGGACGAGGCTTCCGCAGCGCCTTGCCGTTTGCCGAGCAATTACAGCTTGAAACGCCAATGATTACAGTAAACGGTGGAGAGATCTGGAAGAAGCCGCATGTGCTGCACCGCAGAGCGCTGCTTGATCCAGATTATGTGCAAAGGCTGCATAAAATTGCCCAGAAGCACGCAGGCACCTGGTTTTGGGCGTACAGCACGAAGGACATTTATAATTTGGAAAAATGGATTACGCCAGCGGATGATTATGAAGCTCATCATTGGCTCAAATTCGGTTACTACACCGAAGATGATGTCGTACTTAAGAAGATTTACGAGGAAGTCAGCGAGTGGAATGCGCTTGAAATAACGAATTCCTCCACGAGCAACTGGGAGATGAATCCGAAAGGCATTACGAAAGCAAGCGCGCTGAGCGAGCTTTGCGAAGTAATGGGCATCGAAATGTCACAGGTCGTTGCGGTCGGCGACAGCTTGAACGATATCGCTGCTATTCGCGATGCTGGTCTTGGCGTGGCAATGGGCAATGCCCAAGATGCCGTTAAGGAAGCAGCTGACGTCATTACATTGTCGAATAATGAGCATGGCGTTGCCGAAATTATTAAGAATTATGTATTGAAGGGATGAAAACAGCTTGGACATCTTAGGCTGGTCGCTCGTTATTATTTTATTTATTGTCGGCATGGCGGGGACGGTTTATCCGATTTTGCCGGGAGCGCTTGCTATTTACGCCGCTTTTTTTGCGTACGGGCTGTGCATTACGTTTGAGCCGTTCGGCTGGGTCTTTTGGACGCTGCAGACGCTCATCGTCGTTGCCTTGTTCGTAGCGGATTATGCGGTCAGCGCCTGGGGCGTCAAGCGATATGGCGGCTCCAAAGCCTCTATAATCGGCAGTACCATCGGCCTTATTTTGGGACCATTCGTTATTCCTGCATTCGGTCTAATAATCGGTCCGTTCGTAGGTGCGGTTATCGGCGAGCTGTTCGTCGTTCAGGAATGGAAGCATGTAACGAAGGTAGGCTTCGGCTCGCTGGTCGGGCTGCTGTCGAGCGTGGTGGTAAAGGTTATTTTGCAATCCATCATGATTGTGCTCTTTATTATTTGGCTGGTTGTTTAAAGGGCGATTGATGAAAATAGTGCTGCGCTGCGTAAAAGGTTTGATTTTCGATAGCTGTTGCCCCAGAAATTTTGAATATATCCGCTCAGCGGTATAATTTCTGGGGCATAGGAGTCTGCTAATGATGCTGCTTTCCTACGGAAAGCTTTGGACGAACGCTCCGCTTCTCAAATCCAAACCTTTTACTCCGCTCCGCCCTTTTCATCAACAACATGGCCAACAACGTTTTGAAATCGTTTTATTATAATTGGGGGAGCTGACAATCGATGATTAAGGTGACGGTTTGGAATGAGTTTTTGCATGAGAAGGTGCACGAAGAGGTGCAGCGCATTTATCCGGATGGGATACATAATGCTCTGGCAGCCGGCATCGCCACCGATTCATTCGAAATCGCTACGGCCACACTCGATCAGCCAGAACACGGGCTGACCGAAGAACGCCTGAACAACACAGATGTCCTGATCTGGTGGGGACATATGGGCCATGATCAAGTCGATGATGCGATTGTTGAACGTGTGCATGGGCGGGTCATGCAAGGCATGGGGCTCATAGTTTTGCATTCCGGTCATTTTTCGAAAATTTTCAAAAAATTGATGGGCACTACCTGTGATCTAAAATGGCGCGAAGCAGGCGAGAAGGAAAGGATCTGGACCGTTAATCCAGCCCATCCGATTGCTGCTGGATTGCCTGAGTACATTACCATCGATCATGAGGAAATGTACGGCGAGCATTTCGATATTCCCGCACCGGATGAGCTTATCTTCTTGAGCTGGTTCGAGGGCGGCGAGGTGTTCCGCAGCGGGTGCACCTTCTATCGCGGCCAAGGTAAGATTTTTTACTTCCGTCCCGGTCATGAAACGCACCCGACGTATTACAACGAACAAGTGCTCCAAGTAATCAAAAATGCGGTTCATTGGGCGAAGCCCTCAAATGCCGGTGTCCCATTCCGTGGCAATCACCAGCCGCTTGAACCGATCGTGAAACCATAATCCTGCATTCGAAAGAGAGACATACCCGCTATGAAGAAAGATTCACTTATTAAAGGAACGCTTATTTTAGCTATGGCTGCGCTGGTTGCCCGTATGCTCGGTATTTTCCAGCGTGTGCCGCTGGAGCATATGCTGAGCAAAGAAGGCTTGGCGAGCTTTACCGTCTCCAACAATTTATATTTAACTTTACTTATTGTAGCAACAGGCGGTATCCCAAGCGCCATTAGCAAAATGGTATCCGAGCGTTACGCGCTCGGCCGCCAGCAGGAAGCGCAGCGCATTTATAAGGCGGCGCTTTTGTTCGGTTTGGTAACAGGACTCATTTTGTCTACATTGTTGTACGTTTTTGCAGAGCAGCTGGCTGTTTCTCAAGATTTGCCTGATGCGGTATTTGCTATTCGGGCGATAGCGCCAACCCTGCTCCTATTCCCTCTAATCGCCATGATGCGCGGTTACTTTCAAGGCCGCCAGCTGATGATGGCGGGCGGGCTCTCGCAAATAATGGAGCAAATTATGCGCGTTGTGGTTGGTGTTGGTCTAGCGATTCTCGTACTCGCTTGGGGCTGGGGAGATCAGCTGGCAGCAGCAGCAGCGTCCTTCGGCAACTTTTTTGGAGCGATAGGCGCTATTCTGGTCATGGTGTGGTACGCAGTCAAGCTGCGCCGGACCGACAAGCTAGAAATGGATAATTGGCCAGCGGACAGCGAAGCAGCAAAAACGATCGCTTTACAAAAAGCGGAAGCGTCCCGTATTCCTTTTCGCGCCATATACCGGGAAATATTTTCAATTTCAATCCCGATTGTCGTTACCGCTATAACGGTTCAACTGATTTATATGGTTGATAATTACTTGCTCATGAAGTTGCGGGCGGGCGTTTACAGCTATGATCAGGCAATCGAGATATTGGCGGATTTTGGGGGGAAAGCGCAATCTATTGCCGGCATTCCACCGATTTTGGCGATAGCGCTAAGCACCTCGATTATTCCGGTTATATCTTCTGCCTTTTCCGTGCGAAATATGTCAGAGGTTAATCGCCAAACGTCGCTCGTTATGCGTATTGTGCTGTTTACAGGCATTCCAGCGGCACTGACGCTTGCGGTCTTAGCCTATTCGGTTACAGGGCTGCTGTTCACAGGACCGCAAGGCAGCGGCATTGTAGCGGCTTTGACAGCGGGTACGATCTTCCAGGCGACGATGATGATTAGCAATTCGGTATTGTCCGGGCTTGGCAGGCCGCGATTAGCGATGTATAACACCTTAATTGGCATTGGGCTCAAGCTGGTGGCCAGCTTCGTCTTGGCTCCGATATTCGGTATTTATGGGCTAATTGCCGCATCAACGCTATGTTTTATTTTTATTACCTGGTTTAATTTGCAATCGATTCGCACCTATGTGCAATTCAACGTGCTCGGTCGCCGCTGGATGCCTTATATCGCGGCTGTACTCCTTTCCATGGCAGCAGGCTGGGGAGCGGACAAAGGACTCAGATGGCTGTTAGAAGGCTCTGAGCTGCCGGATAGGCTGGCTTATCTGATTTCTCTCATTGTGGCGGGCGTCGTTATTGGCGGTTTGTATTTGGGTCTGCTTATTTTGCTGCGCGTCGTGACAGCAGAAGATGTGAAAACATTCCCCGGACCGCTTCGGAAGTTGTTTGCCAAGCTGTTTAGGCTGACTGGCCGCGCTGCAGTGTAAGACCTCGGAATGAAACGCGCAGCGCTGCCAAAGGACAGCGACAGCCGTTTACGCTTGAAATATAGGAAAGGATATCCTAACGTTATTCTTTCTCTATATTTCATCGCGAAACAAAAGCTTTGCCGCCAGAGGACGGCAAAGCCGTTTACGCTTGTTTGTTATAGCGCATGTTTCCATACATTTACATGGGTCCTAGGCTCCTGTACAATGAAGAGGAATTTATTCATTTTTATTTTGTTGGCGAGAGGGGTCACGTACATTGAAAAAGCTGGGGAGCATAAAAAAAGGGGTCGCCCTGCTGCTGGCATTGGTGCTTGTGTTTGTTGCAGGCTGCCAGGCTATTAGCGGTGTCGATCTAAATAAGGCGATTACGAACTCGCTTAAGGTTACTTCTTATGAGGGCGAGCAGACGTTGTCTGTGCAATTGAATTTGAGCGAGGAAGACCTTGAATACATGGACGAAGATGAATTGGCGATTATGAAATTAATCAACAGCGCAAAGCTTGAGCTTACAAACATCAAGGTACAGGACGACACACATGTATCTTACAGCGGTAAGCTTCTGCTGGCTGACACGATTTCCATTGGTTTTTCACTCAAAATGTCCGATACAACGGCGGTCGTAGAAATTGAAGGGGCGAAGCAGCCCTTTGCTTTGGATATGAGCGAAGCGGGCTTGCCTTCGTTAATGGGCGTTTCCGGGGCGATTGGACAGTCCGTAACGGGTGGTCCGGCAGACGCTTCGCTCGTAGAGCTGGGCAAAGAAGTGATCGATGCCATAAGCGGCTATTTCATTAATAATTTGCCTAATCCCGATCAAATTTCTGTGAATGCGGTGCAGGAATCGATTAACGGCCAATCGGTATCCTTGATGAAAGTTCATACGGAGCTGGATGGTCCGGCTATTTGGACTTGGATTAAAAAATATGTCGATGTTCTCGTAAACGATCGTGCGGGACTGGACAAGATGGTTAAAGGCTTCGTTGAAGTGCTCTCCAGTCATCCAGAAGTATGGGAAGCGATCGGAGAAGTAAATCCTTTTGACCAACCGGTTGTGCTTGATGGCCCTACACAAGAGGATACAATTAAAGAACTTGCAGACAGCCTTGCAGAAGAGCTTGCATACTTGCAGGAGGAGCTGCAAGCGTTGGAGGAAGACGAGGACGGCTATTTCCTGGAAACTGTCTTCAACAAGAATACATCGCTCAAGACAGATGTTTATGTAGACAGCAAGCTGGACATTCGCAAGCAAGTAGTCGAGGCAACCATTATGATTGGCGATACCGAGCCTGAGACGCAAATGAGCATCGTCATTCGCTCCGAGAGCCAAAAATGGAATGTGAACGAAGCGGTGAAGGCGGAAGCTCCAGTCGTGAGCGACAATGCTATTAATTTGGATGATATGTACGACCTGAATGGCTATGAAACGCTGCAATGGTTTGACAAAAGCTCATATGCTTATGATCTGCTCAAAAATACGTTCCATGTAGGTGTCCAGACGGCTACGTTATATACACAGGATTATGGCAATCCGCCGATTATAACTCCTACGAATATTACGCTTGTGCCATTGCGCGATGTGGCGGAGCAGCTTGGAGCTACGATTTCTTACAACAAGAAGACGAAGCAGCTTACGCTATTTGACAAGGCGACTGCTACGACGATTACAGTGAAAAATGGCAGCGATACCGCCATTGTGAATGGCAAGTCGGTGAAATGGTCCTATCCGGCAACTACTGTAAGAGGTACGGTTTATGTTCCTGCCCGCAACCTTGCGAAGACGCTTGGCGCATCTTTAAAATGGGAATCTTATTATGACAACGAGAAATATTTAGTCATTGAACGTGAAGTTGGATAAGAAGGAGGAAGGAAAAAATGATTAAATTATCGACAGATGCTTCCTTTCGGGAAGCTGTACAGGCTGATGAACTGACGGTTATCGTATTCAAAACAACATGGTGCAAAGATTGCCATTACATTGAGCCATTTATGCCGGAGCTTGAGCAGCAATATGCGGGCAAAGCTGTCTTTTATGAAATCGACCGCGATGATTTGCCGGATCTGTCCTCCGAGCTGAACATTCTCGGCATTCCAAGCTTCCTTGCTTTTCGCAAAGGCCAGGAAGTTGTGCGGTTCGTCAATAAGCTTCGGAAGTCGCGTGAGGAGATCGAACAGTTTGTCGATCGCGCCTTGCAAGTAAGCGATGCTTTGGCGGAAAACCAATAAGCACAATTTGCAAAGTCCGTGCGGCGCCGTCGCACGGATTTTTTTATGGTCACAGAAGCATCATAATTAGAGCCTTGATGGACAAGTGTCACATTTTCAACATGGCTTTTGGCATATTTTATGGCTATAATGAGTGGTAATTCAAACGAAAAAAGGTGATTGTACGAATGGTTTCAAGCCGTTTTCGCAAATTTTCAGTTGCAACATCTCTAGGCATGCTAATCATACTGCTGAACGGTGCATTGGTTACGAACATGGATGCTGGCAGAGGCTGTGGAGATGACTGGCCGTTATGCCATGGTAAATTTATACCAGCCTATACATTAGAATCGTTTATCGAATACACGCACAGGCTTACAACGGGTATTGAAGGCATTTTGGTCGTGGGCATGTTTATTGCATCGTTTCTTTTGTTTAAACGCGACAAAGTCGCCTTCAAGCAGCCGCTCGTTTTCGCAAGCAGCTCCTTGTTTTTCACCATCCTGCAAGCTTTGATGGGCGCTGCTGCTGTCAAATGGCCGCAATCGCCATGGGTGATGGCAATTCATTTTGGCATATCGCTTATGGCATTCGCCTCGACGCTGCTGCTCGTCTTTTGGGCATATCGCAATCGGGATGGACAAGCAGTCGAGTTTTCAGTGCCAAGATCGTTTTTTCCACGGCTCTTGGGGCTAGCGGTATACATTTATGTTGTTATTTATTTAGGCGCTTATATTCGTCATACGGATTCCGGCGGCGGCTGTCTGGACTGGCCGCTTTGCAACGGGAAAGTCATTCCTGATTTTGAAGGTGCCGAGACGATCGTATTCATCCATCGGATAGGTGCAGTTATATTGTCTCTTGCAATTGCTGGCGTATTCGTGCACATTCGCAGGAAAAGCGGAGCAAATAAGGGACTTGCACCAATGGCAAAGCTAGCGCTCATTCTCGTGCTGACGCAAGTATTAAGCGGGGCTCTGCTCACATTGACGATTACAAATTCAAACTGGTTTGTTTTTACAAATTTATTGCATAATCTCATTGTTAGTGCACTATTCGGCGTTATAATGGATATGTTGGTGCGTTCTTGGAGGCTGCGGGAAGGCGCTAGATAGCCAGGGGAAGGGACGGAGGCACACGATGTTGCGATTTCTGTTTGACGAGCCAGAGCGGGCATTAGAGGGACGACACGGTGAGACGGTGCGTTTAATGGAGCAATTTATATCGCAGCTTCAGGGCAAGGTAGAGGCGGGCAAGGATGTGGATCATAAGCTTCGGACGTATGAGATATGGACGCGCGGTTTGATTTCTTCCTTGAATGAGCTGGAGCAAAGCCATTATGCAACCATTCGCTTCAAGCAGAAAATCAAATCCAGCTCAGTCAGCCAAATGCAAGCTGACGAGTACCTTATGTATCAGCGTTATGTTTATTTTGACAAAAATGCTTTCATTCGCGTATTTGCTTTGCTCGATAAAATAGGCATTTTGCTCAATGATTTGCTCGCCATGAAGACAGAGCGGATTAAACCGCATTTTTCCTATTTTACGGTGCTGCGGAATATGCGGGATCGCGGTGTCCATCGGACGCTGACAGGTGGACTTGATGAGGTCAAAAGCTTAACGCAGGAGCCAATGGCCCGCCTGAGGAAACGGCGCAATGCCGAAATCCATTATATGAATTCTGAAATGCTCGATGATCTTGTTCAAAGCCATAAAGGCTATGGACTCGAAGTAAAGCTTGAAAACATCATGGCGCAGTCACAGGACCTGGCGGCTGGAGTAGCAATGGTGACCGACACTTTATATCTTACGTTCCAGTACGCTTGCGGTTATATACGAAAAAGATAGTCGATTCGTAATCGCAAGGAGGAAGCACAATTGGAGTTGAACGGGAAAACGGCGCTTGTCACGGGAAGCGCCAAAGGGCTTGGCAAAAGAACCGCATTGCAGCTTGCGCAGCAGGGAAGTCATATCGTCATTAATTATTTTAAGAGCGAACAGGAAGCCCAGCAAACGAAAAAAGAAATCGAACAACTCGGCGTAAGCGCTACCATTGTGCAGGCGGATCTTTCAACGCCGGAAGGCGCGACGAAGCTGGCCGATGAAGCGGCAAGCTGGAGAGGCGGCATTGATATTTTGGTCAACAATGCGGGACCGTTTGTCAGGGAGCGGCGGCTGTTTGCCGACTATGATTTTGCCGCTATATCGGACATGCTTAACAGCAATTTGCTCAGCGTTATGCTGCTCGATCATAAGCTGCTTTCAGGCATGCGGAGCCGTGGCTGGGGAAGGATCATTCATTTCGGCTTTGGACACGCGGGTGAAGCGCGGTCATGGCCCCACCGAGCAGTATATGCGGCAGCCAAAACCGGACTCGTCTCCTTTACCAAATCGCTTGCCGTTGAAGAAGCTGCTTATGGCATTACCGTCAATATGATTGGGCCTGGCGATATTCGCGGAGCGAACAAGGAACGGACGATTGCTGAGGTAGAAGGCCAGGAGGATGAGGAATCGCCGCTTGGCAGACCCGGAACAGGAGAAGATGTTGCTCGGGTGATCACCTTTCTATGCGAAAGGCGGTCGGATTTTTTAACGGGGAATATTATTAATGTGACGGGCGGATTTGATCCGATTCGTCCTAATATTAAAGGACTGTGAATAAAAGAGATGCAAGTGCTCGTCCGCAGCTGAATAGAACATGCAAACAGCGAAAGCCCGGTTGTCCTCAGAGGACACCGGGCTTTCGCTATAGCTTATTGCTTTAGTGTACGATTAGAATACTTGAACGACTTCGACTACGCCCTCAACCTCTTCAAGCAGTGCGCGCTCAATACCAGCTTTCAGCGTGATGGTGGAGCTTGGGCAGCTGCCGCATGCACCCATCAGGCGAAGCTTAATGATACCGTCCTCAACGTCTACGAGCTCAACGTCTCCTCCATCGCGCTGCAGGAACGGACGCAATTTATCCAGTACGTCCAATACTTCATCGTACATTGTGCTTTGTGCTTGTTCACTCATTGCAATCATCTCCTTTCTGTCTTATTATAGTACAAAGTCGTGCAATTGAAAATGGATACCTACAGCAAGGTAAGGTGTAAAGCTTATGTTTAAGACAATGATTGAATATTGTACTAGCAATGCCCACCATGGAACCGTGGACATTATGCAGAAATTCGAGCAAGAAGATCTCTACGAAATTACAGAATATGGCTGTCTCGGCAACTGCGGCGAATGCTACTTAAAGCCGTTTGCCCTCGTCGAGGGGGAAATTGTCGCCGCCGATACCATTGATGAATTATATGGCAAAATTCATGAAGCTATTATTCGCCAAGAGACCGATCGTGACGCACTAGACAAGCTGCTGGACGATCTTTAACCGAAGTGCCGCTTGGACCGCCATAAAATGCCGCTCTTTACGAGGCGCGGTACACGGCCCATAAGCGGTGTGCCGCCCATAATGCCAAAGCCGCTCTTTTTGCCGAGCGAACCGAGAACGCCCTTGAGCTTGATTTTGCCAAGCCGGGGCGTTTTGTCATGCCAAATGGCTTGCATGACTTCAGCAATTTGTTTGCCTTGCGCGCCAGCCGCCTGTCCGCTTGGAGAGAAGGGCAGTGCAGCACAATCTCCGACAATGAATACGCCGCTGTGGGAAGGGAGCTGATGATGCTCATCGATAATCAGCCTTCCTTGATTATCCTTCGGCAAATCCAGACGCTGCACGATCGGCACCGGCTGAATGCCTGCCGTCCATACCGTTACATCGCTCAGCAGCGGCTTGCTGGAATTGTGGTCGTGCAGGACGCCCTGCTCAAGCTTGCAAAGGGAAACATTGCCGAGCATTTCCACTTCATGGCCTTTAAACCATTCCGCGACGAACAATTGCAGCTTGCCTGGGAAAGCGGACATGACGCCTGCGCCGCGGTCAATAATGCGAATGTTCAAATCGGGACGGCTTTCGCGCAGCTCGGCAGCTACTTCAACGCCGCTGAGCCCGCCGCCTACGATTGACACCTGTCCGTAAGGCTTGACGTCATTAAGCTGTTGATACGTTTTGCGTGCAGCAGAAAACGTCTGAATGCTCGTAGAGAACGTCTCTGCTCCTTCAATGCCATGGTATTTGTCTGTGCAGCCAAGGCCAATGACGAGCCAATCGTAGGAGATCGGGTCTTGCTGCTCCAGATAAACCAGCTTATTTTCAAGATCAAGATTGTCAACTTCGCCATAAACGGTGCTGACTCGCGAGTCCACCGGGAACTTGACGCGCAGCTCAAGGTCGGACACGGTACCGGCAGCTAGAGCATAATATTCCGTCTTCAAGCCTTGGAACGGCATGCGGTCAATCAGAACGATAGACACATCCAGCGGGATATGCTTCTCGATCAGTTCTTCAACAATGGCAAGGCCGCCGTAGCCGCCGCCTAAAATTACTAATTTTCTCATTTACGCCTCAACCCCGCATTATTATTAATCTGATCAGTCATGGATGCTGCAAGGGTGTGCATGTAAACCGGAAGCCAGTCCTGCGCTATGCATACACGCCTTAATATATGTGATTGGTCAGATGATTACTCATAAACCTTAACTTCGTTGTAGAAAGTATCGCGTTCAACCGGAACGCGTCCTGCACCTTTAATCAGCCAAATCAAATCCTCACGAGTAATGCCTTCTGGCGTAAGTGCGCCTGCGGCGTGGCTAATGCGCTCCTTCACAATTGTGCCGTGAGCATCGGAAGCTCCCATCGTCAGTGCGACTTGCGTCAGCTGTGTGCCAATATTGATAAAATAAGCTTTGATATGCTGGAAGTTATCGAGCATGAGACGGCTAATCGCGATCGTCTTTAAATCCTCGAAAGCGGAGTTGCGGCGTCTAATGCCCGCTTTAGGATTTATCGGCTGCATGGACAAAGGAATGAATACCAAGAAACCATTTGTTTCATCCTGCAGCTCGCGAATTTGAATCATATGCCTTACGCGGTCCTCTTTGCTCTCGATAGAGCCGTACAGCATCGTCGTATGTGTTTTTAACCCCAGGTTGTGCGCCGTGCGGTGAACATCAAGATACTGCGATACGTCGGCTTTCGTTACGCGCATTTTTTTGCGGTATTGGTCAGACAAAATTTCGGCACCGCCGCCTGTCAGGGATTTCAGCCCCGCTTTCATCAGTTCCTGCAGCACTTCTTTATACGTCAAGCCGCTAATCCGCGAGAAAAAATCAATTTCCGCCGCCGTATAAGCTTTCAGCGTGACATCTGGATATTGCTTATGCAAAGCTTTTAGAGAATCGACATAATATTGAAAAGGCACATGCTGGTTATGGCCGCCAACGATGTGAAATTCGCGTACGCCCGGGTGAATATGCTGCTCCACATATTCAATCATTTGCTCCCCAGTCAGCGTGTAGGAGCCAGGCTCGCCTTCATCTTTGCGGAAGTTGCAAAATGCGCAATGCGCTTCACATACATTCGTGAAATAAAGGCTCATATTTTCGATAAAATAAACCTTATTTCCATTTTTGCGCAAATTCGCTTCGTTCGCGAGTTGGCCAATCGTCAGCAAATCGTCTGACTCATAGAGAAATACGCCATCCTCCAGCGTCAGCCGTTGCCCATTTCGAACCTTGTCAATAATTTCCTGCATGCGCTTCTGTTCTGTAGGTACCGCGATAAACATATCGGCATCCTCCTTCATTTTTTCCAAGTGGTATTGCTATTAAAAAGACATAAAGGCCGGCGAATGCGATCGTCAGCCACAATCGGGTCAACCTCAGATAAGGACATCACTGTCGGTACTGATTGGGCTAATTGTGAAAAAAATAACTTGCTGATCCGATTTTGTTAAAAATATAAGACTGGAATAAGTAATCTGTTTATGTCAGGCTTATATTTCTACGCGAAACGAAGCTTTACTGGTTAAGTATAGCATCAGTCGTTTACGCTTGAGATGACATTATTATAAACCTCTATTGTTGCAGCGGCAACTATTAAGTCATAGCTTTGCCATATATGGAAGCGGGCAAAGGACTCTTGAGCTGTTTCGTGAAGAGGAGTATACTAGACGTATAAGCATGCATTAGAATCGTATTTTGCAGGGAGGTAATGAATGATGATTACAATCAGTGAATCGGCAACTGATAAAATAAAAGAAATGCTGGAATCGGAGGGAACTCCGGAAATGTTCCTGCGCATCGGTGTGAAGGAAGGCGGCTGCAGCGGCTTTTCCTACAGCATGGGATTTGATGATGAACAGTCCGCGGACGATCAGGAAATGGATATGACGGGCCTTAGAGTCGTCGTTGACCAAAGCAGCCTGCGCTATCTGAACGGCCTGGAGATCGATTGGAAGGAATCCGCTATGGGCGGAGGGTTTACGATCGAAAATCCGAATGCGAGCGCTACATGCGGCTGTGGAAGCAGCTTCCGCACAGCGACCGACGCGGGCAAGCCTGCTGAAGCTGGCGAGTGCTAAACCATTTTTAAAATCATGAATGAAATAAAGCTTCATTAATAATGAAGCAAGCCATCCTACAGGCGATAAACAGGGAGCAGCTAATCGGCTGCTTTTTTTTTATATAAGCATGTATAAGTTTCGCACTTAAACATGCTTATAATTTATCGCGAAACAGGAGCTTTACCGCCAGAGTACGGCGACAGCCGTTTCGACTTGCTTAAAAAATTTCCTTCTCCTTATGACAATAACTGTATGCGCAGCCGATAACATATATAAGAGATGAATTAAAACTTTTGTAAGATGGGGACGAGGTTATGGAGCAGGAAAAAACGACGGAAGCGTTAATTCGCAATACGCGAATTGGCGACGTTTATCAGGTGAAGCAGGCCATTCATCAAAGCGAGCTTTCCATTGTCTATAAAGCGCGGCAGACGGAGACGGGCGAGCTGAAGCTTATTAAAGAGTTTTTCCCCCAGCAGCTGGCGAGGCGCAAGGCGGATCATCTAACGGTAGGCTGCGGGCCAGCCTTTGCCGAGAAATTTCGCGAGCTGCTTTGCGTCTTTGCGCAGGAAGCGATTATTTTGAAGAAGCTGAGCCACCCGCAAATTGTAGGCTACACGGATTATATAGAAGCAAATGGCACGGCGTATTTAGTTACGGAGTTTTGCCGCGGCCTCACGCTGGAGCATTATTTGCAGCAGGAGGACGTCACACGAGCGCAGCCAGAGCTGCTGTCGATTGCTGGCGGAGTAGTAGGCGCGCTGAAATATGTGCATGATCAGGGCATCATTCACCGCGATGTAAAACCCGGCAATATTATGATTGACGAAGGTGGCGGGGTGAAGCTGATTGACTTTGGCTCGGCGATTCCTTATGGAAATCCTGGAAAGCAGCTTATTTTTACTTCAAGCGGTTATTCGCCATTGGAGTTTTATTCGGAAACGTCGCGGCAGGAGCCGGTATCCGATATTTATAGTTTAGCGGCTACGCTTTATTACATTTTTGCAGGGAAAGCGCCGCTGGATGTCAGGCAGCGCCTGTTCGAGGATAATCTTGCTGCGGTAAGATCGTATAACCATCGCCGCATTAGCGCTCCCTTCGATAAGCTGATCCACTGGGGACTTGCGATGTCGCCGGAAAAAAGATGCCGCTCTCTCGGCTGGTTCGCCATGGCTCTCCGCTGGGAAAGCCTATTAACAGCTGGCAAGAGGCGGGACAGGCAGCTTTAGCGGGCAAAAAAATGCATCGTTTCTTCTATTATAAATAGCAAAGCAGCAGCATGAAAAAGCGTCTATGACAACGAATTGTCTTAGGCGCTTTTTCATTTGGACCTCGTTATATAAGCTTCATTAGAAAAATCAAATGATAAAGCCTCATTCTCTAGCTCAATCCGGCCTTGTAAAAATATTCGTATTCGCCTTAATCGGCTTGTAGCGCAGCTCGATCTCCGTAATGCCATCCTCGAACGTAATATACAGCTTGTCGCCATATTGCAGCGGTTCTTTGCGGTCTTTGCGCAGTGCGGTTTTGCCGCGCACGAGCGTGCAGCGCGACGTATGCTTCACGAACAACGTTCCTTTTTTCCCTGCATAAAAGGTAATTGCTGCTGCTTCAGGCAGCGGCTCATTAATATCGAGCGAATGGAACAGCTGCTGCAGCGTAATGGAATGCTGCGGGAATGAAGTGAGCGGCCAATACGTCACCGGAATTTCATTGCCGCTCGCGGTGTTGAGGAAGAAGCCTTCCAGCCTGCCGGCAAAAGGCGGCTTCGGACGCAAGACGAAATAAAGCACCGTTCCTATAATCGCGAGTATCAGCACACTAACTGCAATTTGAAGGTACAGCGTCCAGACGGACGTTACTTCTACTTTAATCGTCCGTGTCAGCGTTCCGCCTTCCGTGTCTGCTGCTTCAATAACCAAGTCGGACGTTCCGGTTTTGAGCGGCTCCAGCTGCAAAATGCCATCGGCTGTAATCGCAGCATCATAGCGGTTAGAAGCAGCAGTAGACGCAAGCTTGAAGGTTAAGGGATCATTGTTCGGGTCCGTGAACAATGTGCTTAGCGCAATGTCGGAGCCGCCATCTTCCTTGCTAAGCTTGATGCGGCCATCGCCTGCTTCCACAGGAGGCAAATTAGTCACGGTTAACGGACCGCCCGGCATAACGCGGTAAAAATCCGGCCCTTCCATTCGTACGCGCCAGCTGTAATTGCCCGAGATCGGAAAGCTATAGCCAGCCTCCAGCTTATCCTCTGTCAAAGTCATCGGAATTTCCTCTGATTTTTTCGTATCTTTGTTAGTAATCGTGAGCACCGCTTTGACCGTCGCATAAAAATCGGCATCTGCCAATGGCGAGCCGTCTGGATGGAACAGCTGTGTTTCGAACGGTGTAGGCTGGCCCTTCACAATATCTTTATCAGAAGACAGCTTTGCCTCACCATTCAGCTCATAGTTGGCCAAAACATAAATTTTGACCAAGTCGCCCGAGACGCCGCGGAATTTCAAGTTAAAGGTGCCTTTGAGCGGCGACGTAATTTTCAAAATCGTATATTTGCTCGAATTGTACATCCGAATATTGCTCGATTGATAAAAGAGCTGCGTCTCATTGATCGGTTTCTCCGAAATGAGAATAATGTTGGCCTCGCTCATGCTTCCGTTCGCTATCGTTACCGGAACTTCCTGCAAGCTGCCTTTCGCTGTTAGAGCGGCAACGGGGAGCAAAATCGACTGCACCTGATCAGCATAAATTTGGTTGAAAATTTCCGGCAAATCCTCGGCGCTGCTCGTCATAAACGATTTGCCGCCCGTTTCTTTCGCAATGCGGGCAAGCTCCGCTTTATTGACCGTGCCGTCATGATTAAGCCCAATCGTATAAATCGGGAACCCATTTTTTTTCGCAAGATTAATTGCTGCGGTTACATCTTCCCCTGAATCCTGCACCGTGCGGTTGCTGGAGTAGATGCCGAGATCTGTAGCCCCGTCTGACAAAAGCACAACATAAGCTTGGCTGTCTTCCTTGCGCTGCTCGGCGAGCATATTCGTGCCCTTGAGCAATCCAAGTCCGATATCGGTATAACCTTTGCGCTTCAGCGACTCGATCGAGCTTTTCAATCGGGTGCGCTTCTCCTTGACCGACATATCCGTCAGCGGCTGGCTGTCCACAATCGAATGGTTGTAGGCGACGTATCCGATGCGCGTACGCTCGGCCTCGCTCATATCCATCAGCATATGGATAACTTCCGCAGACGTATTGCCGGGATCGGTTTCTGTCATGGAGTAGCTTGTATCAAGAACAAACATCGCATCAAATTGGTTGGCAGGCGGAGCAGCCTCCGCAGCAGCGGAAGGTGGGAGGGAAACAGAGAGGCTTAGCAATAAGCTGCCTATGCATAAAAATAACAAAGAGCGTATAAATGGTTTTTTTATCATAATTGTATGTATAATCCCTTTCTTTCTAGTTATTTATGGGTTGAATAATTGATCGAATATGGAAGAATAGGGCGGCGCGGAGGCGCTTATAGGGCGGGCGGCTTATGAGAAAAACGAAGTGATTTACATTGTTTGGGCATTACCCTAAGAATGTTATCGGAATCCATCTATAATTTAGTAATAGATCACGAAAATTAGCGACTTTAGTTCTATTTATTATTGTAAATAAGTATAAAAGTCCTAAATTGTATTTATTGACAAACAAGGATTGGAGTGTTTAGTATTATTGGTGTAAAGTCTAACTTTGTAATAATTTGTATGAAGAACGAGCCTATTGCAGGAAGGAGGGGCGCTATTTTTGCTGAAAAAGGTAGAATCTTCACCGATTTTGCTAGAAATAGCTTTGCCGCCAGTGGACGGCTTTAGCTGTTTACGCTTGTTTCAGCCTAAAATTATGCGCCATGCCTAATGGACATTATTAATCAGACGAACCGAACTATTCTTTTTGAGGAAATTAATCCCGAAAAACTGGACTTGATAACGCTGGTAGGCGACGTGAAAGGCATTGATAGCCTAAGCGACGACAAGGTAAAGGAACTGAATACGAACCTGCTCGTTCGCAGCTTCGATGAGTTTCTGGACAAGTTCTCGCCTAGCGTCTATTCCTTTTTCAACGCAGCGAACCAGAAGGTCGTTTATTCCTTGAAGAAGCCGGAGGGGCTTGCCGAGGATCAAATTTCAGAAATCAAGATCGACCAGCACAACGATTTTCTGAAAATGCTGTTTACGCTCATTGATGCGAAGCGCAGCCAAGGCATCTCCAACGTAGATTTCAAATTCGAGCATTTGCTCGACATGATTTCCCCGAAGAAGGTAATGGACGATATTCGCCAAGTGCGCAAAGAAATCCATTACTTGTACAGCCAGTACGAGAAGCTCGACGATGGCGATCCGAAGCAGCTGGATATGGGCGACAAGCTCAATGTGCTCTTCGAGGAAGCGAGCAAGAACTATAACAATGTTATGGCGATGCTTCCACTCGCAATCGAGGATATTAAGACGCGGCTGCTCCTTGGCGGCTCGCAGGAAGAAAATGCAAGCGAAGCGGTGCAAATCGGTTTGCTTACGATCGGCGAAAGCGGCGAGCTGAAAATCATTGAAGCACCGAAAAGCGACAGCCAGGAGCTGATGCTGCTTGATGAGAGCAGCGGCAGCGCACTCTCCGAAGTGTTCGCGGATGATTACGGTTCGGTGACGGATTCGCCGTCGGCCTATGTAAAGGATTTGGTTGTGCGTACGTTCTCGCCGCTGCCAGCTGTACAAGCAGATGTGGATACAGCGACAGAAGTGAGAAACTACAACACGTACCTGGAGTTTTACAAAACGGCGAAGGATGATTTCGTCAAAACGGTTAAGCCGCTTGTAGAGAAAATTTTGGGCGTAAAGATGTTTTTCGACCAATATACAAGCAAAAACAAAGGTATGGCGCCGTCCCTGCTTATTACGAATAATAAGCTCGATATGACGGTAAAAAGCAGCAGCATTACAAGGCTGGAAACGTACCTGAACACCGTGAATGCGAAAAATGATTTTTCCGATACGATTTGGTTCGGCATCGTGCCTTCCGTCGAGCTGGAAACAGCCGGAAAAGTAAAAGTATCGCGTGAGCGCTTCAAAGGCAACGAGCAAGTAGTGAAGCAGGACGGCAACAGCATGGAGTCGTTATCTTCCTTGCTTCAAGTGTTGGGTGAATACAAAATTCAAGTCTTTTTCAGCTTTGAGACAGGCGAAGAGACGACCTTCAGCAACATTGCCACTGCGGGCATCGACAAGTATTTGGACAAATGCAGCGTGCTGACCCGCAAATCCTACAGCGAATTCGCTATTCCTACCGTACCGAACTTCACCATTATCCCGAAAGACAAGTCAGGCGTTGTCATCGATAGCCGCATGCTGCAAACCGAATATGGCGTCCAACTGTCGCAGGAGAAGGAAGACATTTTGCGCCTGTGGATTGAGGGCGTTTATGTAGGCGCAGCTTATGTTGCTGCCGGCCTTGTTTCCGCTTATCAGTGTCCGGAATATTTGCGCGACCAATACAAAACGGTCAGCCGCGAATATCCAGGCGTCCGCTTCGACATTGAAGCAGGCGACAATGCGCTTCGCGTTCCGACGACGATGGCGAAGGAAATTTCGGGCTTCACGAACAACATCAAGGATGCGATTAATCGCAAAAACTTCGGCTTTATTTTCTCCTCGGAGAACGCGCAGTTGCAAGCGAAGGACATCAGACGCATTACGGTATACAAAGCGAGAAGCCTTGCTACCTCGGAGGACGGATTTGACTCCATCTATAAGACGCTTGTCAGCACTTATGTTGAGCGTATTCTCCGCTTCCAGACGGGCGACTTCAAGCATGAAAATATCGTGAAGTTCTTCAGCAACAATCCAAGCAGCCAAAAAAGCAAATGGCTTGGTTCGCGCGGCTATACGAACTCGATTATTCATGATGGCGATGATATGAGCTTCATCATTGATGAGAAGAGCAATCTTTGCCACATTGATCTCGTGTTCAACGGCAATGTGAAGAACCTTGAAGTGATGATTACAAAAGGAACGACGCCGGTTAAGGCGTAACGCCTTTCGCTTAAAGCAAGTCCCCAATCGGGTGTTAAAGGAGAACGCCTTCGGGCGCTCCCCTTTCAACATATATAGAACTCGTCAGGCGCTAGCACCTGCGGGTACACCATTTCAAGGAGGAATTTTAATATGGGATTTAAGTTGACGATTGAAGGCGCAGAAAAAATCGAGCTGGGCTTGGACAACATCCAAACCGTAAAGTATGACACAGATACACCGGATGATTCCAATGCACGCTCCACTGATGTAGGCGCTACGCTTCGCATCAGCGGCAAAATCATTACAGCAACAGACGGCGACGCTTTTGACGACACGCTCAAACTTGCGAACTGGTCGCTCGTTCCTGCTGAAAAAGCAGACAGCTACCGCAAAGTAACGCTGGAAGTTATTTCTGCTGACCAAGTGGTTCGCAAAATCCACTTCCCGAACGCATTCGTTGTTGACTACACAGAAAGATTTGGCGACACCGAAGGCGTCGGCACTTTCGAACTGTACATCAAGCAAAAGAAAGACAAAACCGAATTTACAGCTATCGACGGCGGTTACCCGCTATAAGGCCTGAATTCGGCAGTGCCCGCTCGCGGGACCCGTTTCCTATAGAGCAGGCTAGCAAATTCAAGAGGCATATATGCCTCTTGAATTTGATTAAAGGGGTATTTCCCATATTTTGAAAAGTGATGAGGGAGCCGAATGAACAACTATTATGACGTTTTAGGCGTCCCGAAAGAGGCAGACGCAGCAGCGATCAAGCAGGCTTATCGCAAGCTGGCCAAGCGCTATCATCCTGATACGAATGGCGGCAGCGCGGATGCGGAACGCAAATTCAAGGAAATTCAGACAGCCTACGAAACGCTGGGTGATCCGGCTAAACGGAGCAGCTACGATGAGTCGCTTTCCGGCAGAGGGCATGCAGGCGGGGCGAAAGGCAGCGCTGCGGGCATGGGCGCAAATGCGGGCAGGAAATCGGCTGGCGGAGCAGCGGGCATGGCAGGAGGTGGCGGCGATGGAACACCGCTGTCGAAGCAATTTGAGCAGTTTTTCGGCTTTAAGCCGCAGGGCAAGGAAGGCATGACGGAGAAGCCTGGCGGCAAACCAAGCAATCCGCTGGATACGACGGATTTATTCAATCGCTTTTTCGGCAAAAAATAAAGCGGTGCCAAGTGTTCAAGGAAGCGGGAGAACGGAGGAATGACGGTGAAGGCGACGGCTGTTTCAGGTCGTAACCCGAGCGGCAGATCGGCAGGCATTATAGCCCTGGATATCATTATCGCCATTCTGGCTATTGAAGCTTTATATTATGCCTTCTTCATCAATGAAGACAAAATGCTGCAAGGGGCAACCGGCGTAATCGCAGGAATTTTAATCGTGGTATGGCTGGCTTTCAAATGGAGGCCGCAATGGAAAAGTGCAAGCAAAGCAGCAGTGATTACCCGGCTCGTCATGATAGACGAGGAGGGCGAGCGTTTGAAGGAATGGTACATAGATGGAGAAACCTCGCTATTGATCGGCAAAAGCTCAAGCCGCAGCGATGTGGATGTAGACCTCTCTGATGCCGAATATGCGTCGATTATCAGCCTGCAGCATGCGGTGCTGAACCACTCTAAAGGCATTTGGTATTTGGAGGATTTGGATTCGACGAACGGCGTGGGATTGCGCAAGTACAACAATAGCGTCATTACGAGAATTGACAATGAGCAATCATACCGCATAGATAGCGGCGATTTGATTGTCATTGCGAATACGAGGCTGCTCGTTAAATAACGAAAGGCAGCTGTACATAACGAAGAACATACCGCGAGACGCGCGTGCAAGCAGCTGTGGAAGCAGCGGCAGCGGCGTGCGTTTACGATTAAATAGACGGGGGAAGAGCTTAGATGAGTTTGACAAGATGCCCGAACGGCCACATGTTCAGCACCAGAAAGCATGGCAATTTATGCCCTTATTGCAGTATTAGCGTCGAGCCTGCGGCAGTGAGGGGCGGCGACCGCAAGGCGGCCCAGCAGCCGGAGACGGATGATAAGACGATGCCTTATTTGGGCGAAACGAAGGGAATCCATCCGGTAACGGGCTGGCTTGTGTGCATTGAAGGTCCGCAGCTTGGCCAAGATTACCGCATTATGGCGGAGAAAAATTTTATCGGCCGCTCGGAAGAGATGCATATTCGCATTATTGGGGATAACACCGTCTCCCGCCGCAATCATGCCGTTATCGTCTACGACCCGAAAAAACGCAATTTTTATTTGCTTCCAGGCGATGCTTCCGGTCTTGCCTACCACAACAATGAAGCGGTTTATTCCCCTGTCGAGCTGACCTCCTACGATGTCATCCAGCTTGGCCATAGCAAATTTATTTTCATTCCGCTGTGCGGCGCCCATTTTGAATGGGAAGACAGTTCAGGTTAAGCCGATGATTATGATGAGGCTGATGGATATTCCTCCGGTCATTATATTGCTGGCTTTTCTGGCTGTTATAGCAGCGCTGCTGCTCATTCGGCGGCGCCTGCTTGTAAACAGTCCGGCGGAAGCAGAGCCCGCGCATTCGGTACAGGAGCTGCCAATTGGCAACGGCCAGACGATTGGCGCAAGAAATGAACAGGATGATTATTTTGCCAGTGCCGAGACGCCGCAAGGGGTTGTAGCGGTGCTGGCCGATGGGATAAGCGGCCTTTCCAACGGCCGAATGGCAAGTACGGTGGCGGTCACAACTTTTATGCGGCAATTTATGAATGTCTCCGCTGAGAAGGAGATCGCCCCTTTTATTTCCAAGGCAGCGAGGCTTGCCAATAGTGAAATTTTGCGGCAGCTGGGCGGTGCGAGCGGCGGGACGACTCTGGTCGTTGCGGTAATGCGCGGCCTGAAGCTGTATTGGGGCGCAGTGGGCGACAGCATTTTGCTTATTTACCGAAATGGCGATTTCATCCCGGTTAACCAGAAGCATACGTATGCAACGCTGCTGGAGGAACGTTATTTGTCCGGCGAAATTTCCAAGGAAGAGGCACTTGCGAATCCTCAGCGCAAGCAGCTCATTAACTATTTAGGCTATGAGGGCTATCAGGAGATGGAAATCGGCGAGAAGCCCTTCGAGCTGCGGCAGGGCGATAAAGTGCTGCTGTGCAGCGACGGTCTATACAATACCTTGTCGGAGGTGGAAATGGAGGAGGCGCTGAAAAAAAGCCAGAGCCCCCATGAAGCAGCCGAATACATGATTGAAGCGATCGAGAAAAAACGTTTGGTCAATCAGGATAATGCCACCGTCATTGTGCTGGAGGTCTGGTGATCGGCGGCAAGCGACAAGGATGCGGAGGTACAGATGAGAAAGGAAAACAGCAGCTTCAAAACGGATTTCCTGTCGGAGGCAGGGACGTTTATGGAAAATCGGGATTATTTTGCTTACGTCGAGCTGGATGACAGAGCCTGCTGGATTGTCGCGGATGGCTGCGATAACGATGTGGAGGTGCGCAGCGCCGAAATGGCAGTGCAGTGCCTGCTTGAAAACTTCACGCATAGGCCGACAATGTCAAAGCGCAAGCTGGAGTCTTATTTGCAGGAAGCGCAGGATTGGCTTCGCCTCGAAAGCCGGCGCGTACGGCTGAAGGCGAGCCTGATTATGGTCGTTACGGATTATACCCGCATCGTATGGGCGGTAGCGGGCAATGCGCGGCTTTATCATTTTCGCGGGGGAAGGCTGCTTGGTCAAAGCAAGGATTTATCTTTAGCGCAGGCGATGGCGGATCGCGAAAGCATTTCCGCCTATAAGGTAGACCGTCACGAGGAGCGCCATAATTTGCTGCAATACGTCGGCAAGCCGGAAGGCTTAGAGCCGTTTATTTCGAAAAAGACGGCGCTAAATGACGGCGACGTGCTGCTGCTCGTTACGCCAGGCATGTGGGAAAGCGTGGACGTTCCTGAAATGCTGGATTCGCTGGAGGATACAGAGGACCCGACCGCGCTCGTCGATACGCTTGAGGAAGTGCTGCTCAGCAAGCAGCAGCCGGTCATTGGCAATTATACGGCGGCCGCTGTCTACGTAGATAAAGTGTACAAGGAAGACAAGAAAAAATGGAGCAAATGGGTGAAGCGGATTGCGCTGGTGATGATTCCGGTCATCATTGCGGCCGGCTTCGCTATTTATTATAAAAGCCGGACTGCGGCGCGGATGGCGGAAGGCCTTGCCAATATGCTGGAATATGAGCAGACGGGCGACACCTACGTCGAGGAGCGCAATTATGCGCAAGCGCTGAAATCGTACAGCGAAGCCCGTGCCGAAGCCAAGAAGCTTAAGGATAAAGTGCATATCGCCTTATATGGCGTGAAATACAAGAAGGTCGATCTCATCGTCGCCGGAGACGGGTTTTTGAAGGACGGCGACTACGAGAAGGCGCTGACGCAATACAAGAAGGCGAAGGAAGAGACGAAAAATGACGGGCTCTATGACCAGCAGGAGTTGGATCAGAAAATAAGCCAAATCGATGAATATGTCCGCATCGCCGCGATTGTGCAGGAGGCGGATTTGAAGGCCGAAGGGCAGGATTATTCGGCAGCGGTGCTGCTCTACAAGCAGGCGCGCAAGGCTGCGCTTAATGTGGGATTTGCGGACGGCGAGAAGGAAATTAAGACGAAGCTGGATGAAGCCGAGGCGAAAATTGCCGAGCTTGTGAAGGAGCAGAAGCTGCTGAAGGCCGAGAATTTGGAGAAGCGCGGCGACCGCAGCTTTGCCGCCGGCAATTATGAGGCGGCGATTGACGCTTATACGCAAGCACAGGCGATTTATCAGGAAATCGCGGTGCTGGAGCCGGTGTTCAAGCTGGAGCGCAGCATCGGCAAGGCGGAGGATAAGCTGAACCCGGTGCCTAGCCCGGCAGCGGGCGGCGATGCCGGCATGGGGGATGGTGGCGGAGCGGGCAGTGACGGAACGGGAAGCGGCAGCGAAGCGAATAGTGCTGCTGGCGGAAGCAGCGCGGGCAGCGGCAATGCGAGCAGCAGCGCGGGCAACAATAGCGGAGCAAGCGGCAGCGGCGGTACAGGCAACAATAGCGGAGCAAGCGGCAGTGGCGCAGATGCTAGCGGTGCAGGCGGCACTGCCAATAGCACGGCCGATGCAGGTTCGTCAGCCGGAAGCGGCGCGGGAACGGGCGGCGGTACGGTTGACGCTACTCCGGCGGCAACGCCAGCGCCAACTAAGGCGCCCGATCAGGAGGCAACGCAGCAGGCGAATACAACGGGCTAGCTGCACCAGCTAAGCCAAAGCACAGCAGCCAGCAGGGAGGGAGAACGGAATGAAGGACATCATACAGGATCGGCTTAGCCGGATGGAGGATTTGGAGCAGCGAAAAATATTAAAGCAGCTCATGACCAGCATGTTCAACGGGGTCGTCGATTATCAGGAGAAGATGAACCGCGAGCTTGAGCAGCGCATCTTCGGAGAACTGGGAGCGGGTGACGACAAAAATGATATTTTCGTCACCGTCTGCGCGCGAGAGGATATCGATCCGATCCATGATTTTTTGTATCCGATGCTGCCGGGAGACGCCAAGCAGCCGGAAATTCCGCTGCATGACATTATTGCAGGCCTAAGCCGCAAGCAGGAGTGCAAGCTGCTGACGGTGTTTATGGAATGCAGCTATCCCGAGCTGAATGAGCTGCTGGCACGGCGCCGCATTTTTCAAGGGAAGATGGAAACGAATCGGGGCAGCTACGCCATAAGCGCTCGCGCGGAGCGCAGCCAGACCTACACGGGCGAGATTGAGCGGCTTTATGATGTTTTTCAAAAAAATGGCATACCGTGGAAGACGTTAAATCATCCTTACGCCTACAAGTTTATAGATCTCGTACTGACTGGAAGCGACCGCATTCCGGAGGAAGACGAGGAAATTTTAGAAATTAGCGTCGATCTGGAGCAGTATGAGCGGTTTAAAAAGCCGGACATTGTGCCGCTATGGAACATTGAGCGACTGGAAATTCGCAACAGCGGCTTTCCCGTTCCGGCGGCGGACCGCATCAATTACGAGCATGTGCTGTCGCTGCGCAAAACGGGAGCGGATCACGGCTATCTCGTAGATGGCGATGAGCAGGATGTCCGTTACATCAAGCGTTCCGCCGAGGATTTGACTGTTGTCAGCCCGAAGGAGGCATCCGGCGTATGGAGCGTTTGGAAGCTGACCCAGCCGATTATGTCGCAGGTTGGCAAGCTTGATTACCCCTTGTTCTCCAATCGCAGGCGTGAAGGCTTCATTGGCAAATATGCCCGCCAGCAGTCGGTGGCGGTGCGGGCAGTCAGCGAGCTGATGCGGCTTGTGCATTCCTTCGAGGCTGCGGATGCGCTGGAGCTGGCAAGCGCCGAGGTAGATGGCAAGCCGCTCGGCCGCAGCGGGCAGACGTATGGAATGAACCCTTTCATCAGCGATAATATCCGCTCGGAATCGGGCAAGAAGCGGCTGAAGCTGACCTTTCGGAGGCGCGGGGCGGCGCAGGCCGGGGCTGATTTTGTGCTGAATGATGTGATGAGCTTTATGGTATCTGAAATTCAAATGCATTTTCCGGAATATAGCTGCGAAGGAGAATGGGCTTGAACTACGTATGGGATTTAGTCATCAAAACCGAGCAGAAGGGGCTTGCGCGGAAAGGGCTTTATTTTACACCGGCCAAAGTGTATTCGCCTTATATGGAGCTGAGCTTGCCCGATCTGAATGCGTCGCTTGTGGATCGGGAGATTGAGGTTAATGCGGATTACCGTTTTACGGATATTTTTGACGGCATGTTTGATTTGGATTATGAGGAATGCGCAGAGCTAAGAGTGGCGCTGTTCGATATTATGATGCACTTTCTCGCCGATGTGGATTTATCGCAGGGGATGAACCTGAGGGAATATTACATCCGGTTTATATTGCGGGATATTGAGGATGGCCTGTTCGGCGACGAGGTGAAGCATGGGCTGACGCTGTTTACCCAGGGCGAGCGGGAGGTTATTGCGGCGAATTTGCTGCGGCTCTATGAGACGGGCGAGGCGGTTTATCTATTGAAGGATACGATGCGCAAGCTGTTCAAGCGCTCGACGATATATGTGAATTGCGAAGAGAAGGACGAGCTTGTGTTTTACGTCGGGCAGAAGCGGACGGAGGCAGTCGAGGCGCGAATTGAGCTGGTGCGGCGGCTGTTTCTGCCTGTGCGGTTTGTGACCGAAATTTATTGGGAATATCATTTTGGCCTGCTTGATGTGGAAGAGACGATGCAAATCGACCGCATTGCGCTCTATTAGAGACGAAGGAGGAGGGCTGTCATTATGCGCAGCTATACCTATAAATTAACGAAGCCCGGTGCTGAAAATAACGCAGGAGCGCGGCCCCAGGGCGAAGCGGCGGCAACCCGCGAAGCGGAGCAGTCCCAAGGCAGCTACGACGAAGGAGCTGCAATAGCTGCCGGGGACAAAAGAGCAGGAGGCCCGAAAGGCTACGGGCAAGGGCAAGACCCAGCCCAAGGCGATCAAGGCGGGTATAGCCAAGGTTCGGGAAACAACGATGGATATGGACAAGGCCAAAACCAAGGCTATCCGGATGGAAACGGGCAAGGTGCTGGCAATCGTGGTGGAAACGGCGGATACGGCGGAAACGCTGGGTACAGTGGAAACGGGCAAAATCAAGGTCAAGGCGGCCGCGGGCAAGCAGGCGGTTATGGAAATGGCGGCTTGGATGATGGTGGCTATGGCAATGCCAATGGCAGCACGAACGGAAATGGCAATGGGAACGGGAATGTTAACGGTAACGGAAGGGCGGCTGGCAATGGTCCAGCGGCAAAGCTCGGCGGCAGCTACTTGGATAAAGAGGATGCAGCTAACACTGGCAATGGAATTGGAAATGGGAGCAGCAATAACCGTTATTCCAGTAACGGCGCAGGCGGCAATGGCGATATGCGGGGAGCTTCGGGAGCAGCGCGCCAGCCATCTGGGATGAGAACGCATTATGCGCCGCCAGGAGCGAAAGGTCTCGGCCCGCAAGCGGGGCAAAATGCCCGCGGTGCAGCGGCAAGGCGCTATTCGCTTGCTGAGCTTGAGCAAATGACGACGCATCAGCTGCGCAGTATTTGCCATCAGGAGCGCATTGTCAAAGGTGTTGTCGAAGCGCAGAGCCGCGAGGAGCTCGTTCGCATTGTGCTAAAATATCGCGGCGCAGATGAAAGCCTGTTTATTGATGAATACGAGGAGCAGGGCTTTGAGCGGCTCGAATATGCGTTGCAGCATTATTTAAATACGCCGCTGCGCGATGCGGCAAGCATCCACATTCCGGCGAAAATTACGATCTACAACGGCCTGCCGCTGGGTCGGCGGGATGGCTATCAGGTGCGTGCGCCTCATGTGCCGAGCGTGTGCGAATCGAATGTGCTTATTGTCAATGAGCAGGAGGAAGTGTGCGGGATTTTGCGTCTGGTAAAAGATGGATTAGAGCCAGGCGTCTTTATGCTGTGCGCAGATAAAAATACGGTGTACCGCCGGACGGCGAACCGCAATTACAGCCTGCTGCTGTTCCGCAAGCAGGATTCGGAATATTTATATAAAGCCTATTACAGCAATCGGCTGATGCCGCCTGCCAATTTGCATTACTGGCGCATGCCGGTGTCCGAGCTGGACATTCGCGAGGTGGAGCAGACGCAGGCGGTGCTTGCGATTGACTTCGGCACGTCGAATACGACGGCGGGCGCATTTCTCGATTATGGCTTTATTGCCGAGCCGAGCAGCCATGATATTTTGAACGGCAAGCTGCGGCTGGGAACGATTAATTATGTATCCTTTGCCAAAACAGCTGAAGGCGATGTCGCTGGCGGGGACTTTCTTCATTCTGGCGGCAGTGGAATGGGCGTTGCGTCCACGGCTGGCTGGATTGAAATGCTGCCGACGGCGATTGGTGTAGCCGATTGCGCCGATATGGGCGATATCAAATACACCTATGGGTATGAGGCGATGCGACAGCTCAAGCATAATGCGCATGCGGGGAGAACGAGCGTTTTTCTCGGGATGAAGCGTTGGGTGAATGGGATCGGCAAAATGGAGGAAGTAAGCGACGCCAGCGGCAATACCGCCGTGCTGAGGCGAAGCGAGCTTATACGCGCTTATTTGCTGCATGTCATTCAAACCGCAGAGCATCAGTTCAAATGCCGCTTTAAGCATTTGCATTTTACAAGCCCGGTGAAGCTGAAAGAGCCGTTTATGGCGATGTTCCAGGAAGTGCTGGACGATGACTACGTCATTGAAACGGAGCATGCGCTCGATGAGGGCATGGCCGTGCTGTACAACACGATAGCTGATCAAATCGAGCAGGATCGTTACATGGAGGGCGAGACGTTCGAAGCGCTCGTAATCGATTGTGGCGGGGGAACAACGGACCTATCCTCGTGCCGCTTCCGCATTGAGGAAGGGCGAATCTCTTACAACATCGATATTCGCACCGCTTACGAGAATGGCGACACGAATTTTGGCGGCAATAATCTCACGTACCGGGTGATGCAATATATCAAAATCGTTTTTGCCGATTATTATGCCCGAGGCCGTGTCTTGACGGATCTCGATGAGCTGATCGGCATACCCGGCGCGGACTTGTTCCGCCATGTGGATGAATATGGCGTTACCGCGGTATATGAGCCGCTGGAGCAGCGGTACCGGGAAGCGGAGCGGGTGCTGCCTACGCGCTTCAAGCAGTATGAGAACCGGACGCGTGACGATTATTGGCGGGTACGGCGCAATTTTTATTTTTTATGGGAGCTGGCAGAGGAGCTTAAGGTTGCGTTCTTTCGCCGGACGAGCACGTTCCGCAGAAAGTTCGAAATTGCAGAGCAGACGGCTCGCTCCGGGCGGATGGATCGCGGGGACAATGACCTTGAAGTGATGCCGATTGCCGGCTGGTGCTTGTCGCTCAATGAAGGCGGCAGGTTCACCGATCGCCATGACAGTCCGGATGCGGTGTTCACGGTCAATGAAATGTCCAAGCTGCTGAGGGCAGATATTTATAATATTGTGCGGGCGTTTTTGGAGGATTTTTATGAGGATGGCCGTTTGCAGCAGTACGCCATGATCAAGCTGACCGGGCAATCGTGCCGAATTGAGGCGTTCCGCGAGGCGCTCAAGGAATTTGTGCCGGGACGCAGCATTGAGTTTGGGCTGAAAGCAGATGAGGCGGGCAAGGTGCCGGAGCTGAAGCTGGCATGCCTGCGCGGGGCGATCCGGTATTTGACGGCGCGCAAGCTGGGCCAAATTCAGACGACGGTGACGCGGAGCGCGCCAGTCGTGCCGTATACGGTGACGGCCTATACGCATCAAGGCGGCGAAAAAGTGCTCATCAGCAGCATGGAGCAGCTTAGCCGGATGCGGGGCGCGGTGTCGCGGCTGATGCATGTGTCGGAGGTCGCTTTTTATCTCAAGAGCGGGGACGACAAGCTGCAGCGCAAATACGTGTATGATAACAGCCGCAGCGTTTACAATGCCGCGTTATATGAAGAAATCGCCGCCTTGTACGGCGAACAGATTCCGCAGGAGGAAACGGATTTAATCGTGAATGGGGAAGTGAAATTTTTCGTCGTGACGGGCGAAAATCAATGGGGCTTCCACATCGTTCCGGTCGCGCGGATGCAGGAGCAGCTCTTGCTGGGCGAGAAGCGGCTGTTCACATTCGAGGATGATTTATCGGAGCTGGATTTCTTTGACGGGCTGAAATAGATAGCAATGAAGAGATAGAGACAGAGCTAGAAATAAAGATAGAGCTAGAAATAGAGACAGAGATAGAAATAGAGACAGAGATATAAATAGAAATAGAGATAGAGATAGAGATAGAGACAGAGATAGAGACAGAGATAAAAAGATACAAAGAAAGTGCAAGGAGATTAGAAAGGTGAAATAGACAGGAAGGAAGTGAGCGTGCATGTTTGCAGACCGCTATCCCAGCTTTCAGAAGGGCCGGATTCTAAAGACGGAGATGCTCAGCAATTTGCGGGATTACCCGCGGCAAATGTTCGACATCCAGTACAGCAGCTATTCGAATGGCATTATTTGCGGGGCCGAGGTGCTGGTGGGCGAGGAAACGCTGACAATCAAGCGCGGCATCGTCAAGCATAACGGGCGGCTGTTCAGCCTGGAGCAGGATTATGAGCTGCCTTATTCGGCAACGGGAAATGAGACGCTGATTAAAATCCGTTTCCCATCGGAGCCGAGTGTACGCAGTGATATTACGAGCTATGAGACGGAAATCGTGCTGGAGCCTGCTGGCCAGCTGCGCGGGAACGAGCTTGAGCTGGGACGGTACAAGCTCAAGCCGGGCGCAAGGCTGCGCCAAAGCTATGAGGGGTTTCATGATTTGATCACCGAGTACAACACGGTGCAGCTCATTCATGTCGAGCATGCCGCTTACGGGCGCAGCACGATGGACCCGATCGTCATGCGCCTGTACGGAGAAGAGCTGCTGATGCGCGGCTGCTCTGATCCGCATGACATTTCGTTTGCGATGCTGTGCCTGAATGAAGGAACGGTGGCGATGCCGGTCATTGAGCATTATGTAGCCGCAAGGCTGGGGCTGGAACGCCGAGGCGTGCAGCGGGGTTTTCATATGGGAGCGAAAGGCGGTTCAGGCGCTGGAGCTCATTCAGCGGCTGGCCGCGAACGGATGGGCGATACGGGGAAATTCGATGACCCGCCTCCAGTGGACCGGGACCAGCTGTATGGCAATTTGCGCCGAATACTCGGCAGCGTGCATCGCGGAGGAGCGGCGAAAGGCGATCTTCGCCCAGGCGGCATGCGGCGGATGCTGGTGGATTAAGGAAGTTCAAATACATGAGAGATCAGACACAGGAGGCCATATTTTGGTTTATGCAGGTTTTTGGAAAAGGTTATGTGCGTATTACATTGATGCTTATATTATTACAATCATTAGCTATATAAGTGTATTAGCTTTAATGCTCTTTTTTAGTGGTTTAAATGGGCTGTCGTTCTCTGAATTTACGGATAACAATGAAACGAATGGCTTTTTTATTGGGGTATTTCTCTTGATTCCTTTCATTCTGATCGTAACTTGGCTTTACTTCGCGTTCATGGAAATGTCGCCCGCTCAAGGGACACTGGGGAAAATGGATCTTGGCATCATCGTAACCGATGAGCGTTTTGAACGTGTGACGTTTGGCCGCGCGACGGGAAGATTTTTTGGAAGAATCTTATCTGGAATGATTTTGTATATCGGTTTTCTTATGATTCCATTCACAAGCAAGAAGCAAGGGCTGCACGACAAGATGGCAAAAACCTATGTGGTGGATAAAAAAGTTCTGCTGCTGGCAAAGCAGTTTGGTCTGGATGTGCATCAGCCGCCGTTTGTGCAGTATCCGACGTATTCCGCATATACGCCAGAGCAGCCACCGTTGGCGCCTTTTGGGAAAGAGTGAGTACGCTTTTTCGGAACGAATTCTCTTTTTTAACAAAATAAAAGCTTAGAAGCAGGTTAGTCCAAGAATAGGCTAGATGACTTGAAGGAGGACGACAAGTTGGAACATGCTGATGAGAAAATATTGAAATTGCTGCAAGAGATGGAGACATTGGAGCAACCCAAAACGATTCATGCCGAGAGTATTCGGATCGGGGTGGAAAACTATGTGTTTGAACCGGTTTTCTTTTTCGATGAGCGTTTATCAGTGCATCTGCCAAGCCAGTTTACGGATATGGATGAGCAATCGCGGAAAGCCAAATATCCGTATGAGGAGCGTCCTGAGATTATTAAGGCAAATGCGGATGGAAGCATTGCTTTTACACTGAAATATGTGGATGAGGACTTAAGCGATCCATGGGTAGATGAGCTTACGAATGGCATGAAGGGCATGGTTAAACGGGCGAATCCGTCTAATGTTTTTTATACGACAGAGGTGGAGGAAATCAACGGAAAGCGAATTGGCTTTTTTGATTTCAAAAGCTCGGCGCTCGACGGCTATCTGTATACGATTATGTTCTTCCTCGCACTGGACGGTCAGGCGGTTATCGGGTCCTTCACATGCCCATACAGCTTGTATGCCGATTGGCGGGAGATTGCTTACCAAATGCTGCAAAGTATCCGGGTATACGAAGAAGCAGAGGAAGAGGTGCAAGCATGAGTGAACGTACAGAAAGACCGGCAGAGCGAGTAGGACGTATGGAAGCACGCGGAGCAAAGCAGGAAGCTGGTGGCACGGAGTTTATGGCAGGTCATGCTGCGGCAAGGCCGATGGCTCGCAAGAAGCTAGTGGAAGCAAGAGCGGCTAGACCTCAGAAACAGGCGGAGGGGATGGAAAAACACGAAGCTAAACCATCGGTTCAAATGGGGAGTGCGGATCATCTTGAGGCAAGGCCGTCAGGCCAAGCGGAGCGTCTGGACAATCGTGAGGCAAGAGCAGCAGGTCAGATGGAGCGCGCGGAGGGTCATGCTGCAAGACCATCAGGTCAAGCCAAGCATGTGGAGAAGCAAGAAGCACACCCCGCAGCTGCAATGGCGCGCATGGGAAGCATGACATCCGGTATGTCAGGTCTAGTAGAGCGTGCGAAGGGCCGTGCAGAAAGACCGGGAGGACGAGCGGAGCGCCCGGAAAGTATGAGGATTCACCCATCCGCAGCCACCACCACCGCTATACAAAGCGAGAGTGCAAGCAGCCAAACGGCCCACCCGATTTACACCCTCGCAGACATACACATGACCGAAAACCCCTATGAGCAAATCACGGCCCTGACGATCGTAAAAGAAGTGAATGAGCATATTCAGCTGACGCTGAGTGGTATTGTGCCCGAGAGCAAGCTGGATGTCTATATCGAGCGCATCTCGGACAATGAGCCGATTGAGGTATACACGCAGACGGAGGAGAGCGGCAAGCGGACGCTTTTTCACGGCATCATTACGAACGCCCGCATTCAAGTGGTGCAAAACGTGCGTAAGCTGACGATCGAAGCGCACAGCCGCACGTTCCTGATGGATCTCAAGAAGGAAACGCGCTCCTACCAAAACGGGCAGCAAACGTATGAGCAGATTTTGAACCAGCTGGCGTCGGATTATCCGAATGCGAATGTCGTGGATGAAGCGTCGCAAGGCAAGGCGATAGGCGGCCTAATCATGCAATATCTAGAAACCGACTGGGCATTTGCTAAGCGGCTGGCATCGCATTTCAATATGCCGCTGCTGGCGATTAGCGCGATGCCGGGCATCCGTTTTTATGCGGGCGTGCCAGAGGCGGGCGGCGAGGTCGTGCTGACGGAGACAAACTATTCGATCCGCAAGGAAATGGGCGTCTACAAGCAATTGGCTGAAAATAGCAAAGCGAGCTTCACCGAGCAGGGCCGGATGATCTATGAGGTGACGAGCCATACCGCCATTGAACTGGGAAGCGCTGTTCAATTTCAGCGCCGTTCTTTGTTCGTATACCGGGTGGAAGCGCGCACGGAGCAAGGACTGCTCGTCTACCATTATGACCTACGAGAGCGGGAAGGATTTCGCTGCGGCACCCGTTATCTGGAGGAGATTACGGGTATTTCGCTATTCGGCACCATTGCTGGTGTGGAGAAAGACAAAGTAAAGCTGAAGCTGAAAATCGACGGCGGTGGAGCCGATACGTGGTTCCCGTATTCGACCGTGTATTCGTCGCCAGACGGAAGCGGCTGGTACTGCATGCCGGAGATCGGCGATGAGGCAAGGCTGTATTTCCCCGATGCGGAGGAGAAAAATGCGTTTGCGGCGAGCTCGGTCGACGTCGCATCTTCCGATACAACGAAGCGCAGCGATCCAGCGGTGAAAAGCATCAGTACGAAATATGGCAAGCAGATTGTGTTTCAGCCGGGCGCGGTGGAAATTATTGGGGGCGGTCAGATGCTGATGCGGCTGACCGACGACGGCGGAATTGAGATCAACAGCGATAAGAAAATTATGCTTACGGCTGTGGAAGATATTGAAATTACGAGCGAAGCGAACATTTTGATTCAAGGAGAGACGGGTATCGACTTGAAGCAGGGCGACGCGATGCTGACGGTGCAGGATGAAGTGACGCTGAGCGGCGGAAAGGTCAACATCGTATGAGTCAGGTGATGACGCGGGAAGAGGCGCTGGCAGATTTTTTGGAGCGGCATGTGTTTGATCGGTGGCAGGAAGATGTGCTGCTGGTCAATGACATTTACGAAGAACATCAGGAAGCGATTGATGCGGAGCTGGCGGGAGCGTTTGAGGCGTTATGCGTACAGGCAGCAGAGCTTCAAGCAGCGGAAAAACAAGGGAAGCTGAAATATATCTACATCTCCTATTTGCGTACGAGCATCATGGAAGGGCATTGTACGTACCGTTTGGACGCGTATGATGAACGCTGGCTGATGGATGCGTCCGGTTGTGCGGTGAGCTGGGAGCCAGCGTTTCTGTTCGCTCCGATGTTTGAGCGAGTCAAGCTGCTAGAAGCGGAGCGAGTTGCTTATGCAAGGAAGGTCACGCTTATGGATATCGACGACATTTGCCAGCTGGAAGCAGAGAAATGCCATACGCTGGCAATAGAATTCGTGCGTGGGCAGATGGAGAAGCTGATTCAGCTTGAAGCCTTTACAGCGCTTGCGAAAGCGGAAGGCTGGGCGATTGCGATGGGCGAGTACCGCGATCAGACGGAAATATTGGCGGAGGATGGTCATGGGGTACGCACACTGGATGAGCCTGACGATAGCGAGGACGCGGAAGAAGAGGAGCAAGAGCAGCGGCAAGGGCAACTTCAGAAGCAGCTTCAAGAGCAGCAGGATGGAAAGGACGGTGCGTCCTGATGGACTATTTTGTACTGAAGCAAGACAGCCGCTACACGAGTACGCCAATGCTAGAAGGGCTGCGGGAGAAGCTGGACATGCGAGATATGTATGCAGCGACATCGTACCGGATACCGGACAAGCTGCTGTTTCAAGTCAAGGGAGAGAAAGACAGCGTGTTTACGGATGTGCTGGATCGGCAGCTCTTTTTGCTATCGGATGGATTGAAGCGGTTAGTGGAGCTGTACGAGCCGAGAGCAGTATACAAGATGGTCATTTTAATGCATATGTTGACGCGTCGGCAGAAAACGTATTACTTGCCCTTTTTTGAGGAGCTGCCGTGTTTAAGTCCGTATGCCGAGCTGCATCAGGATCAGCGGACGATTAAGCATTTGGTGCTGGATCGGGAGCGTCTGCAAGGGAAGAAAATCTTGCGGGTGAGCGAAAGCGAATTGCCGCTGATTGTCGTAAGGCTGGATGTAGCGGAGAGCTTGCTGCGGCGGGAGCCTGTGGGCATTCGTTTGGAACGGGTGGAGCTGGTTTAGACCAAACGATTCGCAACCAGTTATAGCTTTTAACAAGAAAGAGAATAGGAAACGGTGACCGAAAAGGAGGAGAAGAGAATGGGAGGACAACCCGCATATGTGGTGCGAGGAGCAACCATGAGATGTACATGCGGCACGCATTCACGCCGAATCAACTTGCCAGAGAGCCATGGGTCGTATGTGAATGGCAAACCGATGATGAATGAGGACGATAATACCTCGGAGAACGTGCCGTATTTTGGCATATGTTTCAGTCCGAAAATGGCAGCGGGAGAGATCGTCTATTTAATCAGTGAGCAGGGAGAAAACATCGGAGGCCCACCCTGTATGCCAGAGATTTTTAATAAGTGGGTGCTGCCAAAGGAAAATGCGAAGGTAGACAACAAACCAGCGCTGACGACCCAATCGTTTCTTACGTGTGCCATGGAAGGTCGAATCTACTTTCTCTCGGACGGTCAGCACGATTCAGATTAGGTAGACGAAGGACAACGGGGAGGAGGGATGCAGATGATCGGTTATGATCGATTACGGGTAGAAGGCCCCTGCAAGCTGAAGCATATCACGGATGTGGCGATGAGCTGGAAGCCGGGCGAGCATGGGACGCTGCGGATTAGCGGAATCGTCGAGGAAGAGCTGCGGACGAATGCTACGCTAGAAGCGGTCTGGCAGGATAAAATTGCGTTGTACGACGAAGAAGAGGGCAAGCGGAAGCCTCTGTTTAAGGGAGTTGTCACATCCGTGCAGACGGTGCATCGCAATGGGGTGTACACGGTCGAGATCGAGGCGGTATCGGGAAGCATCTATAGCGATTTGAAGAAGCGGAAGCGATCTTTTCAAGATACGAGCCAGACGTACGGGGCGATTATGACCACCGTGCTTCGTGCGTATGCAGGCGGAGACGTGCTGCTTCAACAGGGCGAGAAGGAAAAGCCAGCGGAGCCTATCATTCAATACGAGGAAACGGATTGGGAGCTTACAAAGCGGCTAGCGAGCCAGTTCCAGTCGGTCGTCGTCTGTGATATATTGGAAGAAACGCCGAAGCTGTTTATTGGGATGCCGGAGGGGAAAGAGCATAAGCTGCCTGATGGCGCATCATACACGGTGAGCAAGGATTTGGCGGCTTTTCAAAAAGCAGGCGGGGAAGCAGCAGGTCTGCATGATACAGACTTTTTCGGCTATGAAATACAATCCAAAACGTTCTATCGTTTGGGTGATCGCTTTAAGATTCGGGGATATATTGAGCTGATCGTATCGTCGATGACGGCACGTTTGGAAAAAGGTCAGCTGATCTATCATTATCGGCTGTCGCGGGAAGCTGGGATACGAGAGCAGCCTATGATGAATCGCAGGCTGTCCGGCCTAACCCTGCAAGGAGAAATTCTGGCGGTAAAAGGGGAACAGGTGCAGGTTCATCTGGCGATCGATTACAAGCAGGACAAGGGAACGGCACACTGGTTTCGCTATGCCCCGGAGACAGGCAGCGCGATGTACAGTATGCCGCAAGTAGGGACAAAGGCGAATTTATATCTAGCCGATGCAGGCGGTCAAGAAGCCATTGTCACTGGCGGTGTGCGAACCAATGGGGCGAGTGCAGCAAAGACGGCCGATCCGAACAACCGTTATTTTGGCACGGAGCATGGCAGCGAAATGAAGCTGTCGCCGACGGGAGTCGAGTTTACAGGCGGAAGCAAGGAGCCGCTGTTTTTAAAGTTGGACGATGCCGTGGGCATTATCTTGAGCAGCCCGCGCAAACTGACATTGACGGCGAAGGAAGAGATTTCGCTGTTTACGCCAAAGCGTGTAGTCATTGGTGCGCAAGCGCTGCTGGTAGCAAAGAAGACGAGCGCACCAAGCGGGATCACGCTGGAAGGCGAGTATAACCTGATGGGGGCGCAGATCCGAACGGAAGGGAAGGATCGGACGAGCTATGCGCCATATGACGATGCGCCCGTAGAAGGAGAGCCACCTCCCCCACCGCCACCGCCGGAAAAACCACCGTTTAGTTGGGGGAAACTAGCGAGGAATGTGCTGGCAGGATTGGCAGTCGTCGCAGTAGTTGCGGTAGCCGCGGCGTTTACGGTAGCGACACTAGGAGCGGGAGCGGTCGTTGTCGGTGCAGTGCTAGCTGGAGCAGCCATTGCGGGAACCGCTGCGGTCGTGAGCCAAGCTGTATCCGATATTGCGCGCGGCGAGGTCAGCGATATGGGCACGTATGTGTCAACGGCCTTTCGAGAGACGGTCATTGGGGCGATATCTGGGGCAGTGTTTGGCCCATTTGGTCCGATGGCGAACCTAGGTGGACGAATGGCGTTTGGTGCGGTACAGAATGGGTTTGAGAGTGTCATTCGTCAGACGATGGAAGGCAAAGGATTTAGTTTTGGCACACTGGCACTGGATATGGGGATTGGCGGTTTAACCGGTGGTATAATGGATTCACGTTTGACGAAGGCAATTGGTAGCAAGATCGCTGGTGCGAAAATCGTGAAGACTTTGGGCAACGCATTTGGCGATTCGCTGAATAAAATGACGGGCTGGATTGGGAATGCCGCAGATGCAGTTAAAGCGAAACTGATACGTGATGCATTGGATATCAAGGATGCAGCAACTACAGGCTGGAAGAAGCTTCAGAATACTTTGACGAATAAGAAAATGGGTGACAATCTTGTTCCGGTAGGTCCTGGAGGAAATGTTAAACTTCATGAAAGTCCTGATTCGATACCTTCAAGTCCGTCACAGCATCATAAGGATTTCTTTAGCGAATCCGAGGCTGGTAAGAAGGAATTGGCGGATCGTTTGAAGAATGAGGCTGAAGCTGTTGCTGTAGCGCCAAAATTGTTAGATGATTATACAAGTGCAATAAAAAATGGTAGTAAGTATGGCCCGGATTTTAAACCATCAGTAACTAGTGCAGCAGTTGATGCGACTGATGTTTCTAGGGTTGGTTTCGGTTGTAGTGGTATTTATCAAAATAACCCAAGTATTAGTAGTAAGATATTTAGTTCGACAAATGAATATGTGGATTTCTATAGAAAAACATTAACTGATGAATACATTGATGATCTTATAACTAAAAATTCTTCTTATTTTAAAGGTAAAGATGTAAAATCTATTAAGGCTGAAATGGAGAAACTAAGAGCATTAATTCAAAAAACTAAGGACTTTGCAGCATCTGAGGGTAAATATTTTAAAAATAATGAAAGTGAACCAAGTATGCAAAATAACTGGCTTGTGGAAAATTGTGCAGAAGTTTGGGCTGTTCGTGATGCAATATTACAAGGTGCGAAAATTGAGAATATAGTATTAAGGTCAGTTGATGTTGATACTGGATTAGTTAAAGCATTTTGTAAGAATTGCAAGGTGACATTCGGTGATTTTATGAAATCAATGGGTTAGGAGAGAATATTATGAATATAAGCAGACAGACATTGATTACTTTGGAGAACGCGGGTTGGTATGAAGGCAGAAGTATTAATATTGAAAAAATTGAAGAAAATTTAAAAAAATTAGGTTATACTATTTTTGAAGAAGCAAAGCCTTTTTTGATGGAATTTGGAAACTTAATAATCGAAGATGAAGAAAATGAAGAGGTTCATGACACTAGCATAGTATTTACAGATTATTATGTATATGGAAGCTTCAAATCTGAAGAAAAATATGCTAAAGAAAAATTAATTCCTGTAGGTAAAATTGATAGCGGTTATTTAATATTATTTGTATCAGAAACCGGAAAAGTATATTGTAGTACTGGAAAATTGGGAGATACCCCATTGGAAGCTTGGGAAAATTTAATAAGTGGAAATGGAGGGCAAGAATGGGATTGATTTAAGTTCACTAGTGGTTACATAAACCTAAATCATTTTAAGATTAATAAGTTAAGGATACGATTTTTTACGACGGATTGGAGTATGAACGAGGAGTTAACTCAAATTGCTACATTAATTGTGATTATTTTTCGGGACGATTGCGCGTTATAAAGGTTGTGAATTTATATATGTAAGATAAAGATTTGTTTTAGATAGGAATAATAGCACATTATTTCAACTAATTAATGAATGCTTAAAAAGGCTAACTCCATTAGGTAACAACATTGGAGTTAACCTTTTTTTTGTATGACAATATTCGGATACGCATTTCTCGATAATGTCTATATTGTCGAGGCGACCTTTCTAAATTTTTGAACTACGAGCTGTTGGTTGGCTTTATTAACTATGTGTTCCTTGTCAAAACAGCTACGGTGAGCAAGGATTCTATCAACGTTGAAGGAGATGGCACCGTCAGTTTAAATTCAGTCAACACAAGTTGACGCTGACAACGAAGGAAGGCCATTGGCGTGCAAGCGCTTCTGGTAGCGAAGAAGCAAGTGCTCCAAGTGGGATCATGCTGGAAGGCGAGCTACCATCACCGCCATAAATACCAACATTCAGTTGAGGAAAACTAGCGAGGAATGTGCTGGCAGGATTGGCTGTAGTCGCTGTAGTAGCGGTAGCGACACTAGGAGCGGGAGCGGTCGTTGTTGGTGCGGTGCTAGCTGGAGCAGCCATTGCGGGAACCGCTGCGGTCGTGAGCCAAGCGGTGTCGGATATTGCGAGCGGCGAGGTCAGTGATATGGGCACGTATGTGTCAACGGCCTTTCGAGAGACAGTCATCGGGGCGATATCTGGGGCGGTGTTTGGCCCGTTTGGAGCATTTGCCTCATTAGGTGGACGTATGGCGTTTGGTGCAGTGCAGAATGGGTTTGAGAGTGTCATTCGCCAGACGATGGAAGGCAAAGGGTTTGGCTTTGGCATACTGGCACTGGATATGGGGATTGGCGGTTTAACCGGTGGTATAATGGATTCACGTTTGACGAAGGCAATTGGTAGCAAGATCGCTGATGCGAAAATCGTGAAGACCTTAGGCAACGCATTTGGCGATTCGCTGAATAAAATGACGGGCTGGATTGGGAATGCCGCAGATGCAGTTAAAGCGAAACTGATACGTGATGCATTGGATATCAAGGATGCAGCAACTACTGGTTGGAAGAAGCTTCAGAATGCCATGACAATTAAGAAGATGGGTGACGATCTTGTTCCCGCGGGTCCTGGAGGAAATGTTAAACTTCATGAAAGTCCTGATTCGATACCTTCAAGTCCGTCACAGCATCATAAGGATTTCTTTAAGGAATCCGAAGCGGGTAAGAAGGAATTGGCGGATCGTTTGGAGAATGAGGCTAAGAATAAGGGGAAAGATATTTTTGATAATTTTACACCTGAAGAAATTCAAAAACTCAAAAATCATGTATTAGAAGAAGCACAAATGTTAAAGGATATTGGTCTAACTAATAAGCAACTAGGTCCAGCAGTTGCTGGAGCCTATGATAGAAATACAGGTAAAATTTACACAGCAATTAATGATGTTGATGGTAAGGTACCCAAGGAGCTAAATGGTCTTATTGAAGACCGAATAGTTAATATGCCGGATGATGTGCACGAATCATATAAATTATTTACTCATGGTTCAGGATCTCATGCTGAAGTATATGCAGCTAATAAAGCATTGTTAGATAATCCTAATGCAAGTATAGAGGACATACTAATATATGTTATCAAACCTGGAGGATCTACAAAACCTGTAACAGATATTCCATTTCACACTTGTCCGCACTGTAATTATATTTTACAAGGTTTCCCTGTATTATCTGATTTATAATTTTTTTGTGAAGGGTGAAGTTTTATATGAAAGATATAGAAATTTTATCTTTAGGATATGTAATTCAAAATGGGATTGAATTTGCTGAAGATGTTTGTTTTTCCGGAACACATGGGCAATTAGTTTTTGACAAGCCGGAGGAGGAGGGAGGAAAGCCATTATCAGGGCTATTATATGAAAAGCGAGAAAATGGAAAATTAGCGTACTATGCTTACTATAAAAATGGAATAAGTGACGGAGACTATATAAACTTTTATGAAAGTGGTGAAGTAGCGAGCTTCCAAAAAATGAGTAATGGAGTTATTTCTGGGAAGTCAATTACATGGTTTGAAAATGGAAATATTAGAACGGTAGCAGAACATAAATATGGATTTTGCATAATGTACAAAGAGTGGAATGAAAATAAAGAATTAATTAAAGAAAAAATAGAACCAAATGAATTTGAAAAAAAAATGATTGAAAAGTATGATACTAGGGCTAAAAGTATAAGGGAAACAGAATAGAGTTAAAGTGAAGGGAACAAGTCATGTAATTTGTTTGAAGAACGTAAAAACAATATAGGATATAACTAAATTAGTAAATCGTTAGTTAGAAAAAGATGGGGAACTTTGACCCATCTTTTTTTAAATTAGAAAGTGGCTATGATGTGAAAAACTCTTTTTCACGAGTTGATCTGCTTGTCGAGTCGTTTCGGGTAAACGATATTTTGGTGAGAGTTTAAGAATCCACTGGCAAGCAGTTGTTAAGGAGATGCGATGACCAATTGAAACAAAGATAGGTTTAATACTTTCCTGTGTTCTTAATACGTTTCCGATAATCTCATTATTATCGAATAGTGGTGACTGGGCTCCTCTATATTGATCGGGCTCTGAAAAACTGCCTAATAACCTCGTTTTTCCGCACCCAATAGTGGGAATATCATAAAGTACTCCCAAATGACAAGCTAAGCCAAAGCGCCTAGGATGGGCGAGCCCTTGTCCGTCGCAAACGACTAATTGAGGGGTGTTTTTTATCTTTTCAAAAGCTTTTATAATCGGGGGTAACTCGCGGAACGAAAATAAACTCGGAATATATGGGAATTGCACCCTGTCTTCAACTACAACTGATTCTACGATTTTCAATGAATTCAACTCTAAAACTACAATCGCTGCAATTAGCGTGTCGTTGTTTTTGCTATAAGCAACGTCTACACCTGCAACATGATGAATGGGGGTGAATTGATCTTCAGTAATCACTTTTTGAGCTAATTCCGACTGTAATTCAATAGCTTCCGATTCACTTAAATTCCATCGATGCTGTATACAAGTTACCATTATAGATTCCTCCAATAAATATAAACAATCGAATGATTACCCCTATGTTATCCCACTTAATGATGCTTCGTCAAAAATGTGGGAAGCGAAAGGGAAGGACAAAATTGTACATACTGAAGTTACTGTATTCAAAAATAAAGTATTGAAATGGCAGAAAGAGAATAAGAAACGTTAAATTTGATAGAGGTTGGTGAAGCAAATTGGACAAATCTAAAAACCTTATGAATAGTTCTTGGTTTGGAGAAAAATCAGAGTATTCTAACGAAGAAATTAAAGCAAATCTATTAAAGGCTGATACAGAATCAAAAGTTTTAATTTTCTTAATAGAAATGTTCAAACTAGGTGATTTTACACAAAAACCACTGTTGGTTCAACTAATGAATCAAACAAATGATGAAGCTGTATTAAATTTATGTATTAGGGTTTATTTTTCAATCTGTACACATGATGATTTAAATGATTCAAATAGTATGCTTTTTTTAGAAAATGCTTCAGCAGATACAATAAGAACTTTTGCATCTGCTGCGACTACATCACTTTCACTCGATGCTATTCCCTATTTATTGAGCTTGCTTGAAGAATGGTATGATATTAATGACATAGCAGTAGTTTTAAGGGATTCAATCGACTTTTTTATAAATTACGAGGAGGACTTAGGAGAAGAGGCAACAGTAGATGACATTGGAGAATATTATTTGAACTACACCCAGCAATACGAAGTAGAGAAGTATTATTTTGGACAAAAACTAGCTTTTCCAGGAGATTTGGCAAAAAGGATTTTTGAAAGAGTTATGCTAGCTATCAACAATGAAGATATTTTTAAAATGGAATTTATACCATCTGTATTATCCATTTGGACAGGAATAAAAGTGCCGGCTGAGTATGACACGGTTATAAACAAAGATAACTATAAAAATTTTATTTCTTATATAGAGGGGCTATCAACCAAGGAGTGGGAAAAAGGTGAGAAGTATTTTTATGGATATAAAATTTAGCTTTATTGTTGTGGAAATATAAAATATATTCATAAATTTAGAATTTAATTTAAAGGCTTATTCCAATGAATAATATGGAGTAGGCTTTTTTCTTTTTTAGACCTGAAATAACCGCTGCGTGAGGTGAGAGTGCAAGCTTGTACTGAAGCAAGACAGCCGCTACACGAGTACGCCAATGCTGGAAGGGCTGCGGGAGAAGCTGGACATGCGAGATATGTATGCAGCGACATCGTACCGGATACCGGACAAGCTGCTGTTCCAAGTCAAAGTGGAGCTGTACGAGCCGAGAGCGGTATACAAGATGGTCATTTTGATGCATATGCTGACTCGCCGCCAGCAAACGTATTACTTGCCCTTTTTTGAGGAGCTGTCGTGTTTAAGTCCGTATGCCGAGCTGCATCAGGATCAACGGACGATTAAGCATTTGGTGCTGGATCGGGAACGTCTGCAAGGGAAGAAAATCGTGCGAGTGAGCGAAAGCGAAATGCCGCTGATCGTTGTGCGGCTGGATGTAGCGGAGAGCTTGCTGCGGCGGGAGCCTGTGGGTATTCGTTTGGAACGGGTGGAGCTGGCTTAAGCGGAACGAGTGAAGGAGGAGAAGAGAATGGGAGACCAACCTGCCTATGTGGTGCGAGGGGCGACGATGGCCTGTACATGCGGAACGCACAAGCGGCGGATTAATTTGCCCGAAAGTCATGGGTCGTATGTCAATGGCAAGCCCATGATGAACGAGGATGATAACTGCCCGGATAATGTACCATATTTCGGCATATGCATCAGTCCGAAAATGGCAGCCGGACAGATCGTCTACTTAATTGACGAGGAGGGCAACACCATCGGGGGCCCGCCGTGCATGCCCGATTTTATGGGGAAATGGCTCCTTCCAAAGGAAAATGCGAAGGTGGATAATAAGCCTGCTCTGACGACGGATTCGTTTTTAAAATGCTCGATTGAAGGGGAAGTCTTTTTTCTCTCGGACGGTCAGCACGACTCGGATTAAGCCAGGCAAGGACAACGGGGAGGAGGGATGCAGATGATCGGATATGATCGATTGCGGGTGGAAGGCCCCTGCAAGCTGAAGCATATTACGGATGTGGCGATGAGCTGGAAGCCGGGGGAGCATGGGACGCTGCGGATTAGCGGAATCGTCGAGGAAGAGCTGCGGACGAATGCTACGCTAGAAGCGGTCTGGCAGGATAAAATTGCGTTGTACGACGAAGAAGAGGGCAAGCGGAAGCCTCTGTTTAAGGGAGTTGTCACATTCGTGCAGACGGTGCATCGCAATGGGGTGTACACGGTCGAGATCGAGGCAGTGTCGGGAAGCATCTATAGCGATTTGAAGAAGCGGAAGCGATCTTTTCAGGATACGAGCCAGACGTATGGGGCAATCATGACCACCGTGCTTCGTGCGTATTCAGGTGGGGATGTGCTGCTTCAACAGGGCGAGAAGGAAAAGCCAACGGAGCCTATCATTCAATATGAGGAAACCGATTGGGAGCTGACGAAACGTCTAGCTAGCCAGTTCCAGTCGGTTGTCGTCTGTGATATATTGGAAGAAACGCCGAAGCTGTATATTGGGATGCCGGAGGGGAAAGAGCATCAACTGCCTGATGGAGCCTCATACACGGTGAGCAAGGATTTGGCGGCTTTTCAAAAAGCAGGCGGTGAAGCAGCAGGCCTGCATGATACGGATTTTTTCGGTTATGAAATAGAGTCTAGGACGTTCTATCGCTTAGGCGATCGCTTTAAGATTCGGGGATATATTGAGCTGATCGTATCGTCGATGACGGCGCGATTGGAAAAGGGTCAGCTCATCTACCACTACCGTCTGTTGCGGGAAGCGGGAATACGAGAGCAGCCCATGATGAACCGCAGTCTGTCGGGCCTGACACTGCAAGGAGAAATCCTGGCGGTGAAAGGAGAACAGGTGCAGGTGCATCTGGCGATCGATGACGAGCAGGATAAGGGAACGGCGCACTGGTACCGCTATGCCCCGGAGACAGGAAGCGCGATGTACAGCATGCCGCAGGTAGGGACGAAGGCGAATCTGTATCTCGCAGATGCAGGTGGTCAAGAAGCCATTGTCACCGGAGGCGTGCGAACAAACGGAGCGAGTGCGGAGAAGACGGCCGATCCGAACAACCGTTATTTTGGCACGGAGCATGGCAGTGAAATGAAGCTGTCCCCGACAGGAGTCGAGTTCACAGGCGGAAGCAAGGAGCCGCTGTTTTTGAAGCTGGACGATGCCGTAGGAATTATCTTGAGCAGCCCGCGTAAGTTGACGTTGACGGCGAAGGAAGAGATTTCGCTGTTCACACCGAAGCGTGTAGTGATTGGCGCGCAAGCGCTACTAGTAGCGAAGAAAACGAGTGCGCCAAGCGGGATTACGCTGGAAGGCGAGTACAACCTGATGGGGGCGCAGATCCGAACGGAAGGGAAGGATCGGACGGGCTACGCGCCGTATGATGATGCACCAGTAGAAGGAGAGCCGCCTCCCCCACCGCCACCTCCAGAAAAACCGCCATTCAGCTGGGGAAAACTAGCGAGGAATGTGCTGGCAGGATTGGCTGTCGTCGCGGTAGTCGCGGTAGCGGCAGCATTTACGGTAGCCACGCTGGGAGCGGGCGCGGTCGTTGTTGGTGCAGTGTTAGCTGGAGCAGCCATTGCGGGAACCGCTGCGGTCGTGAGCCAAGCTGTATCCGATATTGCCCGCGGCGAGGTCAGCGATATGGGCACGTATGTGTCAACGGCCTTTCGAGAGACGGTCATTGGGGCGATATCTGGGGCAGTGTTTGGCCCATTTGGTCCGATGGCGAACCTAGGTGGACGAATGGCATTTGGTGCGGTGCAGAATGGTCTTGAGAGTGTCATTCGCCAGACGATGGAAGGCAAAGGGTTTAGCTTTGGCACACTGGCGCTGGATATGGGAATCGGCGGTTTAACCGGTGGTATAATGGATTCACGTCTCACGAAAGCGATTGGTAGCAAGATTGCAAATGCGAAAATTGTGAAGACCTTAGGCAACGCATTTGGCGATTCGCTGAATAAAATGACGGGCTGGATTGGGAATGCAGCAGATGCGGTTAAAGCGAAACTGATACGTGATGCATTGGATATTAAGGATGCAGCAACTACGGGTTGGAAGAAGCTTCAGAATGCTTTGACGATTAAGAAGGTGGGCGATGATCTTGTTCCCGCGGGTCCTGGAGGAAATGTTAAACTTCATGAAAGTCCTGATTCTATACCTTCAAGTCCTTCACAGCATCATAAGGATTTCTTTAGCGAATCCGAAGCGGGTAAGAAGGAATTGGCGGATCGTTTAAAGAATGAGGCTGAGGGGACGGGTAAAGTTGCTATAAATAGAGAATTTAGAACAGCAACTCAAGCGGATAGAGAATTAATTGATCAATTAAGATCTAAATATACGGCAGGTAAAACAAGAAATGTTGCAGCAGCAAAGGGGGAAATTGGGGACGACATAATAGATCTAGAAAGTGTTAGTGGGAAATTTACTGATAAAGATCATTTTAACAAGGGGAACTTTAAGCCTCCACAACCTGATGAATATAAATACCAAGGCCCAATACCAGAGTATACTAACCATACGGAGCAAAAAATAGTAGAATATTTAAGGAATAAGTATAAAGATAATCCTAATATCAAAGGCCAAATTGAAATTATATCCGAGAGACCATACTGTGATAACTGTATAGATTTAGTTGATCAATTTCAAAGTGATTTCCCTAATATTACAGTAATTCGCGTAGAGGTGTTACCAAAGGGAGGAAAATAGAATGAGGTATTTAAGTGGAATCATTGGTTTATTGAATAATGATAGAATACCAATGAATCCTTGCACAAATGAGGATTTGGCTCAGGTGAAAGAGGCGATCGGTGATAACGAATTACCAGAATCATATATTGAATTTCTAAAAATAATGGGTAGAGGTACAGAACATACTTTTTTACGAGGCCACTCTTGCTTTATGGATGAACTTTTAATTCTAAAAGAAGGTGGGCAGGAATTACTGGAGGAAAACGAGTTTGCCAAGAAACTAACTGAAAATGATTTTGTTTTTTGGATGAGTCAAGGATGTATGTTTTGTTTCTTTAAATTAGATGAAGGTGATAATCCTCCAATTTATTTCTATTCTGAGAGTACGGATCAGGATGACTTTTACAAAATTGCAGATACATTTACTGATTTCTTATTAGCAATGTATACAAAAGATAAAGATGTATTCAAAAAGAAGGATTAATGAAAAGAAAATTTGGAATAAGTCAGAGGTCTGTCGACTTTAATGTAAACAGCTTGCTAAACGCCGCTCATAAATAATATAATTTTACAATCCCAACAACAAGATCGTTCAATACAACTAACAATACCGCAATGCTAGTTAGCCGCTCGCGTTGCGGTTTCTTTTTTCATCCGTTACTGTATCACAAGTAACGCTAATAACCACTCAATGGAGAAACAGGATATTGTTTGGTTAAATTTGGTGATAGTATCTATGATGCTTTGAACACACTATGTTTAGTTCTATCAGGAGAACAACTGGAATAAATATATTTTTTTAGAGCTACCCATTATTAATAATATATTATGCCGTAGGTAGGAACGAAGGCGAATCTGAATCTAGTCGATGCGAGAGATCAAGAAGAGATCGTTACAGTCGGCGTGCGAACAAATGGAGCGAGTGCAGAGAAGGTGGCCGATCGAAACAACCGTTATTTTTGCACGAAGCATGGCAGTGAAATAAAACTGTCTCCGACGGGAGTCGAGTTTACAGGCGGAAGCAAGGAGCCTCTATTTTTGAAGCTCGACGATGCTGATAGAAGAAGAGTAGGGCAATACAATCCGAGTATTAAAGAGTTACATGATGATTTGCAAAAGTAAATGCTAAAAATGCAAATTTTGAAAATGGAAATCTTACAGGAGCCAATTTAAGCAACGGAGTATTTACAGGCGCTGACTTTACGGGCGTTAAGCTTGATAATGTGATCTGGAAAGGAGAATTGTAGAAGGAGCTAGGTTCGACGAAAATGTTAAAGAACATGTAATAACAATGCTATAGTGACTTTCTTGATTTATTAAGATCTAAGAAAAAGTAAGATGAAATTTATAGGGCATACTTCACTTGAAAAAGTTAGAGTATGCCTTTTTTATTTCTAAGTACAGCCGTAATCAAAATAAGAAGCGAGAGTAAAAGCAGCCAAACGGCACAATTGATTATCCCCTCACAGATATTTATATGTGCGAACTCTAATTGGTATTTGAAAAATGGAACATATCATTAAAAACGGATATATTTTGTTTATGTCTTAATTTTTGAATGGAGGTTATATATCATATGAGTACAAGAGCAGATGTATTAGAAAAAGTATTAGAAGGATCACCTTACTTTCAGTTTTTATATAAGAATGCATCAGAAATTGGATTTGAGTTTGAAAATGGATGCGAACTAGTTTTATTAACCGGGAGAATCAATGAAGAGGAAAATCACCTTGCTGCTGCTTTAGGCCTTTCAAAATATAATCATGGTATTGTAGACATTCAAACCTTTGAATCCTCTGAAAAGGTAGAGGCTGAAATTTGGGTGCGCTTAGATGAACAAGAACTAATCGGACTTTCAATAAATGGTAAATCTGTAACTAAATTAAGTTTTGCTTCATCAAATAAGGGAGAAATTTTGTATCCTTCTGTAGAAAAGATATTACAAAGAATTTTTATGCCATTGAGTCCAAATAAGTATCCATTAGAAGATCGAGTAGAATTGGTATACGGCGGTTTATTTGGATTTATAGAACCAAGCGTCATTTGGGGAAATCAACAAAGCGATTTATTTGTTTTTAAATATCCACGTGCGTATAAGGGGTTGGATGCATTTATTACCTCGGGGTTCAGCAATCCTAATCTCCCTTCATCTCAAATTAAGTCAACAGATTTCAAAATTTCAGGTTATGGCTATGAGTTAATCATTTTTGCAAAACCTGACGAAGAAGTATTAAAAAAAGAACTAATTAGTTGGGCTCAGTATGTTGATAACGGTAATGGACATATATATCCGGGACAGTATTTGGAGTATAAAGAAGGGAATATTCCTCAAACTGATATTAGTGGGTTTATTATTGTGCCTCCAATAGATTTTCCAGAATTTATTCCAGTAAGTGATGGGTACGCACGTTTGAACGTGCTTATAGGAGTAACTTCAAAGGAACTGGCTATAGTTAAACAAGAAGATGTATATACAATAGCTGATGAATTTTTTAATCAAGATTATATTAATTATACTCCATCAAAAAGAGAATCAGTAATTTAGATTTATTCAATAATATTAATGTATGTTTCTTCTAAATAACTAGGTTTTAGTTTGTAGCAGTAAGTGTGTTTTGAAAATGGTTTAGTTAAGTGATTGAATTCTGTAAGCTCTAATAAGTACTCGAAACAAAATAGAAGACTTATCTAACTTGCATTTAAGTTGGATAAGTCTTTTTTATCTAAAGATGAAGCGTATCGTGAAGCTGACAGGGAAGTAAGAGATTTCGCTGTTTACGCCGAAGCGTGTAGTGATTGGTGCACAAGCGCTGCTGGTAGCGAAGAAGACAAGTGCTCCAAGCGGGATTACGCTGGAAGGCGAGTATAACCTCATGGGTGCGCAGATCCGAACGGAAGGAAAGGATCGGACGAGCTATGCGCCTTATGATGATGCGCCAGTAGAAGGAGAGCCACCTCCCCCACCGCCACCGCCGGAAAAACCACCGTTTAGTTGGGGGAAACTAGCGAGGAATGTGCTGGCAGGATTGGCTGTGGTCGCAGTAGTCGCGGTAGCAGCAGCCTTCACGGTAGCGACACTAGGAGCGGGAGCGGTCGTTGTTGGTGCGGTGCTAGCTGGAGCAGCCATTGCGGGAACCGCTGCGGTCGTGAGCCAAGCGGTGTCGGATATTGCCCGCGGCGAGGTCAGCGATATGGGGACGTATGTTTCAACGGCCTTTCGAGAGACGGTCATTGGGGCGATATCTGGGGCAGTGTTTGGCCCGTTCGGTCCGATGGCGAACCTAGGTGGACGTATGGCGTTTGGTGCGGTGCAGAATGGTTTTGAGAGTGTCATTCGCCAGACGATGGAAGGCAAAGGGTTTAGCTTTGGTACACTGGCGCTGGATATGGGGATTGGCGGTTTAACTGGTGGTATAATGGATTCACGTCTTACGAAGGCAATCGGTAACAAGATCGCTGGTGCGAAAATCGTGAAGACCTTAGGCAACGCATTTGGCGATTCGCTGAATAAAATGACGGGCTGGATTGGGAATGCCGCAGATGCAGTTAAAGCGAAACTAATACGTGATGCATTGGATATCAAGGATGCAGCAACTACAGGCTGGAAGAAGCTTCAGAATACCTTGACGATTAAGAAGGTGGGGGATGATCTTGTTCCCGCAGGTCCTGGAGGAAATATAAAACTTCATGAAAGTCCTGATTCTATACCTTCAAGTCCTTCACAGCATCATAAGGATTTCTTTAAGGAATCCGAAGCGGGTAAGAAGGAATTGGCTGATCGTTTGAAGAATGATGCTGAGGGTAAACCTGATATAGATCATGGTTCAACACCACATGAACATAGATATGCTCGTGACCCTAAAACTGACAACTTATTGAATTTGGGTGGGTAACAACAAGGGCTGTTGACCCTATTAAAGACAAGGTATTGTTAGAAAGCGCAGCGAAATATAAAGGTAAATTATTGAACAAGGTATTAAATAGTGTAAAAGGTAATTTTTGTTATTCTTCTGTTGAGCTAGATGTAAAATTACCAAAAGATGAATACTATGCTCATAGTCAAGTAACAAAACATTCAGGTAATCCTAATATAAAAGATATATCCGAATACCCTGAAAATCCAGTATTTAATGCAACTGATGCTCCTAATTCACGTGGGAGAGAAACTTTAAGAGATGATGATACAGAGTATAAAATTTTAAATAATATAGCAAAAGATTTGGGGGATAAACCAGATGTGAAAGGGAAAATTACTTTATTTACAGAAAAAGATACATGCGGTAGTTGTAATTACTTAATAAGTAAATTTAAAGAAAAGTATCCTAATATTGAGGTGGAAGTTGTTCATAATCGAGGAGTTGAAATTACACCTATTAAATAATAAAGGAGTTTTGAGAATATGAATAACAAATACGAAGAATTATTTGAGTCATTTAATGAAACATACAAAGAGTATAAAGAAAGAAAATTAAACAACTCTAATGCTCTGGAACGAACAATGGATGATTTTGAATTAATTATGAACAGAGGAGACCTTGAGAAAGCAATTATTTTGGTTTCTTACGGTGAATTTGCATTAAAACAACCCTATATGTTTTATAAGTCTAAAGATTATTTATTAGAAAAGTTAAATGAAATTGCTTTTGAATCATTAGAACAGCAGTTAACTCCCGAACAATATAACGTTTTGATTGTCAGAAAAAATTATGTTCTAAAAGAAATTGAAAAAAAACCTTTGAATTTTAATCCAAGGACTTTCTGGTATTATGAGGAAATTGGAAATGAAGTGAATGGATACTTTAATGCCATTTTCATTCCTACCAAAAGTGCTAATGAACTGGCAGAAGATGTTCTAAAGCGTTTTGAACGTGATTGTGAACATACAATAGGTGAAAAGATTGGAGTTTACGCTACATTAGCTGAACGATTAATAGAATATAATTTAACGGATACTAAATATTTAATGCGCATTGAAGAAACTTTGAAAGATTTTAACGTTGATGATGTCGGTGATCAACTATCTCAGGATGAGAAACAAAAGCTACAATTACAAATAGAAGGTGTATTAAAGCGGCTACCAGATGCTAAATAAGCATTATGAGATTTATATTATTGAGAGGCTACTAAGATCAAACAAAAGACTTAATTCACGAATACCAATATAACCTTTTTTTGTAGCAGGTTTTTATGTATGAGATGTATGCATATAAAGAAAAAATATAGATATGCCGTAATGTTGAACAGATTGATGGGTTTATCAAGAAATTAGAACTAGTAGACTAGACATCAGAATTTAAAAGCCTGTTGCAATTATGAATTGTACCACATCAAGTAGATAGTACAAAAAATAAGATCATTTGAGCGGCCTTAGTTCTGAATTTCATCGGACTGAGGCCGTTTAGTTTCGCCCGTAATCGTTCGTATTTGTAAACTTACATTCATGGACTTTATGGCTGATATTTCGAAATAAGCATAAAAAATAGGATGGTGAAAATATGAGTATTCTTGCACTTGAAACAATGAGTATTCTGAGGGCATCGGGTTGGTTCCCTGAAAGAAAGACTGATATAACTAGCATGGTGGATTTTTTAAAATCGAAAGGTTATGAAATTGATCAATCTCTTATAGATGTTTTAAGTGAATTTGGAGGTTTAAAATGTAAATTTAAGCGTCCTAATGGTAATAAGGACTCATTTTATATAAACCCAGAAGAAGCGTTTGGTGATTATTACGATAAAGAAGACTTTGATGAAATAGAAAAACGTGTGGGGGAGGGAATAACCGCTATAGGTCAAGCGAGAAATGAAAATACGATGATGTTTATATCAACCTCGGGAAAAATATATGGAGAAACAGGATATTGTTTGGTTAAATTCGGTGAAGATATATATAATGCAATGAATACACTATGTTTGGTTCTACCAGGGGAACAACTAGAATAAGGATAACTTATCTTTTAGGGGCTACCTAGTATTATTATCTGAGGTAGCCTTAATTATTTTACAATCGAGGAACCCCGCAAATCCGCAGCACGGTAAGCACGGGGTAGCCTTGTCCAATCCAATGGCTCGCTACTTCCAGTCGGGATACTTTTTTTTAACCAGATCTCGCGGAGAGGGATCTCCAGTTCTATTTCACCCAACAGCTTAACGGCTTCCTCGTATTTCTTTTGGAGGTCCTGAAACTGTGCAGCATCTTGCTCGAGCTGCTTGTCCTCTCTTTGCTTTTTTACCATAAGGTCATCCTGATATTGGCGAACCCAGTTTCCGAGTGTTTTAGGGGAGAGGCCATGCTGCCGGGCTACCGCCTCTATCCAGTACCCCGACAGCACCTCCACTACAAACTCTTTCTTCGTTTGCACCGAGCACCGAAACCGTCTTTTTATGGATACTTCCTCCACTTCCTGTAGTGTATATGAATGGGACAAAAGTGTCCAAGGGGATTAGGGGGCTAAAGAGGTTTATGCCCTTCGTTTCAAGGTGCCTCTCCCTGCACTAAGAAAAATTTGGCGGACACGGCGGCAGCTATTTCAACCGATTCATAGGTGAAGGCACAGGCTGCGGACACAGGGGCCACTAATACGCTGCTAAAAGCCATTTTGAAGGGAGATTGAGGGCAATAGCGTATCTCCTGTCCGCTTACGCCCTAAAATTGGGTTAGAATCCAGAATAGCGGAAACTCAGTCCTCCAAAAAAGCAGGCAGCCTATCGAACTGTGTGGTGTTAGCCCCAGCCATAGCCACTACCCCATTGATCTAAGCAACAAATGCAAGCTGCGGTTCATCTAGCCATGAATCGTCAGATGAAATTGGCCTCGAATAAGCGCTAAGCAACCAGAAGCAGACAATCAAAGGAGCATTTATGAAAACACTGAAAGAGTTCTACGCTGAACAAATTGCTGAAATAGCTTGGTTTAGCAAGTGTGGGGAAGGGGCGGATTTTACCCTCCATTATGAGTATTCTTGTCTAAATAACTGGAGAGAGGCAGAGAAAAGCCTCAACTCTAGATGGGATAACTTCAAATTAGAAATTAGAAACGGTCTAACCGTAGCTCTGCATAAGGAGCATCTTGAAGCCTATAGACAGTGGAATAGCATAACGCTTGAAGCCAAAAAGCTATTGAAAAATGGAGTCTTGAATGATATCTCCTTGTACGCCAAAAATAATCATCTTAACGAATCAGTATATGAAAGTGTGGAGTGGGACCTGCTTGCAGCTATGATGGAGCATGCCTATAGCCCTTATATTATGCCTGGATTTTATACGAGACTGTTAAACGTATATCAATCAGGACATATCCCATGCGGCTGGAAAGGGAAATGGCCAGAAGGCCAGTTATTAGTATTTTAGTATCTACTATTTTAGTTTTTTGGCAATTTATTATTTTAGTGGATTATAGCAAGCTGGCTATTTGTTGTTTGTTTTTGTTCAAAGCAACATAAATGATGTCTCCATCTACCGTAAAATAAGACGGCTCACAAAAGTCATCGTTATCTCCATCTAGCGAAATCTGAAATACATTTATGCTCCACGATCAGTCCTTCAAGTTCCACGATCAGTCTTCCCTACCCATCGGAAATAAGGGGCTATTATGTAGTGCCCAATAATCTCCGCAGCTTCTCTTCCGTCCCTGATTCCTCCACCGGAGTATAGACGGTGCACCGCAGGTCTACGCTCCCAAGCACTTGAAAGGAGGTCAGCGCGAACAGCATTTTGCTTGTTTTGGAGTGGCGGAATTCGATCGTGACCTCCGGTGAGCGGCTGACCTGGCTGCGCTGCCATAATGCTTCAAATTCAGGATGGAGCCGCGACATTTCCTCGATAAAATGATCATACCATTCATCGCCCATATATTGGCCGTAATAGGTGCGGAAGATCGCAAGGTAGCCTTCCACGAACGTTTCCCAATTGACGGCTAGGCTGCGCAGTTCCTTGCGGGTAAACAGGAGGCGAATCAGGTTCCGCTCGGCATACGGAATGGATTTGAAATCGACGAATACATGCGCAGCTGCCTCGTTCCAGCCGACAATATGGCAATGGCGGTCGGAAATAATCGTCGGACAATAACGAAGCTCCGTTAAGATCCGCTGCAAGGAAGGGCTAAGCGGAAGCTCCTCCTCTTCGAGCTTCAAGCCGCCCCCGCCTGTACCGGCATGATGGCCAAACGCCAGTCCGAAAATATAGTCGCGTTCATCCGCTGTCAGCAGCAGCGCGCCTGCAATCGACTCCAGCACTTGGGTGGACACATGAATGTCCCGCCCCTGCTCCAGCCACGTATACCAGGTTGCGCTGACGTTCGCCAGCTGCGCCACTTCCTCCCTGCGCAGTCCCGGCGTCCGCCGCCGAATGCCAGCAGGCAAGCCCACTGCCTGCGGCTTAATTCCAGCGCGCTTCGCCTTCAGAAAAGACGCAAGCGCTTCTAGCCGAATACGATCGGACAAAACTCTCAAACCCTTCCCAATACGCTGTTATTTGTTATTGTAGTATAGCCAATACTAGGATAAACGACAACTTGTAATAGGATAATTCGTTTGCCATAATACAATCAATCGAGATAAGCAGTTTATTATTGGAAAGCGGGGAACAATTAATGAATAGAGTCGTTGTGACGGGGCTTGGTGTCGTATCGCCATTAGGAGTAGGAGTCGAGACGTTTTGGCAAGGAATGCTTGCGGGAAAATCGGGCATTGGCCCTATCGATACATTCGATGCATCAAACCATAAGACGCATTTCGCCGGTCTAGTGCGGGATTTTAATCCAGAGGAGCGGTTTGGGAAAAAAGAAGCCCGCAAAATGGACCGCTTCACCCAGTTTGGCCTCGCGGCAGCGGAAGAGGCGCTTGCCGATTCGGGCTTGCAGCTGGAACAGCTGGACCGTGAGCGGCTTGCGGTATATGTCGGCTCTGGCATTGGCGGCCTGCAAACGCTGCAGGATAACGAAGGGCAGCTGCGTCAGCGCGGGCCAGGCCGGGTCAGCCCGCTGCTTGTGCCAATGATGATTGCCAATATGGCAGCTGCCCAAATCAGCATCAGGCTTGGCTCGCTCGGCCCGACGCTTGCGCCAGTTACTGCCTGCTCTGTGGGCAATACCGCCATTGGCGAGGCGTTCCGCCTCATTCGCGGCGGCTGGGCGGACGTTGTGTTTGCTGGAGGCTCAGAGGCGGCCGTAACAGATATTGCGGTCGCAGGCTTCGGCAATGCGACAGCGATTTCGACTCGCAACGAGGAGCCGGAGCGGGCAAGCCGTCCTTTTGACAACGGCCGGGATGGCTTCGTCATGTCGGAAGGAGCGGGCATTATGGTGTTGGAATCGCTTGAGCATGCGCAAAGCAGAGGAGCGCGGATTTATGCGGAGGTTGTAGGCTATGGAGCAACCTCGGATGCTTATCATATAGTAGCGACGCCGCCTGATGGAGATGGTGCCTACCGGGCGATGAAGCTTGCGCTGCAGGAAGCGGGACTAGCCCCTGCGGATGTGGATGTCATTAGTGCACATGCCACAAGCACTGAGGTTGGCGACCGCTCGGAGGCTTCGGCGATTCGCCGCTTGTTTGCAGCGGATGGCAAGCAGCCGCCAGCTGTCACGGCGACGAAGTCGATGCTGGGGCATATGCTTGGCGCATCGGGAGGGGCACAGGCGATTGCCCTCGCCAAAGGCTTGCAGGAAGGCGTCATTACGCCGACGATCAATTATGAGCAACCTGACCCGGACTGCGGAGATTTGGACATAGTAGCGAACGAAGCGCGCCGCGCAAATATAAAGGTCGGCCTCACGAACTCCTTCGGCTTCGGCGGCCACAATGCCGTCATTGCGATGCGCAAATTTGAGGAGTAATTTAGAGAGCAGACGCCGTTGCATCGAGCCTCCTTGATGCGCTAGCTTGGAGGAACAAGCGGGCTGCATGAGGCAAACGAATGGCTTCGATGAAAGAGGATAAGCCAAAACCAAGCAGCCGCTTCATGCGGCTGCTTGGTTTTGCTTATTCGGGCCGGCCGCTTATTTATAACGTATCTGCCCTGCAAATCAGTTATAATAAAACGATAGCAAGCGGAAAATACGGCCCTTCGGAGCTGGAGACGAAAAGGACGATGAGAGATGGGAAGAGAGCTGGTAATCGGGCTTGATCTGGGGACAACCAGCGTGAAAGCTTGTATTTTTGATCGAAACGGCCATTTGGTTGCAGATGTGGAGAAAATGAATACGTTCTACTACCCGCAGCAAGGCTGGGTGGAGCAAAGCCCGGTGGAAATCGAGCGCTCGGCCGTGCTCGCTATTAGAGAAGCGATTGAGAAGGCGAAGGTAGAGGAAGGCGAGCTGCTGGCGCTCGGTTTTTCGGCGGCGATGCATGCGATTCTGACGCTGGACGCAGCCGGAAATCCGACTTCCCCGGCGATTATTTGGGCGGATGGAAGAAGCGCGGGCCAGGCGGAAGCGCTGCTGGAAGCAAGCGGGGAGCAGGTGTACAAGGCGACGGGAACGCCGATTCACCCGATGACGCCGCTCATGAAGCTGCTGTGGATGAAAGAAAATAACTATGAGCCTTATGAGCAAGCGAGCTATTTTATGTCGATTAAGGAATATTTGCTTTACTGTTGGTTCGGACAACGCAAAATCGATTATGCGATGGCTTCGGCAACCGGCTTATTCAATCCAGCGAAGCTGGACTGGGAGCCAGAGCTGCTGGCGTTAACCGGCATTACAGCAGCGCAGCTGTCCGAAATCGTGCCGCCAACGGAAATTCTTTCGGGGCTAAATGCGGATATTGCTGCCCAAATGGGCGTTCCAGCGGACCTGCCGTTCGCGATTGGATCTGCGGATGGACAGCTGTCGAACCTCGGCATTGGAGCGATTCTTCCCGGCGAGGTTGCCGTATCTGTTGGGACGAGCGGGGCAATCCGCCAGCTCACGCATCAGGCGAAGGTGAGCGATAGCCGCGAGACGTTCTGCTACTCTTTTACGAAGGACACGTATATCGTCGGCGGCCCGACGAACAATGGCGGCATTGCGCTGCAATGGCTGAAGGATACGCTGAATTATGAGGGCGGCTACGAGGCTTTTCTGGCTGAGGCTGAGAAGGTTGCTCCCGGCGCGGACGGCCTGCTTTTCCTGCCGTATTTGAACGGCGAACGGGCACCGCTGTGGAATCAGCGGGCGAAGGGCAATTTCTACGGCTTAACGATGACCCATGAGCGGGCACACTTCATTCGCGCGGTGCTGGAGGGTGTAACGTTCAACCTGTATCAGATTGGCAAGGCGCTGGAGAAGCTGGCGGGCGCGCCGCAAAAAATGTATGTGAACGGCGGGCTGTCCCGCTCGCCGCTCTGGCTGCAAATGATGGCGGATATTTTCGACGCCGAAATATACGTCTCGGAAAACCATCATAGCGCCGCATGGGGCGCCGCTTGGACTTCATTAGTAGCAACTGGCTATGCGAGCTCTTATGAGGAAATTAAGCAGCATATTCCAATGGACAAGCCGGTTGTGCCGAACCCGGAGATGAGCAAGCGCTACAAAGAAATTTATGCGAATTATGAAAAGCTGGCGAAAACGATGGCAGCCTTTTTCTAAAGGGCAGCTTAACCATTAAGCCGCACCCTTTCATAGGCGGGCAGCCGCCAATAAAACAAGCCCCGGCAGCGGTAATAAATCGCTATCGGGGCTTGTTTTATTATATAAACATAAGGATTTGCTGTTTACGCTTTATTCAGCGAGTAGCTGTAGGTGTAGCTTTTGCCATCGAGGGCGCTGCGATAGGAGAAGCTGAGCACGCCTTTAGACGTTTCGCCATTGAAGGCCAGCTCATCGCCATGATAAGGGACGTCATTTGTTTCCGCATATTCCTGCTCGGCAGCAGACAGGAACTGCTTATAAAGGAGCGTAGCGGTGCCCGTCTTCAAATCGACTAAAGTGAGCAGCCCTGTTTTGTTAGGGCGAATAATAAGGTAGCCTTGGCCCATGCCAAGCACGGCATATGCTTCATCCTTGCCACCGAGCTTGGGCAGGTCATATTCCTCCAAGGTGGCTCCGCTGCTGTCTAGTAGGGATAATGTTTTGCCGTCGGTCAGCAAAGGATTATTGTTCATCGCAACGATGTTAGGCTCATAGCGCTGGAAATATTGCGCCGTAGCCTGCTTGACGAGCTTACTATCTTTAATATAAGCAGCGTGGGAACGGTATTGAATGCCGGGCTCCCCGTAGTTTAGTAGAACGGTTAGCATGAGGCCATTTGTTCCGACCGCTTTGGTTGAAATGCCCCAGTAGCCGGTAAGCTCCGGATCAATATTAAGCTTGCCTGCAAGCTTGGGGATATCGGATTTGCCTAGCGCCGAATAAAGGGTTCCAGTTGCTGGATCGATCCATACTGCGCCTGACTGCAGGCTGCCACCCGCTTGATAAATGACCTTCTGGTTAATCCCTACTGTGTTATCGGCTTGTTTCCAAGTCACGCTTGCCCCAATGGATTCCGAGAAAAAGCGCAGCGGTACGTAGACATGGCCTTTAATCACTTGAAGCGGGGTGTTCAGCTTGATCTGCTTGCCGTTGTTGATCGCCTCCGTGGACCCGACCTTCAACGTAACCAGATGTCCCGGGTAGCTCATCGTGACGGTTTTGGCGGCTGCATCCCAAGACACAAGGGCTCCTAGCAGCTCGCCAACCTCGCGAAGCGGCATATACACCGAGTTTTGTGATATAAAAGGGGCCGATTCGGTCACATAGGAGTTTCCGTTCACCTTAAGCGTTATTTTCTTGGCGGCTGGCGCAACTGCCGCCGCTGTTATGTAATCGCTGCTGCTTGCTGGAAGTGCTGCTGATGCAAGAGGCGCTCCCATTAACGAAGCTGCGAGGCTGATTGCTGGAATGACTGTAAAAGCAGTGCGTAAACGTTTCATCCTTATTCCTCCTGTTTAAGGTCGTTGCTATTGCCATGCCTTCTAAGCTTAGTCTAAAATTAAAGACGCAGCCACACTACAAATAGTTACAATTTTGGCTGAATAAATTTCGATTTAGTTGTCTAACGTGATGAAGGAATTGACATACTCCAAGTGGAATTCATGTATAATGGCTTTGAAGCAAGGGCTATCATTGGCATAAAATGTTAATTCGGAGGTTTCGCATATGACGGAAATAGCATTATGGCCAGAATCAGCTTATGAAAATGTGGAAGGCGAGCGCCCGTATTTAGTGCCTCATCTTATCAAGTCGGGTAAGCCACTAGCAGCAGTCATCGTGCTTCCAGGCGGCGGTTATCGCTATCGTGCCGATCATGAAGGAGAGCCAATTGCTAAATGGCTGAATGATCTGGGCTTGCATGCGTTTGTCCTGCATTACCGTGTAGCTCCGCATAAGCACCCTATTCCGCTCGGCGACGCGAAGCGCGCCATGCGGATCGTCAGAAGCCAGGCAGCTGAATTCGGCATTGATCCTACGCGTATTGGCATACTCGGCTTCTCGGCTGGCGGTCATCTGGCTTCCACAGTCGGCACGCATTTTGATGCCGGAGACAGCAGCAGTACCGATCCGATTGAACGCGCAAGCAGCCGCCCAGATGCGATGGTACTGTGTTATCCGGTGATTTCCCTAGGGGAGTTCCGTCACCATGGCTCACTGGTCCATTTGCTTGGAGAGGATGCGCCTGAGGAGCTTCGCCGGGAGCTGTCGAACGAGCTGCAAGTAACGGAGCAGACGCCGCCGACCTTCCTGTGGCATTGCGCAGATGACGGGGCCGTTCCTGTCCAGAACAGTCTAATGTTTGCAGCAGCGCTTGCTAGCAGCGGCGTGCCTTATGAAATGCACATTTATGAGAGCGGCGGACATGGCATCGGCCTTGCCTATGACCATCCTGAAGCGCATACTTGGAGTTTATGCTGCGGCAACTGGCTGAAAAAACGCGGCTTTACGGAAGATTTAGAGATGCAATAATGATAGCTACAATAGCGAACAGCATGAGTGCAGCAGCAGGGCGCAGCAGCGAATTATTCATTCAATCTGACGATTGGTCCTAAGGGCTTGCTGGCCTGCTGATATGGGCTTGGGCATTTGGTGCAGCAGCAGTCACAGGGTCTCCGGGCAAAGCCGGAGACCTTTTTATAACTATAAGCATGTATAAGTGCTACCCTTATAAACGGCTTATGACGATATAGACAGGGAAGTGGAGCTGAGAAGCATGATGCAAATGAGTGGGAAAATCGTACTTGTTACCGGAGCAAATGCGGGCATGGGATTGGCATCAGCTACGGAGCTGGCGAAGGCCGGCGCGGAAGTTATTATGGCTTGCCGCAGCCTGGAGCGCGGAGAAGCCGCACGGCAGCAGGCGCTTGCCGCAAGCGGTGCCGCGCATATCGAGCTGATGGTCTGCGATCTTGGAGATTTTGCGAGCATTGCTGCCTTTTGCGAAGCTTTCAAGCAGCGGTACGACCGGCTGGATGTGCTGCTGAACAATGCAGGCGTTGTATCGCTGAAGCGCGAGCTAACCAAAGATGGTTATGAAAGCATGATCGGCGTTAATCATCTGGGCCATTTTTTACTGACGACATCGTTATTGGAGCTGCTGGAGCGATCACCGCAGGGCAGAGTAGTCAATGTATCCTCGGGCGCATATAAAGCGGGAAAAATCCATTTTGAAGACATAAATCTGACTCGGGGCTTTAGTGTAGTAAAGGGTTATGCCCAATCGAAGCTGGCCAACATTTTGTTTACCAAGGAGCTGGCCAGGCGGCTGGCGCATACGAAGGTGACGGTTAATTGCCTTCATCCAGGAGCGGTAGGAACGTCGCTCGGCGTTAACCGCCAGACGGGATTTGGCAAAAGCATGCATGCGCTGCTGCGGCCTTTTTTCTTAACTTCGCTGCAGGGGGCGCAGACGGCGCTGTATTTGGCGAGCTCGGAGGAAGGCGGAGCGGTAAGCGGGCACTATTTTTATAAGCAAAAAAGGGAGGAAGTGTCTGCTAAAGCAATGGATGAGCAGGCTGCCAAGCGGCTTTGGGAATGGAGCGAGCAGCAGGCCCAACACAGAAAACAAGTGAAATAAAGCGAGCTGGGGGGCGTTATGGTGGGAGGTTGTTTGAATGTTTGAGAAAGCAGCTGTAAAGTCGGCTATCGCGCTGCTTGCGTTGTTTAGCCTCATGCTTGCTGGCTGTACGAAGGATGCGCCGAGGCCTGAGAGAAGCAATCCTGCCATGCTGCAATGGCTGCCAATCATTAAACAGTCGGGCAAGCTGGTTATTGCCACAACCGAAAATTACCCGTTTGAATATACGGATGAAGAGACAGGCGAGTTTATAGGGTACGATGTGGATTTGGCGCAAGCGATTGCAGACGAAATTGGCGTAGACATTGAATGGATAAAAATGCCATTTTCTGAGCTGCTTAACGCCCTGCAGCTGGGTAAAGCCGACATGGTTATAGCCAGCATGTATATTACCGAAGAGCGGGAACGGGCCGTCGATATGTCGGATAAATATTTGGATTCCGGCATGGCAATCGTCAAGCGGATGGGCGACCATTCGGTACGCTCGCTTAATGATTTGAATGGCAAGACGATCGGTGTAAAAACGCAGGCGACCAGCGAGCGGGAAGCAGAAGCGCTTATTGCGCAGGGCAAAGAAATTAAAATACGATCGTACGCTTCGGTAGCGGAATGTATGGAAGCATTGCGCTCTGGCGAAGTAGATATCGTATTTAACGATTATTTAAAGCAGGTCAGCTACAATCAGCATTATCCCGAGGCACACTTGGAGCTGGTAGGCGGCGCATTTACCCAAGAAGGCTTCGGGATAGCTGTCGTCAAAGGGCAGACCGAATTGCTTCAGGTCGTCAATCAGGTCATACACAGGCTGCAGGAAAATGGCGATGCGGATGTGCTGTACAGCAAATGGCTGCAATAATGGGAATAGCGAAGGAGGAACACACATGAAACAACGGCAATTTGCTTTTACAGCTATTCGGGTGTTGGCGATTTATTTTTTGGTAGCAGGTATTGGAAGGCTGATGGATGTAGTAGCGCCTGTTATGCTGAGCGGCAGCGATGCTCATGTGTCGGCGTGGGCGTATTTGTCTCTCGTAATGCCGGGCCTCGTATATGTGGCGGCAAGCGTTTTGCTATGGTCGAAGGCAGAAGGCCTCGTACTGCGTATTACGCAAGGCCAAGTAGAAGACGCCGCAGAGGCGCTTCCAGCTACCCGATTCGCCAGCGGCGAGCTTTACAAGCTTGCGTTGTCGCTTACAGGCGTCATCCTGATTGTGCTAACCTTGCCTACGCTCGCGTCAACGATCATTCAGCTTCTGCAAGTTAATGAAACGAGCTATACAGTAACGCAGCCGTTTCTTTATTCCAACTGGGCTGTCATAATGGAATGCATAGTGAAGCTGGGGCTAGGCTTACTGTTAATCATTAAAACACAGGTTATTTTTGGCTGGGTGGGACGCACCTTTCAACAGGTTCGGACAAACAACCAATAAACGCATGGGCATAAAAAAGACTGGCGACGCATCGGGCTGTGCAAGAAGGCACCCGATAAGGTCATCGCCAGTCTTTTTGTTTTTTTGCTAAAGCCAGCAGCAATCCATCAGGCAAAATCAAGCAGGTAAAGTATAGCGGCAAGCCAGTGTTGCTTATGGACGAAATTCGACGTTGAGCTGAATAATTTCTGCGCGGCTGCCGATGCGAAGCGGCGGTCCCCAGGTGCCGAAGCCGGAGGAGACGATGGCATGCAGCTGTCCTTTTTTCAAAAAGCCCCAGTCCAGCTCGAACAGCCGTCTTGTGAACAGGTGGTTCGGCATCATTTGACCGCGGTGGGTATGGCCGGACAAGGAAAGATCAATGCCCTGCAGCGAAGCCTGCTCCAGATCGGAGGGCTGATGATCCATCATGATGAGCGGCAGGGAAGCGTCAAGCGCTGCGACGAGTTCCTTCACGGATTGACGGCCTTCGGGGTCTGATCGCTTCGCGCTTAAGTCCTTGCGGCCAATGATGTAAAAGCCGTCATCAATTTTCACGCTCTCGTCCAGCAGGACGCGTATGCCGACAGCATCCATCTCCGCTATGAAGCGGGCAATGTGACCGCCATAATATTCATGATTGCCTAGCACAGCATAGACGCCGAGCGGAGCTTGCAGTCGCTTCATGACCTCGGACATATTGTCATCCAAATAGGGGGCAATATCATCGTCAATGACGTCGCCAGGCAGCAAAATCAAATCGGGCTTCATATGCTCCATAGCCTTCGCAAGCCGCGCCAAATGGCGTTTGCCGACGATGGTGCCGAGGTGGATGTCAGAGGCCATTCCAATACGCAGCGATGTGCGTGTTCCTGCAGGCTTGGCAATCGTTATGGAATAAGTGCGAACGACCGGCGACCAGGCATTCCAGCTCCCGCGCAGCAAAATGGCCAACATGATAACGGCGACTGCGCTGCCTACTGCAAGCAGAGCTGTAGAGGCGGGGATATCCAGCTTCGTCAGCAGCCAATAAATCAAATCTGCTGGAGGAAGCAGCAGCACCGCATATTCCATTACCGCGAGCCAGTAGGAGCCGATGAGCTTGAACACACGCCCTATTTTGCGCAGAGGTGCTACTGGTTGAAGAAGTCTTCCAATGATATAAGAGATAGAAATAATGGCAACAGCGAAGGCATATGGCAGAGGATTATCCAGAGAAATCAAGGCCGATAAATAAAGCCATCCATTCCAGCCGATATAAGCGTTAATAGCCACAAAAATAAATAATACTAAAGCGATTGTACCGATCAAACGCGGTTTCAACATTTGCACTCCCCAGTCATTATCATTGTGCATGAGATTAATTCAAAGCATCTATTATCCTTCATGGTGACAATACTATAGCATAACGGCAATTGTCAGGTAAAATAGAGTCATAGACTAGAGGGAAAAAAGGGGTGCTTTGGTGTTGCCTTTAATCATGCAAATTTTATTGTTTATTGCTGCTGGACTTGCAGAAATCGGCGGCGGCTATTTGGTGTGGCTTTGGCTGCGCGAAGGAAAGCCTTATTGGTACGGCATATTGGGCAGTGGGATCTTGGTGCTGTACGGGATTTTGCCTACGCTGCAATCGTTTCCGACCTTTGGCAGAGTATATGCGGCATATGGCGGCGTGTTTGTCGCAATGGCGGTGCTCTGGGGCTGGCTCGTAGACAAGCGGACGCCAGATCTTTACGATTGGATTGGCGCTGCCGTATGTCTGGTCGGCGTATCGATTATTTTGTGGGCGCCGCGAGGATAGCTTGCTTAGGCGCCATGCTTGAACTATTTTTGACAACATTAGCATTTGTAAGGATAATATAGCTTTACAAGCTGGACGAATGGGGCGAATGGAAGAGATGAAATCATTAGTGCTCGCGGAAAAGCCAAGCGTGGCAAAGGAAATTGCCCGTGTGCTCGGCTGTACGAACAAAAATAAAAGCTACATAGAAGGCCCGAAATATGTGGTAACCTGGGCACTTGGCCATCTGGTTACCCTCGCAGAGCCGGAGGAATATGATCCGAAATACCGTACCTGGAATTTGGAGGATTTGCCGCTGCTGCCCGCTAAAATGAACTTGAAGGTGATGAAGGAAACGTCGCATCAGTTCAAGGCGGTAGCGCAGCTGTGCAAGCGTTCTGATATTAGCGAGCTTATTATCGCAACGGATGCCGGGCGTGAGGGAGAGCTCGTTGCCCGCTGGATTATGGAGCTGGTGCATTGGCGCAAGCCGTTTAAACGGCTCTGGATTTCGTCTCAGACGGATAAAGCGATCAAGGATGGCTTTAGCAGGCTGAAGCCGGGAGCGGAATATAACCATTTGTATGCATCCGCGGTATGCCGTGCCGAGGCAGACTGGCTAATTGGACTGAATGTCACCCGTGCCTTGACGACTAAATACAATGCACAGCTGGCGGCAGGACGCGTGCAGACGCCGACGCTCGCTGCGCTGATGGACCGGGAGAAGGAAATTGAGCAGTTCCAGTCCCAGCCGTTTTGGACGGTATCTGCCGATATGGGCACTTTCCAGGCGGTATGGCGCGAGCAAGATGGCCATGATGGACGTGTATGGGGCCGTGATGAAGCCGGCGCAGTCGTCGCCCGCTTGCAGGGAAAGGGCGCGAAGGTCGACAAGCTGCGTACAGTCGAAAAGTCGGAGCCGCATCCGGGCGCCTATGACTTGACGGAGCTGCAGCGCGACGCGAACAAGCGGCTGGGCTTCTCGGCGAAGCAGACGTCCAATGTGCTGCAGAAGCTGTATGAGCAGCATAAAATCGTCACTTATCCGCGTACCGACTCGCGCTATCTATCGAGCGACATCGTGCCGACGTTCAAAAGCAGGCTGGAAAGCGTGGCAGTCGGGCCTTATGCGCCTTTTGCCCGCAAGCTGCTGCGCGGCCCGTTAACTGTGACGAAGCGATTCGTTGATGACAGCAAGGTGAGCGATCACCATGCGATTATTCCAACGGAGCAATACGTTAATTTGTCTGCCTTAAGCGCGGAGGAGCGCAAGCTGTATGATCTGATTGTCCGCCGTTTTCTAGCCTTGTTCTCGCCAGCGTACCGCTATGATGAGACGAGCGTTACGCTGGCAGTTGGCAGCGATAAGCTGTACGCCAAAGGACGGGTGCAGAAGGAAAGCGGCTGGAAAGAGCTTTACAGCGGGGGAGGAACCGGCAGCGGAAGCTTTAGCGACGATGACGATGAAGACGACGATAAAGCACGCAGCGAGGCGGATCGCCAGCCGGAGCAGCTGCTGCCGGCCATGAGCATGGGGCAGACGCTGCCGATTAAGCAAGCCCGATTCAAGGAATTGCGGACGCTGCCGCCTGCAAGATATACGGAAGCATCGCTGCTTGGCCGAATGGAGAAGCATAGCTTGGGTACGCCAGCGACGCGCGCGGATATTATTGAGAAGCTGCTCGGAACCGACACCATTGAGCGTCGGGGCAATCAGCTGTCGCCAACGGGAAAAGGCAGGCAGCTGATCGAAATTGTCGTCGAGGAGCTTCGTCGGCCGGAGCTGACGGCTGAGTGGGAGCGGGAGCTGGAGCGGATTGCGCTTGGCAAGGGCAACCCAGCGAAATTTATGGCGGGCATTCGCGAGCAGGCGAGCAAATGGGTGGCAGAGGTGAAAAATGAGACAAAGGAATACAAGCCTCATAATCTGACGCATTCGCGCTGCCCGGAATGCAGCAAGCACTTGATGGAAGTGAAGGGCAAGCGCGGCAAGTCGCTTGTATGCCCAGATCGGGAATGCGGCTATCGCCGCTCGGCTGAGCCGGCGCTGTCGAACAAGCGCTGCCCGCAATGCCGCAAGAAGATGGAAATTCATGACGGCAAAGCCGGAAAATATGCACAGTGCCGACCATGCAACGTCATTGAAATGCTGGGCGATAAGCAGGGCGGCCGGATTAATAAGCATCAGGAGAAAAAACTGATCAATCAATTCAGCGATAATGTGTCGCTCTCGAACAGCTTGGCGGATGCCCTCAAAGCAGCTATGAGCAAGCAGGAAGACGACAAGTAAGGAATCAAGCACGTTAGCGAGCAAGCTAATACACTAGATAGCCAGCAACTAAGTATGGGGATAACCCCAAAAAGCTTCGGCCTGCGATAAAAAAGCAGGCTGGAAGCTTTTTTCTTATAAATAGGCTTGACTAGTGTTATCGTTGGCTTTAGCGTTATAGGGGCATAGGGAGTATAATCGTTTTCGTAAGCGTTTTCTTTGAGGAAGAACGCGGTTGTGAAGCAACTATTTTGGCAGTGGCAGGAGGAACGTTCATGTGGAAAGCAGACCAGCTATTAAATCGGCTTTATGAGGAAGCGGTTGAAGCGCATCGTGAAGCGGCGGAAGCAGAGAGCAGGGAAGGCAGAAGGCTGCAATTAAAGAGCGAGCTTGCATCAGCGATAGGTTCTTTTGAATCAAACCCTGGGCATGAGCCTGTCGTGCTGGAACGGGTCCAATGCGATGGATATACGAGGGAACGGGTGGAGCTGTCCGCTACACCGGGGCTGTCCTTCGCAGCGTATGTGCTTATTCCAGATGGCGCAAAGAGCGGGCAGCTGCCCGGTGTATTGGCAGTGCATGGGCATGGTTATGGCAGCAGGGAAATCGTCGGTTTGCTCCCGGACGGGGCGGAAGACCATGGCGAGCCTAACATTCATCAGCATTTTGCCGTCCAACTGGCAAAGCGAGGCATGGTGGTTATTGCGCCCGATGTCGTCGGCTTCGGTGAACGGAGGCTGGATGCGGATTTGCAGGAAAATCCCGATGCCCCAAGCTCCTGCTATCGATTGTCTACCCAGCTCATGATGCTGGGCAAAACGCTAACGGGCCTTCGGACAGCTGAAGTGTTGGAAGCGCTTAACCATTTGGCGGGCAGGCCAGAGGTAGATGCAGCCCGCATAGGGGCGATGGGTTTTTCCGGCGGAGCACTTATCTCATATGTAGCCGCAGCGCTGGATGAACGAATAAAAGCAGTTGTTTTGACTGGTTTTACGAATACGTTTAAGGAAAGCATATTTGCGGTGCATCACTGTATCGACAATTATACGCCAGGCCTGCTGGCCCACGCCGAGCTTCCCGAGCTGATCGGGCTAATTGCGCCGCGTCCACTGTTTCTGGAATCAGGGCAAAACGATCCGATTTTCCCGGTTGAGGGCTTTAAAAAAGCGGCAGCAGAGCTGCAGGCCATTTATGAACGCGAAGGCGTGCCGGGGCAGCTGCAATCCGATATTTTCCCGGGTGTCCATGAAATTAGCGGGCGGGTTTCCTATAATTGGCTGCGAGAAACGCTTTCCATATAGGGAAGGGTGAAAGTGGAATATAGGCAAAGTAAAAGCGAATAATGCTATCCTGCCCATCAAAATAAACCATTTAGAAAGAACAAGGAGGCTGCCGCCGGGCAGCCTCTTTGTTCTTTCCGCCAGCCAGTGAATAGCGGCTGCATGCCTACATGCGTACATGCCTACATGCGTAAAGCCGTCCTGCGGTGGATGGACTATACCAGCGACATTGCCTTTAATAGGGACGGTACAATTGCTTTAGGTAAGAGGAGGGAGATTCGCCGTACATTTTTTTGAACACTCTGCTGAAATAAAATGGATTTTGATACCCGAGCCGATCGCTAATATCAGAAATGTTTAAGGAACTGCTGCGCATTAGCGCTACGGCGTGCTGGAGCCTTAATCGGGTATGCGCCTCAATGATGGATTGTCCGGTTACGCGCTTGAATGTAGCGGAAAGATAGCTGTAATTCAAGTTTAAGGCAGCTGCCAAATGACGGGCTGAAAAAGGCTCGCAGCTATGCGATCCCAGAAAAGCGATAATCCGCTCGGAAATTTCCTCAGCCCCTGTGCTTTTTCTTTCCAGGGTAGACGCTTGGTGAAGATCCAGAAACAGCTCGTATACGCTGAGGCTAGTTCTCGTCATTTGATGAGATCGCCCCTCCTGGGGCATCTTCATCAGCGCATTCAAACGATTTTCCATGCCCGGAAAGGCAGTGCCATGCTTTGGCAGGGTGAGCCTATATTGATAATGATCGGGATAATAAAGGGCCAGCTCCGGCAGCGGGGCCCTTTCTTTGTAAGGTGTATTTTCATAATTACCACCATTTTCCATATTAAAATGAATCCAATACCACTGTGTACCCGCAGCCGTTTCATGCCGTCCCCAATGATGAAGCCCTTTTTTCAAAAATAAATATTGCTTCGCCTGGATTAGAAAGGGCACCGCCTCCTCCACCACCTGCATGCTGCCGCTTGCCACGTACAAAAAAACATGATAATCCAGCGTGCGATCGGGATGCGTGTATAGCTCCTCTGTCTGGTTCCAGCCAATGTCCCGTACTAATGGAAAACGGTCAGCCGTTAAAGCAAGGTGGGCATCCATAGAAGCCTCCATATGTTAGATATATTTGTTTGACACAAAAAAAGGATAGGTTTTACTAATCGATGTGCATGTACGCCTTTTATTATATCGTTTTAGACTAAGAAGGAAAAACAAATATTGTGCTGGAAGGGTGCAAACGATGAATAAGAGGAACTTATCCGCCATGCATGCGCTGAGCGAATTTGCCGCTGGCAAAGTGAAGCTATCTCCGGGGCCGCTTAAAGCCCGCTTTGAGCTGAACAAGAAATATATAATGAGCCTCACGGATGAGAATCTGCTCCGCAATTTTTATTTGGAAGCCGGGCTGTGGAGCTATAGCGGGAATGGGGGTACAACGAGCGCGACAACGACGAGCAGCGATGGCCCCGAGCATTGGCATTGGGGCTGGGAATCGCCAACCTGCGAGCTGCGCGGACATATGATGGGGCACTGGCTGTCTGCAGCTGCCCGGATCTACTCGCAGACGGGAGATGCTCAGGTGAGAGCGAAAGCCGATTTTATTGTAGCGGAGCTTGAAAGATGCCAGCAGGCGAATGATGGACAGTGGCTGGCTGCTTTTCCCCAGACGTATATGAATCGCATGGCACAAGGAAGATTTGTGTGGGCGCCGCATTATACCCTTCACAAGCTGCTTATGGGACTGCACGAGATGTACGTGTTGACAGGCAATCAGAAGGCATTGGCCATTATGAATGGCTTGGCGGCATGGTTCCACCAATGGACGGCACGCTTTTCCGAGCAGGAAATGGACGAGTTGCTTGATTTGGAGACGGGCGGCATGCTGGAAGCATGGGCTGATCTGTATGGCATTACTCGTGATCCGAAGCATCTGGCGCTCATTCAAAAATATGAACGGCGGCGATTTTTCGATGCGCTGCTTGAAGGGCAGGACGTGCTAACGAACAAGCATGCCAACACGCAAATTCCTGAAATATTGGGTGCTGCGCGGGCATGGGAGGTAACGGGCGAGGCAAAATATCGCAAAATAGTTGAAGCCTTCTGGAAAAACGCGGTAACGGATAGAGGGTATGTAGCAACGGGTGCGGGTGATAATGGCGAGCTGTGGATGCCTGCTGGAGACATGGGGGCAAGGCTTGGCGTCGGTCAAGAGCATTGCTGCAATTACAATATGATGCGGCTGGCCCATACGCTGCTGCGCTGGACCGGTGAGGCAGCGTATGCCGATTATTGGGAACGGCGTTTTGTAAATGGCGTTCTGGCGCACCAGCATGGCGATACCGGCATGGTTTCCTATTTTCTTGGCCTGGGAGCGGGCAGTCAAAAGGCGTGGGGATCACCCACTCAGCATTTCTGGTGCTGCCACGGGACGCTGGTGCAGGCCAATGCTGCATACGCTTCGCAAATTTTTCTGGCAGACCAGGAGGGGATATCGGTATGCCAGTGGCTTTCATCCGAGCTGGCCTGCGAATGGGAGGGCTGTGCCATTCGTCTTCAGCTTGAGCAAGATGGTCAATATGGGGACTATCCGCTGAATAATTGGTCGGTTACGGGGATGGAGGCCATCACGAAGGTAAATACCCCGCCGCTGCCCATTCACCGCCCGAATGGCATGAAGTATACGCTGACTATCCGCACGGAGCAGCCCGTCACCTTCGCGCTTAAGCTGCGCATGCCATGGTGGCTGAGCGGGCAAGCGAGCATTTCTATTAATGGGCGCCCAGCCGAAGCGGGCTTATATGCACCTTCCACCTTCGTGAAGCTGGCCCGCCAGTGGGAGGATGGAGATAGCATTACGGTGGAGCTGCCGAAGGCGCTGAAGGCTGAGCCGCTTCCGGGCGGCGAAGGAAAAGTTGCTTTTCTCGATGGTCCTGTCGTCCTTGCAGGCTTGACAGCGGAGGAGCGCCATCTTGCTGGTGATCCAGCCCATCCGGCCACGCTGCTGACGCCTGACCGCGAGCGCAATCACAGCTGGTGGAATAGCGGCTATTACCGGACGGCAGGCATCGACCGCGGGTTTCGGTTCATCCCGCTGTACGAGGTTAAGGACGAGGCGTATACGGTTTATTTTTCAATGAAGCCAAACTAAATAAAGGCCTAACTGGCATTCGCAGCCTTTACAAGAGGGGCTTCTTACCTGCGTCAATCATCCAAGAGACAGACGTCTTGCCGACATATGCTATGGAGGAGGAAGCAGGAAAGGAGCTGGTAGCTTTTGAGCGAACATCAGGGCAGGCAGTTGGCGAGCAAGTGGGCGAAGACGGCCGTATTATTGTCACACGCGGGTATTGCCCCGCATATTCCCCCTACCAGACGGTATACTGGGGAAAACTTGAGGAGCATGCTGCAAACGCATCGAATGGTTGTCATCAAGCCGGTTTGCGGAGCAGGCGGGCACGGGGTTATTAAGGTGACGCAGGATGGAAGCGCAAGCTATTCTTACACCTACTATGCAAAGAAAAAGCAATTCAGCAGCTTTAACGCTCTGAAGAGCGCACTTGATAAACAACGCAAGAGAAGGGCTTATATTATACAAAAAGGCATCCTTCTTGCGTCCGTCGGCAGCAGGCCGATCGATTACCGCGTGAAATATGTAAAGACCGATAGAGGCTGGGTTTATCGCTCCATGGTAGGAAGAATTGCTAGAGAGGGCTTATTCGTAACGAACCTTTGTCGAGGCGGAACGATGGTTAGCGCGGCAGAAGGCATCAGGCGCTCGATTTCCGGTACAGCCGTTCGGGCAAAAAAATCGAAGATGAGAGAATTGACGGTGCAGGCGACACAGCTGCTGGAAAGCCGGTTTCCGGGCATCGGACAGCTGGGCTTCGATTATGGCATCGACAAGAGCGGGAAGATATGGATTTTCGAAGTAAATACGCGGCCGCAATAAACCCGAAAGGGTTTATTTTTTTGTCTCCTGATTGAATTCCCATAAGAGGAAAAATTAACTAATGGCATTAAACGATAAGATTGATAGATTAAGAGATTGTAATTAAAGTTTTTTATGGAAATGGTAAAATTTGTGACTGTGTATAACCGTATCCACAATGTACACAGCGCGAATCCTCAAGATTCGACGTTTATACACATGCCATGCACACCCTGTCCACAAGCAGCTGTGTATAACCCGAACGGTTGTTCTATCGTTTACACCCATGATAATATGGTGAAGCATTAGAAAAGCCAAGAAAGGAAGTGCCGATTATGGAGCTTATGTCCGACGATTTTCTTAAGGACACCTACTATGCGGCGGTCCAGTCTAAGCTAGATCAGGAATTTATTCAAATGCTGCTTTATGAAATGAAGCGAAGGCAATTGACAGACGAGGATGTGCGCATTACAGCCTGAGACGTTATTCCTGCCATTCACTTATGCACACTTCTATCGTATGCGCGCAGCTTGGGCACAGTGCCGTATGTAAACAACTTGCATCGCCTATCTGATTGCGAGCGGAACCGGAGATGGATACAGGCTCGTATGGAGCATAAGGATCACTCCATTCCAGCGTACGCCCGCAATCGTTCATCGCTTCATTGCACTTGTCGCAATTTACTTCCACTCTCTTGATGCCATTGCAGACTGGACAAAACATAAGGGTATCCTCCTTGGCATGCACCGCTTAATGCTATGCATCGCTCCAAGGTAGAATACCCTTATTTGTGTGTATTTACTTCCTTGCATGTATGGAAGGCTGCGAGCGTCTCCGGCTTACAGCTTCATATTGCTGCTGTGGCCCGGGGAAAGCTTCGCTTCCGGATCTACATATACTTTAGCATTGTTAATCGCTGTTGGCGCTTCGCCAAACCCGACAGCAATCAGCTTGAGCTTGCCTGGGTAAGTCGTAATATCGCCTGCGGCGAACAATCCAGGAATATTCGTTTCCATGCGCGTATCTACGACGATGGAGCCGCCCTGAATTTCAATGCCCCATTCGGCAATTGGGCCGAGGGAGGATACGAAGCCGAAGTTGACAATAACGGCGTCAACATCAAGCTCTGTCGTTTCTTTCGTTTTCACATGGGCAAGCGTAACTTTCTCGATTTGGTCCTCGCCATGCAGCGCGGTAATTTCCATCGGAGTCAGCACATTGACCTTGGAATTCATCAGCTTCTCTACACTGTGCTCATGCGCACGGAACTTGTCTCTGCGATGGATGAGCGTCACGCTCTTTGCAATCGGCTCGAGCATAAGCGACCAGTCAACCGCGGAGTCGCCGCCACCGCTGATCAGGACGTTCTGGTCTTTAAAGCGCTGCAGGTCGCCGACAAAATAATGCAGATTTTTCTTCTCGTAAGCGGCAGCCTCTGGAAGCTCCAGACGACGCGGCTCAAAAGCGCCTACGCCAGCTGTAATAATAACGGCCTTCGCGTAGTGGGTTTCTGTATCAGTCGTAATTTCAAACAGGCGCTCATCTTTTTTGACGACCTGTGTAACTTTTTGCTCCAGGCAAATCTCAGGCTTGAAATGGTTGAGCTGCTCCACAAGGCGGTCAACAAGCTCTTGCGCCGTAACTTTCGGGAAGCCTGCAACGTCATAAATATATTTCTCTGGATAAAGAGCAGCCAGTTGTCCTCCAAGTTGGGGCATGCTTTCAATAAGCTTAACGGATGCTTGGCGCATGCCGCCGTAAAAAGCAGCGAACAGGCCAGCGGGACCGCCGCCAATAATTGCGATATCGACAATGTTTTCAGGTAGTTCAGTTTGAGACAACGTAGGCACCTCCATATATTTGTATCTATCCTTATTATTATAAACTTACGGAGACAAAGAAGGAAATAACTAATTTGTATGCCCTTCTAAACTTTTTCGTATAAAATGCCATTGAACTTTTGTTTAAAACTCTGTAGTATGTCTGTTGTATGTTAAGGTTGGTACAGCTGGAAATTGGCTAATTAAAGGGAGACTAAGTTGCACATTTAATCCTCATAGATCATAAATGTAGAAAGAGGTTTGTGTAATTTTTCACAATATAATTAAACGCATAGGAATGGAAGGGATCATACGATGAGCAACATACCTAAGATTGTTATTCTGGGTGCGGGATACGGCGGAGTACTGACGGCGTTGCGTTTGCAGAAGGAGCTTAACTACAACGAAGCAGATGTTACATTGGTAAACAAGCATGACTATCATTACATTACCACACATTTGCATATGCCGGCGGCAGGAACCGATAATCCTGAAAATGCCCGTGTCAGCATCTCGAAGCTGATTGATGAATTTAAAATTGATTTTGTGAAATCGACTGTTGTACAAATTCGCCCGCAGGACAAAAAGGTCATTTTGGAAGACGGTACGCTGTCTTACGATTATTTGGTTGTGGGGCTGGGCGGAGAGCCGGAAACGTTCGGCATTCCTGGTCTTGGCGAGCATGCGATGAACATTCGCAGCATTAACTCGGTCCGCCTTATTCGCGAGCATATTGAATATCAATTTGCCCGCTTCAAGCGCGAGCCGCATCGCACCGATTATTTGACGTTTATTGTAGGCGGAGCAGGCTTTACCGGCATTGAGTTCGTCGGCGAGCTGTCCGACCGCATTCCTGAGCTGTGCAAGCAGTTCGATGTGGACCCGGCGCTTGTGAAAATCTACAATATTGAAGCGGCTCCAACGGCGCTGCCAGGCTTTGATCCTGAGCTTGTCGAATATGCGATGAATGTGCTGACGAAGAAAAACGTTACGTTCCGAATTGGCACAGCGATTAAAGAGTGCACGGCAGAAGGCGTCGTTGTTGGCGAAGGGGAAGAGATCAAGTCGGCAACGGTTATTTGGACGGGCGGCATCCGCGGCAATCGCTTGATTGAGGATGCAGGCTTTGAAACGATGCGCGGACGCGTGAAAATCGACGACCAGCTGCGCGCGCCAGGTCATGAAAATATTTACATTTTGGGCGACAACTCTCTCATGTTTAATCCGGAAGGCCGTCCATATCCGCCAACTGCGCAAATTGCGATGCAGCAGGGCGTCGTGTGCGCACATAATTTGGTTGCTTCGATTCGCAACCAGCCGCTTAAAGCATTCGCGTTCAGCAATAAAGGTACAGTAGCGTCCCTTGGCAAAGGCGAAGCGATCGGCCTTGCTTTTGGCAAAAAATATAAAGGCCGGGTAGCGGCATGGCTGAAGAAAATGATCGACCTGCGCTATCTGTTCATTATCGGCGGCATTCCGCTCGTTCTGCGCAAAGGGAAGTTCTTCTAATGCGTCACTGCAGCGTGCAGGTTCGGGGGTTGCTGACGCGGGATGAGCTGGATCGCTATAATGCTCTAATGGAAGTAGGCTCGTTTCTAGAGTCGCAAAATCGGTATGATTTGGCTTATCCGGTACAAAAGGAAGTCGATCTGCTTATCCAGCCGGCCATTGAACGGTTGAAGGACAAGGGCCGCGAGCGCGACCGTGCGACGCAGGAGTATTTGGAAGCGAAGCGCCTAGGCCTTGATGAAGAGGACGACGAGGAAGAAGATTAGGCGAAGCGAATAAACAAACAACCGCCCCGGCATCATGACGAGCATTCGTCAGCGTGCCGGGGCGGTTATGCGTTATTTTCAGAAGGAAGAAAAAAGGTCTACACTTTCAGCAGAGCGGTGAATTTCGCCGAATCAAGCAAATTGCCGACGTAGAAGTCGCCAAAGTCGCCGTAACGCGCGCTGACTTCATCAAAGCGCATTTCATAGATCAGCTTCTTGAATTGCAGTGCGTCCTCTGCGAACAGTGTAACGCCCCACTCCCAATTGTCGAAGCCGACGGAGCCGCTAATAATTTGCTTCACTTTGCCCGCATATTTGCGGCCAATCATGCCATGGCTGCGCATCATCGTGCGGCGCTCGTCCATCCCGAGCATATACCAGTTGTCGTTGCCATCGCGTCGCTTGTTCATCGGGTAGAAGCAGATGTGGCGCGCTTTTGGCAAAATCGGCTTGAGGCGGGCGAGAATTTCCGGATTTTCCATTGGATCAACGCCTGGCTGGTTCACATAGTTGCTCAGCTCCACAACGCTTACATAAGAATAGGTCGGCGTTGTAAAGGAAGCGAACGCTGTTTTATTGAAAGCCGTCTCGATTTCATTCAGCTCCTCCAGCGTTTCGCGAAGGTGCATGAATACAAAATCAGCCTTCTGTCCAACGATGGAGTAGACAGCTGTGCTGCCTTGCTTGCTTTCCTCAACATCGGACCATTGCTTCAGAAACGTATTCAGCTCGTCAAGCATGCGGTTTTGCTCTTCAGCGGTGCTCAGTCTCCAGGCAGCCCAATTGACGCTGCGGAAATCATGGAGGCAGTACCAGCCCTCTAGTGTAATAGCTACTTCACTCATATCAGCGATAACCCCTATCTTTGGCATATTTTGCTGTGAACATTGTAACGTAGTTTAGGGCGGAAGGGCAAATGTCGGACTTGTGACAATTGGCAAATCGGAATTGACTTCCTTAAGCGGTTTCATTAAAATGTTATCGAGAGTCTGAGAGGGGAATCGTACATGCTTCAACTGATTATTGCGACGGTGCTGTTTTTGGTCATGATGTTCGGCATCGGATTTATTCTGAATATGCTATTGAAAACAACATGGTTTCCCATTTATATGTTTATTATTGTTCTTGTGCCGTTCTATGTGTGGAGCACGTGGGATAAGACGCTCTCCGCTTCTGAAAACTTTACGAGTTTTACTTTCATTGATTTAGTGCCAGTATTTGGCGCATTAATAGGCGCGTATTTAAGCGGCTGGACGATTCAAGCGCTGCGCAAGGGCGGCTACAAGATGTTTTAAGCGTATAATCAAATCCCTCACTTGGGGGATTTTTTCTATTCTTCTTTATATTTCACGGAATGAATCGCGCCGCGCCGCCAACGGATGGCGACAGCCGTTTCACCTTGTGTTAAACTGATAGAAAGTATGGACAGGATGGAGTAGATGCCATGCGCATCGGTAACTTATTGCAGTTTACGGAGCATCACCGCTATTATATTTTTCGTGATTTTTCATTAAGCAGTTTAGATTATAAAATATTATCGCTCATCTATCAGCCGATGATTGGCGCCTTCGCGGTTGCGTTGTACCAGCAGCTGTACCATGGCATATCGGATGGGGCTTCCGGCTATTCCTCGCTGGAGCCGCAGCGCAAGCTGTTTCTCGGGCTAGGGCTTGAGATGAATGAGCGCGGCCGCAAGCATCTTGTCGAGCAGGCGTCGCGCCTCGAGGCAGTTGGCCTGCTGCAAACGTCGCGGCTGGCACTGCCGGAGCAAAGCGACCTGATTTATGAATATGAGCTGGCTAAGCCGCTCACGCCGGGCGAGTTTTTTCAAACCCAGCATTTGGTTATGCTGCTTCGTGACAAGGTTGGGAAATACGCGCTAATTGCGTTAAGAGAATCATTTGGCGCGCAGGAGCCGGACGAGCTGGCCAGCGTACAGCTGAGCAAGGAGAACATTTCCGTACCGTTCTATGAGCTGTTTCAGCTTAATCCCCAATCCGTGGACCCGGAGCTGGAGCAGGCATTAAGCGAGGTTGCGCCATCTCGGCAAGCAGCACCTAGGCTTAAACAGGAGACGGCAGGCATTCCTTATGGGGAAATTATTTTGCGGTTTCCGCGCAATTCCGCGAACCGCAGCTATGTGGAGCGGCTGCGCGGCGATGGCGAGCAGCTTGGGCAGCTGAATTACGTCGCTTACAAATACAGCCTGAATGCGAGCGATCTTTGCCGTCTGCTGGATGAGGATGGCGTATTTGCGCCTGACGGGCTGCTGCTCATTGACGAGCTGCAAATGCGGGCCAATCAAATGTACCGCCAGGACAAGAAGCGCGAAGGGGATCGCCAGCGTACGATTGCCCGCGTGCAGCAGTCCCAGGCGGAAGTTACTGAAGACAATATTGAAGAGTTTGGCGTTCAGGAAGAATATTATTTAAGCGTACCTAGCTTGCTGGATGGCAGATGCGACATTCATCAGTACAATATGCTGATGCGCAATGAGCCGCATACCCGCTTTATGCAGCGCTTTTTCCCTGGGGCTGTACCGGATTGGATTGAACGCTCCTTCGAACGCATCGATCTCAATTATCGGCTGCCTGCTCCTGTTATAAATGTACTCATTCATTATGTTATTGGCATGAACGACGCCCATCGGATGACGAAAACCTTCGTTGAAGCGGTCGTATCCAATATGCTCGTCAAGCAGATAGATACGTTTGAGAAGGCTGTTGGCTACGTGCGCGAGCAAGGGAAGGTTGAAGAAGGCAAGGAGCAGCGGCAAGAAAATGCGCGTTCTGTGGGCGCAACGGGCCGCGGGGGCTCCCGAGCTGGCGCCAGAGGCGGTGCTTCCCGTAAGCCAAGCATCCCGATTGTGCAGGATACGGAAGCGGCAAGCCAAGTGTCGCCCGAGAAGCTTGAAGAAATGCGGCAGCTGGCAAGGAAGCTGGATGGAAAATAAGATTGCGGGGTGATTAAGAATGGAATCGCTGGGCGAGCTTCTGAAAGCATGGCCTGCGGGCAAGTCATTAACGGATCAGGCGGACCGCAAGCTGGAAGAGCTGCTTGCCGATCCGCTTGTGCATCGGCTGCGGGAGAAGCATCCCGAGCTGGATGAGCAGGCGGTTCGTCTTAATTTGAACCGGGTCTATCAATATGTAACGGAATATCGGAACTGTACGAACTGTCCGGGGCTTGACCAATGCCCGAATGACTTTGAGGGCCATTATACGCTGCTTTCATGCGATATCGTGCAGGAGCGCGTACAGCTGCATGACCGCAAAGTGGCCTGCAAGAAAATGATTGCCCGCAGGAGCGAGGAGCGGATCAGGAAACGGATTCGCAGCTTTTATGTGGACGACCGGGCGCTCAAGAGCGGCTATTCGGCGCTCGAAATTTTGGACAAGGACCCTACCCGGGCTGAAGCAGCTTACCGCGTCATTGAATACATTGACCGGACGAAGGAGCAGGGCCTTCAGCCAAACGGCCTGTATTTAGCCGGGAAATTTGGCACTGGGAAGACGTTTCTCATGTGTTACCTGCTGCATGAGCTGGCGAAAGCCGATTATTCCGGCGTCATCGTCTACATGCCTGATTTTGTCGAGGATTTGAAGTCGATGATGCACGAGCCGGCGAAGCTGCGGGAGACGGTAGAGATGATGAAGGAAACCGACCTGCTTATCTTCGATGATATCGGCGCCGAAAACTTGAATCCTTGGGCAAGGGATCATGTGCTTGGCTCCATTTTGAATTATCGGATGAACCGCAAGCCGACACTGTATACGTCCAATTATGAGCTTGACGGGCTGGAGCGGCATTTTAGCTTCACAAGCAAGGATGGCGATGAAGTGTATAAAGGGCAGCGATTGATGGACCGGATTCGGCCCTATGTCGATGTGATTATGGTCACAGGCGACAATAAGCGAGGATTAAAATAAAAAATTTGTTTAAAATTTTAGCCTTTAGGTTACTCTATTAAACCTGTCGAGAACGATTCGACAGGTTTTTTTGCATCTGTAAACATTTATAAATGTTTTACTTTTGTAACGAATAATCAATGATGGTGCAATTGAGGGGGCAATACCCAAAAGACTGGGATACAACGGTTCATGGCGAATGAATAAAAGTGTATGAAGCGATTTTTCGGACTAAAAATGTAAACGCATTATTGGTAGTAATTGTTAATTTATACGTAACTTAAATTAAAAATGTTTGCGTTTTCATTAAAAAATTTTTAAATTAATTTTTTGTGTCGTTTTTAATCAAATGCCGTATTTTCGGACATAATACCTTACGCAAAACAGCCGTAGTATGTGATATTGCTCAGTTTTACCGAAATGGGTAGTTGATTAAGTCTGATTTTATGCTATAATCTCTAGCATCAAATAGAGAATCTCAAACTATTCATAATTATTCCTTATGCCAAATATATATTCATCCTTACATTCAGTGGATAATATTTTTTTATTTCGGTTCTGCGCAAACATGAACGTATGTTCACTGTATAAGGAACAAAGGAAGAATAAGAGAGATTCATATTGAAATATTAATTGGGAGGAAATAAACGCATGAAAAAGAAGTATTCGTTTTTACTCAGCACGTTGCTTGTCATGACTTTGATCATCAGCGCTTGTGGCAATGCAGGCACTAACACAGGCACCAATAATCCGGGAGAGGCTAGCCCAGAGGCTACCGCATCCGAAGTGAAATTGGCTGACAATCAAGAAATCAGCGTGAACATTGCATCTGAGCCCCCGACACTTAACCCTGGTAAAGCAAGCGACTCCACATCCGGTACGATTTTGCGCCAAACGTTCGAAGGTTTGACACGTATTGGACAAGACGGTCACCCTGAAAATGCAGTAGCATCGAAAGTTGAAGTTTCTCCTGACCAAACGGTATACACATTCACTATTCGCGACGGCGCTAAATGGTCCAATGGCGATCCAGTAATTGCCGGAGACTTTGAATATGCATGGAAATGGGTTCTCGACCCAGCTAACGCAGCAGATTACGCTTATCAGCTTTATTATATTAAAGGAGCAGAGGCTGCTAACCTCGGCAAAGGAAAAGTTGAAGATGTAGGCATTAAAGCGGTCAACGACACTACGCTTGAAGTTACGCTTGCTAACCCGACTTCTTTCTTCCTTGAATTGACAGCATTCTACACATACCTGCCAGTAAACAGCAAAATTGCTGCAGCCAACAAAGATTGGGCTAACGATGCAGGCGACCAATACACAACAAACGGTCCTTTCCACATGACCGAATGGAAACACAGCGACAACCTTATTATTGAGAAAAGCGACACGTATTGGGATAAAGACAACGTGAAATTGACTAAAATCAACTTCTCGATGATCAATGACTTCAATACTGAGCTTTCGATGTTTGACAATGGCGAGCTGGACTGGGCTGGACAGCCTAACGGCCAATTGCCAGTTGATGCTATGCAAGCTTTGAAAGACCAAGGCTCTTTGCATACACAACCAATTGCTGGTGTGTACAACTACAAGTTCAACACGAAAGTGGCTCCTTTCGACAACAAAAACATCCGTAAAGCATTCGCTTATGCGATGAACCGCCAAGAACTGATCGACAACATTACACAAGGCGAGCAATTGCCAGCGATGGCGATTGTGCCTCCGACGATGTTTGCTGAAAACGAAAAAGGTTATTTTGCCGATAACGATATGGCGAAAGCAAAAGAATTTTTGGCTGAAGGCTTGAAAGAAATGGGCCTGAAAGACGCATCTGAGCTTCCTCCAATTTCTATTTCTTATAACACGAATGAAGCGCACCAAAAAATCGCTCAAGCTATTCAAGACATGTGGTCCAAAAACCTTGGCGTAGAAGTAACGCTTGATAACGCTGAGTGGGCTGTATATATCGAGAAATTGCATGCTGGCGACTACCAAGTAGGCCGTCTGGGCTGGCTTGGAGATTTCAATGATCCAATTAACTTCCTTGAGCTGTACCGCGATGCTGATGGCGGCAACAACGATACAGGCTGGGAAAATGCAGAATACAAAAAATTGCTGATTGATTCCGCATCTGAGTCAGATGCTGCGAAACGTACGGAAATGTTGAAACAAGCAGAAGCAATCTTCATGGAAGATATGCCTGTAGCGCCAATTTATTTCTATACGATGAACTGGGTTCAAAATGAAAAATTGAAAAACGTTGTAATCAGCGGTCTAGGCGACGTAACTTACAAATGGGCCTATATTGAAGCTTAATACGGGTAGGATGTAAAAAAGAATAGTCGACCATAACCGGATGCAGCGGTATGGTGGGCGGAACATCCCGGATCACATTTTCAAGTGGTTCGGGGTGTTCCTTTGTTATGAAAATGCGGGGCTATACTCCCCTTATATGTAAATAAAGCTCGAAACTAATAGGAGGTGCCAGACTATTATGGTGAAATATATTGGCAGACGTTTGCTGTATATCCTTTTGTCGTTGTGGCTGATTATTACAGCTACCTTTTTCTTGATGCGTCTTGCTCCGGGTAACCCGTTTACGTCGGAGAAGCAGCTGCCGCCGGAGATTAAAGCTAATCTGCTGGCTCACTATGGTCTGGATCAACCGTGGTATGCGCAATATGGCGATTATTTGCTGAAAGTGCTGCAATGGGATTTTGGTCCTTCATTCAAGTATAAAAGCCAGACCGTTAATGATTTAATCAATACCGGTTTTCCTGTTTCACTCGTGCTTGGCTTGGAAGCGATCTTCCTGGCGCTTGCCGTTGGTGTCATTCTAGGTGTGATTGCTGCGCTCAAGCATAATCGCTGGCAGGATTATACCGCGATGATTATTGCGGTGGCGGGCATTTCGGTGCCTTCCTTCATTATGGCAACGGTGCTGCAATATGTGCTTGCCATTAAATTTGGCATTTTTCCTGTGGCAAGATGGGGAACGTTCATGCATACGGTTTTGCCGGCGATTGCACTCGCTTCCACGCCAACGGCATTTATCGCTCGTCTGACGCGCTCCAGCATGCTTGAAGTACTTAGCAATGATTATATTAAGACTGCTAAGGCCAAGGGACTAAGCGAGTTTATGATTACAATCAAACATACGCTTCGCAATGCGCTGCTGCCTGTCGTTTCTTATATGGGGCCGCTGTCGGCTGGTGTCATTACAGGAAGCTTTGTTATTGAGCGTATTTTCGGCATACCGGGCCTTGGCTCCCACTTCGTTGTAAGTATCGGCAACCGTGACTACACGGTTATTATGGGTGTTACGGTGTTCTATAGTATTATCCTTCTCTTTAGCGTACTCTTGGTTGACATTTTATATGGATTAATTGATCCCCGTATTAAACTTGGGCGCGGGAAGAAAGGGGCTTGACGATGGAACCAATATCTAAAGACCGCTTTAAGCTGGTAGGCTTGCAGCAGCAAGGGACAGATAATGTGGCGAAGGCAAGCCTTACTTTCTGGCAGGATGTCGTTCGGCGCTTCGCAAAAAACAAACTAGCCATGGTCGGGGTTGTGTTGCTCGTTATTTTGGTCTTTATGGCTGCGTTTGGCCCATTAATGACCGAATTTGATTACCGTTCCAACGATCTAGGCAACAAAAATCAAGCACCGTCTGCTGAGCACTGGTTCGGCACGGATGATCTGGGACGCGACATGTTTGCCCGTGTCTGGGAAGGCGCTCGAATTTCCCTGTTTATCGGACTTGCGGCTGCACTAATCGACTTGTTTATTGGCGTCCTTTGGGGCGGAATTGCCGCTTACAAGGGCGGACGCGTAGACGAAGGCATGATGCGCTTTGCCGACGTTCTCTACGGTATTCCCTATTTGCTGCTTGCGATTATTTTGATGGTCGTATTCGGGCAAAGCTTGGGAACGATGATTGTCGCGATGACTATAACGGGCTGGATTAATATGTCGCGTATCGTTCGGGGACAAGTGTTGTCGCTGAAAAACCGCGAGTATGTGTTAGCCGCTCGTACACTGGGCGCAACGATGCCTTGGATTATGAGAAAGCATTTGATTCCGAATGCGATGGGCCCTATTCTGATTACGATGACGCTGACAATACCATCGGCGATTTTTACAGAGTCTTTCCTCAGCTATTTGGGTCTAGGCCTGACTCCGCCGATTGCGAGTTGGGGTACAATGGCATCCGATGGATTGCCTGCGCTTAAATATTATCCATGGCGTTTGTTCTTCCCGGCCATTATGATCTGTGTAACGATTTTCTCATTTAACGTAATTGGCGACGGATTGCGTGACGCTCTCGATCCGAAAATGCGCAAATAATAGGAGGGAAGCATAAATGGAAAAGCTGCTCGAAGTAAAAGATTTGTGCGTTTCCTTCGGTACGCACGGCGGCGAGGTACAGGCGGTCAGAGGCATTAGCTTTGACCTGTACAAGGGCGAGACGCTTGCCATCGTAGGGGAATCGGGTTCTGGCAAAAGTGTCGCTTCACAAACGATTATGAAGCTCATTCCGATGCCGCCAGGCAAAATTACGAATGGCGAAATTTTGTTTGATGGCGACGATTTGGTGAAAAAAACCGATAAGCAAATGGAGAAGGTACGGGGCAAGGATATTAGTATGATTTTCCAAGATCCGATGACCTCGCTTAATCCAACAATGAAAATCGGACCGCAAATTATGGAGGTGCTGAAGAAGCACCAAAAGCTTTCCGGCTCCGCTGCAAAAGAACGTACGATAGAACTGCTTCGTCTCGTCGGCATTCCGATGCCGGAGACGCGGATTAACCAATATGCCCATGAGTTTTCCGGCGGTATGCGCCAGCGGGCGATGATTGCGATTGCGCTTGCGGCCAATCCAAGATTGCTCATTGCCGATGAGCCGACGACGGCGCTTGACGTAACGATCCAGTCGCAAATTTTGGAGCTGATCAAAGATTTGCAGCAAAAAATCGGCATGTCCGTCATTTTCATCACGCATGATTTGGGCGTTGTTGCAAATGTAGCTGACCGTGTAGCCGTTATGTATGCGGGGCAAATTGTCGAGGTTGGAACTGTGGATGAAATTTTCTACGATCCGCGCCATCCTTACACATGGGGACTTCTTGCGTCCATGCCGAGCCTGGATATGGCAGACAAAGCCGAGCTATTGGACATACCGGGCACGCCTCCTGACTTGACGAATCCGCCTAAGGGCGATGCGTTTGCCCCGCGCAACCGCTACGCGCTGGCGATTGATTTCGAGGAAGAGCCGCCAATGTTCCAAGTATCCGAAACGCATTATGCCAAAACATGGCTGCTGCACCCGGATGCGCCAAAGGTGGAGCTGCCGGAGCAGGTTAAACGGAGAGTTCGTAAATTGGCAGCGTCTTTCGATAAGCCGGTGCTTGCGGAAGGAGAGGCTTAAATGGCTAAAAAGCTGCTGGAAATCAAAAACCTAAAGCAATATTTCAATGAAGGCCGCCCGAATATGGTAAAGGCCGTCGACGACGTCAGCTTCGATATTTATGAAGGCGAGACGCTTGGTCTCGTTGGCGAGTCGGGCTGCGGCAAATCAACGACTGGCAGAACGATTCTACGGCTGTATGACGCGACGGACGGCCAAGTGCTGTTCAGCGGCGAGAATGTTCACGGACGCAAGTCTAGAAGCGAACTGAAGCGTCTGAACCGCAAAATGCAAATGATTTTCCAAGATCCATATGCCTCGCTCAATCCGAGGATGACTGTTGGCGATATTATTGCCGAGGGCATTGATCTTCATGGGCTTGCGAAAAATAATAAGGAACGCATGGCGAGAGTGCATGAGCTGCTGGAGACGGTAGGCTTGCACAAGGACTATGCGAGCCGTTACCCGCATGAAGCGTCCGGCGGACAGCGCCAGCGGATCGGTATTGCCCGCGCACTAGCGGTCGATCCTGACTTTATTATTGCCGATGAGGCGATCTCCGCGCTGGACGTATCGATTCAGGCGCAAATCATCAACCTGATGAAAAAGCTTCAGCGGGAGAAAAACCTGACTTATTTGTTTATTGCCCATGATTTGTCTATGGTTAAATATATTAGCGACCGTATTGGCGTGATGTACTTCGGCAAGCTGGTTGAGCTTGCTTCTGCGGATGAGCTGTACAACAATCCAATGCATCCTTATACGAAGTCGCTGCTGTCAGCTATTCCAATTCCCGATCCGGAGACGGAGCGCGTGCGCAAACGGACATCTTATGATCCGAATGTGCACCAATATACACCAGAGGACCTTCCGGAAATTCGTGAAGTGAAGCCTGGGCATTTTGTGTATTGCTCGAAACGCGAGCTGGAGCAGCTGCAAGCTTCTCATTAAAATGGGTTTAAGCCACTCAGCTTAAAGCATGCATGAATACAGCTTGCAGCTCTAGTAGAAAGGACTGTTCCAAATCAGTAAAGCCATACGGCTGCGCTGGTTTGAGGGCAGTCCTTTTTTTGCGTGCAAGGCTCTCGATTCCTAGCGTTTTCCCTTGGTGAAGGGGCGGCGGAAACAGCAGACAAAAAGCAATCTTTTTACCAAAATGGTTTTAACATCAATTCATAAACCTAATTTCGAAAACGCTATTGACTAAACAAAATCCCGCTGGTAGAATCCTTCCATAACCAACTAAGCGGGTAGGAATAATATTTTATCTACCGGACCACCGGCGGCAAAACATTACTCATTTATCCAGGACTGCAGGAGCAAAAAGAAAAAAATCAGGGGTGTGAGGATTTATGTTAAAGGGGAAATGGTCGGTTTCATTATTGCTCGTATTGGTGCTCATCTTATCCGCTTGCGGAGCAAACGGAGGCAACCAGGGAACTGGAGCAGGAGCAGGAGAGTCGCCAGCTGCATCAACAGAAGCGGGCGCCGCAGGAGAGAAGCCAGCAGAACCAGTCAAGCTGTTAAATGTATCGTATGACCCAACTCGTGAGCTGTACGAGGAGTATAATAAAGCTTTTTCAACGTATTGGAAAAATAAAACCGGCCAGGACGTAACGATTAGCCAGTCCCATGGCGGATCAGGCAAGCAAGCCCGCGCAGTCATTGACGGTCTGAAAGCAGATGTCGTCACGCTGGCGCTTGGCTACGATATTGATTCCTTGGTGGAGCCGGGCCTGCTGAGTGCAGACTGGCAATCCAAATTCGAGCATAACAGCTCGCCGTATACGTCAACAATCGTGTTCCTTGTACGCAAGGGCAACCCGAAGGGCATTAAAGATTGGAATGATCTGATTAAAGACGGTGTAGAAGTGATTACGCCAAACCCGCAAACGTCGGGCGGAGCCCGTTGGAACTATCTTGCAGCATGGGGCTATGCGCTGAAGCAAAACAACAATGACGAGGCGAAAGCGCAGGAGTTCGTAACCCAGCTGTTCAAGCATGTGCCCGTACTCGATACAGGTGCTCGCGGAGCGACAACGACTTTTGTAGAAAAAGGAATTGGCGATGTGCTGCTGGCTTGGGAGAATGAAGCGTTCCTGTCCATCAAGGAGCTTGGCCCTGACCAATTCGAGATTGTCTATCCTTCGGTCAGCATTTTGGCGGAGCCGCCTGTAGCGGTCGTTGATAAAAATGCCGAGGCCAATAAAACGACAGAAGTAGCCAAAGCTTACCTGGAGTATTTGTACTCGGATGAAGGCCAAGAGATTGCTGCTAAAAATTACTACCGTCCTATTAATGAGACAATTGCGGCTAAATATGCAGATACGTTCAAAAAGCTGGACCTGCTGACGATCGACGGAGATTTTGGCGGCTGGAAAGTGGCGCAGGAGAAGCATTTTAATGCGGGCGGCATATTCGAGAAGATTTACACGCCAGGCTCGTAATGATCGCTAGGCACAGCAAATTGTGGAATGGAGCTGACTTCACATGAAAGGTTCCAGTAGGAGCAAAGGAAGGAGCAGAGGCGGCAAAGCGCGAAACGTTTTGCCCGGCTTTGGCCTATCAATGGGATTTGCAATTGTGTATTTGAGCCTGATCGTTCTAATCCCGCTGGCCAGCGTATTTATTAAGACGACAGGACTCAGCTTTGCCGAATTTTGGGGCACGGTAACGAATCCAAGGGTTCTGGCTTCTTATCGCATCAGCTTCTTCACCGCCTTCAGCGCCGCAGCCGTCAATATGGTGTTCGGCCTGCTCATTGCATGGGTGCTGGTCCGCTACCGTTTTCCCGGCAAAAAATTTATCGACAGCCTCGTTGATCTTCCATTCGCGTTGCCGACAGCGGTAGCGGGAATTGCACTGACGGCCATTTATGCGCCGAATGGCTGGGTAGGCAAGCTGCTCCAGCCGCTCGGGCTCAAGGTGGCCTATACGCCACTGGGCATTACTATAGCCCTTATCTTTATCGGCATTCCCTTCGTCGTTCGTACGGTGCAGCCTGTGCTGCAGGATCTCAATAAAGAAATAGAAGAGGCCGCGGTTATGCTTGGCGCCTACCGGATGCGAACTTTTTGGAAAGTGATTTTGCCTGAGCTGATGCCGGCTCTGCTTACGGGCTTCGCCTTAGCTTTTGCTCGCGGAATTGGGGAATACGGCTCCGTCGTATTCATCTCTGGCAATATGCCAATGAAAACCGAAATCGCCCCGCTTCTCATTATGACGAAGCTGGAGCAGTTTGATTACGCAGGGGCTACCGCAATCGCGCTCGTTATGCTCGTCGTTTCGTTCCTGCTGCTGCTGTTCATTAATTTCATGCAGTGGCGGATTAACCGCCGCGTCGTAGAAGGAGGCTAAGCAAGATGGCTGGAGCAATTACAACGCATTTATCGAGCGAGGCCTCCAAGCGGCCTAAGCATATTACGGAACCGGCAATCGTGCGGGTTGTACTCATAACGGTAGCGCTTATTTTCCTTGCGCTGGTCGTCCTGCTGCCGCTCGTTTCTGTATTTGTTGAAGCGTTTAAGAAGGGCTTTGACGTTTATCGTGCCGCGATCACCGATCCTGATGCTTTATCGGCATTGAGACTGACTTTGCTCGTGGCCGTAATCGCCGTGCCGCTGAATACGCTGTTTGGCATATCCGCTGCATGGGCGATCAGCAAATTCCGTTTTCGCGGCAAGCAGTTTTTAATTACGCTCATTGATTTGCCGTTTGCCGTATCTCCGGTAATTTCCGGACTTATCTATATTCTAATGTTTGGCGCACAAGGCTTCTTCGGCCCTTGGCTCGATTCCCATGGCATTCAGCTCGTCTTCGCGCTGCCGGGCATTGTGCTGGCGACGGTATTCGTAACGGTGCCATTCATTGCCCGCGAGCTTATACCGCTCATGCAGGCGCAGGGAGTCACAGAAGAGGAAGCTGCGGCAAGCCTTGGCGCAAAGGGCTGGCAAATTTTTTGGCGGGTCACCTATCCGAACATCAAGTGGGGCTTATTGTACGGCATTATTTTATGTAATGCCCGGGCGATGGGCGAGTTTGGAGCGGTGTCTGTCGTATCAGGCCACATTCGCGGACAGACAAATACGCTGCCGCTGCATATTGAGATTTTGTACAATGAGTACCAATTTTCAGCTTCATTTGCCGTGGCATCGCTGCTCGTCATGCTGGCGTTTATTACGCTTATCGTCAAGTCGCTGATGGAATGGCAAATGAACAGGCGGGCTTCTGCCCAAAATGTCTGACACTTACGATAAAGTGAATTAGAAAAAGGAGGAGTAGACAATGGCAAAACCTTTGGAAATCGATCAGCAGTGGCTTAAGCGGATTGCGGACCAGGTGGGCGGGCTGCAATATGGAAGTGTGAATATTACGGTGCATGACGGCAGAATCGTCCAGATTGACCGGACCGAGCGGACGCGCTACGATCAGCCCTCCAGCAAGCAGCAGGAATCCCAAAGCGTCAAGCAGCAGGCAAGCAATAGCCACAATAATAGCAGCAACAAGCACCAATCAGCCTGAATTTTGCGGAAGCCGTTCGCCCTTGAGCGAGCTGAGCCATGACAAAACGGCCATATAAAGAGAAAGAACCTTCGAATCATCCGCTTAGAAACGGACACGAAGGTTCTTTTTTTAATATAGGTCATTTATAAGTTTCTCTCTTATAAATGGCCTATATTTCACGGAATGAAACGCGCTGCACCGCCAAAGAACGGCGAGGCGAGGCTTGCTATTTGTTTACGAAATGATAAATTTCACGATAACAGCAGCAGCAAACATGACAGTCATTAGACCGAGCATGCCGCCGAAGCCGAACACTACGTCCATCAAGTCGTGGCGCGGTTCTTCATTATAATGCTCGCGCGGGTCTCTAACGTTCTCCATAACAAGCGTCCTCCCTTGAAAACGATTTAGCTATCAACAGTATACCCAACTATCCGAATAATTGTAAAGCAAAACACGGCAACTATTGTAAACTTGAGGACTCGGCTGCCGGCACCAATCTATGTTACAATAAGGCATGGGAACAAATGTCCGCAAGGGAGGTTTGGAAATGAATCAGCATGAGGGGAAACAGGCGGCCAGCCCGGCTGAAGCAGCAGAATTAATTCGTCATAAGCTAGCGCTGCTTCCGGACCAGCCCGGCTGCTATTTAATGAAAAACGGCGAAGGCACAATTATATACGTCGGCAAAGCCAAAATATTAAAAAATCGCGTCCGCTCGTATTTCAATGGCTCTCATAATGGCAAAACGCAGCGCCTCGTTGCGGAAATCCGCGATTTTGATTTTATATTGACGAAAAGCAACATGGAGGCGCTCATTCTGGAGTGCAATCTTATCAAGCAGTATCATCCGCGATATAACGTCTTGCTGAAGGACGACAAGTCATTTCCTTATATAAAAATTACGCATGAGCAGCATCCAAAACTCGAGGTAACCCGCAGAATGGCCAAGGATAAGGGGAAATACTTCGGCCCCTATCCGAATGCTTATGCGGCCCAGCAGACGAAGAAGCTGCTGGACCGGCTGTATCCGCTGCGCAAATGCAAGACGCTGCCCGACAAGGTATGCTTGTATTATCACATGGGGCAATGCATTGCGCCTTGTGAATATGAGATTGAACCCGGCACCTATGAGGCGATGGTTCAGGAAATTACCCGTTTTCTCAATGGCGGCCATGATGTGGTGCGGGCAGATTTGCAGCGCAAAATGGAGGCTTCCGCCGAGCAGCTGGAGTTCGAGCGGGCGAAGGAATACCGCGACCAGATTATTGCAATAGATGCGGTAATGGAGAAGCAGAAAATTACGATGTCAGACGCCTTGGACCGCGATATTTTCGGCTATGCGGTCGAGAAGGGCTGGATGTGCGTCCAAATTCTTTATATGCGCCAAGGCAAGCTTATTGAGCGCCATGGTACGACCTTCCCTTATTATGGCGAAGAGTACGATGATTTTATGACCTTTGTAACCCAATACTACAGTGAAAATCCTGCGCTGCCGAAGCAGATTTTGCTGCCATTGCCGCCAGAGCAGGCGGAGAGCGCACAGGCAGCGGGCAAGCAGGAAGCAGGAAAGCAGGAGACGGCCGCAGCCCAGCTTGACCAGGAAGCAGCGCCAAGCGCAAATGAAGCAGCAAAGGATATGGTTGATGCAGCAAGCTTAATCGTTGTAATTGACGAAGAGTCGCAAGAAGAAGCCCAGCCGACCAAAGAGAAGGAGCTGTCCGTTGCGGAGGAGGCCGCTGCTGCGCTGCACCACTGGCTTAAGGTCAAGGTGCTGCTGCCGCAGCGCGGACGCAAGAGCGAGGTCGTCTCGATGGCGACCGAGAATGCCAAGGTAACGCTTGCCGACAAGTTCCGGCTCATCGAGCGGGATGAGGAGCGCAGCGTCAAGGCGGCGGCAGGGCTGGCCGAATGGCTTGGTTTGCCGCAGGCTACCCGAATTGAGGCATTTGACAACTCCAACATACAAGGTACGAATCCTGTATCGGCTATGGTCGTATTTACGGACGGCAAGCCGGATCGCAAGGAATACCGCAAATACAAGGTCAAGACGGTCGTTGGGCCAGATGATTATGAGACGATGCGCGAGGTCATTCGCAGACGCTATGAGCGCGTGCTCAAGGATCAGCTGGCTGCTCCGGATCTGATCGTCGTCGATGGCGGCAAGGGGCAAATTTCCGCAGCGATTGATGTGCTGCAAAATGAGCTGAACCTGTTTATCCCGGTATGCGGTCTCGTCAAGGATGCCAAACACCGAACGGCCCAGCTCATGACCGGCGATCCCGCTGAAATTATTCCGCTGCCGCGCGACAGCCAGGAGTTTTATTTGCTGCAGCGCATACAAGACGAGGTTCACCGCTTCGCGATTACGTTCCACCGCGAGCAGCGCGGCAAGTCGATGGTCGTCTCGCAGCTTGATGCTATTCCGGGTATTGGCGAGAAGCGGCGCAAGCTGCTGCTTAAGCATTTTGGCTCCATCAAAAAAATAAAAGAGGCCACGGTGGAAGATTTCCGGCCTCTTTCAATAGGAGATAAGCTTGCCGCCCAAATTATTGCGGCACTTGGGGAGGAGGCGTCGCCGTAAGCTGCGGCGGCCTTCCTCCTTTTTTTGACGTATAGGAAAGGATATGAATGTTCTCATCTTTTCTCTATACGTTTCGCCAAAACGATGGCGTCTAATAGGAAGGACGCTGCCAGGCGTTTTTCTTACGATGCCATAACCGAATGATATAGGCAATGGGAACGGGCAGAACTGCGTAAAAGATGGCTGCTCCGATATTTAAAGCACCGCCTACAGAAATGAGCGAGAAGCCCATTAACAGCGAATCAAATATCGCATGAACGAATATGGCGGTAATGAGGCTGTAGCGCAGGAAAATGTAGCTGAAAATCATCCCAATAATAATTAGCTCAATCAGCCTGGTGTAGTATGGGAAGATTGGATAGGAGACATGTCCAAGCGCCCACAAGATGGTCGGAATCAAGGCGGCGACATAAATATTTTTGAACCATCTGCGGAACAAGGCAATGCCGAAAAACCGGTAAATGGCTTCCTCGGAAATCGCAGCGCACCAAGCCAGCATCGGCATGAGCCACAGCCATTTGATGTTGTAGGGAGACTGGGTCGCATCGCTAGTGCTCCAACTGCCGATCGCCGTTTCAAGCACTAGAAAAATGACCGACTGCACGCCTAGCAAAATAAGGGCGATCAAATAACCGAGTCCCATGCTGCGCCAAACATGCTCGCCGTAATTTTTTTCGCGGAAGCCTGGCCATATCGGACGTTTCCACGAGCGCCACATGCCGTCACCGGCCACGAAGGAGAAATAGACGGCTGCTCCAACCGGGATGAGCAGAAGCGCAGTAAACCATGCCATAAAGGACACTTGGGCATCGCCCATTATCTGTTCGCCTTGCTGGGCAATGACGCCGTCCATAATGCCTAGATTGTTAATAATATAAAAAACGGTGAAAATAAGGCTGATGGCGATCCCGCGTTTGAATGTCGTATGACGGCGGTATAATATCGCATAGATAATAGCTAGCACCAGCGTAATGAAAGTCATGTAAATGAGGCTGATCAACGATAAAGCGTCGGCCGTGCTTTTTTGCTGCTCAATATTGGCTACATAGTCTGCAGGCGGAATAAAGGCTGGCTTATAAGTCGAAACGATGGTTTTGTCGCCATTTTGACTAAAGCCTACACGCAGCTCAAGCTGCGAACTGCCTGCTGCATACCCTGTTGGGTGAATGACGACCTGACCAAGCGAGTTGACGGCAGCGTCATTCAAATCTTTGGCTTGAAAGCCTTGCGTAGTCGCAAAGCTGGCCGCTGCATCGAGAAGCTGCTTTTGTCCTTTAATGGTGTTCACGCCCGAGCCTGCTCCAATGAGATTCCAAGCGACAACGCTGCCGCTTTGCATATGGAGGTAGACGAACGCGGTGCTGCCATTATCGAGCGTTACTTGCGTTTGATAGGTGTCGAGCGGAAACTGCTGCATATATTTGGACGCATAATCCTCGTACAGCTTTTCCTTGATCAAATAGCCGGTTTCATCGCTGTCCGTTTGATAAACTGTATGAGCATCCGTAACGTTAACGCCGAATTGCATGGCGGCAAATTCCGTTGCTTTTTGCAGGGCTGCTTCATTGCCAATGACGTTGCCCTGTGATTCCGATGCGCCTGAATCTGGACCGCCAAGCATAGGGATGATTTGCAAAAATATAAAAACGACAGCGCTAATAACGGCGGCCCATACAAATTTCTTCCACTCGCGTGGGGCAATAAATTCAACCATAACTCACCTCAATTTCTGTTTAATCGAAAAATTAAGCATAGTACTCATACGATACCATATTAAACCATATCATCGCCAATCTAACAGCTTGGTTACCCTTTAGGCGGCTTGTCAGCGTTGTCCGCATTCATAAAACAGAGAAATAACGATATCCGGCAAGCTAATGGGCGGCTATCTTCCTCGCAGGGCTGTTTTTGAATGAAATCAGCTGTTTTTATTGCAAAAGGCTGTTTTATACACAGTGCGCTTTAAGCTTATAATCGTTAAGTCATGTGTAATGGAAATTGCAAATACAGCTGCTTCAAGTGAATAGAATAATAGGCAATATGAAGGTGGATGCAATGAACATTTCGTTTTTTTCGTTATTAAAATGGTCTCCGCCACGCATATTGGTCGTTGGCTTTGCGATTATTATTATGCTGGGAGCTCTGCTGCTATCCCTGCCTTTTGCATCGGCTGACGGAAGCGGGCTGCGTTTCCTGGATGCTTTGTTTACGGCTACCTCGGCAACTAGCGTGACGGGGCTTGTAGTTGTGGATTCTGGCACTTATTTTTCGGTGGCCGGTCAGGTTATTATTATGCTGCTCATTCAAATTGGCGGGCTCGGCTTTATGACGATGGGCACGCTGTTCGCGCTTGTGCTGAAAAAGCGCATTTCGCTGCGGGAAAGGCTTATTTTGCAAGAAGCGATGAACCAAGGCAGCATGGAAGGCATTATTCGGCTCATACGCAAGGTCATTGTCTATTCGTTGTCCTTTGAGTTCGTCGGCACGCTGCTGCTAACGCTGCGTTTCGCTTCCGATATGCCGCTCGGCAAGGCATTTTATTTCGGCTGGTTCCACGCCATCTCGCTGTTCAATAATGCGGGCTTTGATATTTTTGGCGACTATCACAGCTTGATGACGTATGTGGATGATCCGGTTGTGAACCTGACTGCCATGCTGCTTATTATATCCGGAGGCCTCGGTTTTATCGTTATTTCGGATTTGCTGGAATTCCGCCGCCGCAAAGGGCTGTCCCTGCACAGCAAGGTGGTGCTGGTGATGACTGGCTCGCTCATCGCAGTTGGAGCGGTCGTTATATTTATTTTTGAATTTTCGAATGGGCTGACGCTTGGCTCGCTCGACTGGGGCGGGAAAATTCTGGCATCCTTCTTCCAGTCCGTCTCGCCGAGGACGGCGGGGGCTAATACGCTGAACTATGCCGATTTGCGGCAGGCGACTTTATTTTTCACCATTATATTAATGTTTATCGGCGCATCTCCCGGCTCAACGGGGGGCGGAATCAAAACGACGACGTTTATGACGCTCATAGGGGCGGTTGTCGCGATGTTCCGGGGGAAAGAGGACATTGTACTGTTCCGCTACCGCCTCGGCAAGGAGCGGGTGCTCAAGGCGCTTACGATTACGATGCTGTCGTTGGCGCTGGTCGTCGTCGTAACGATGCTATTATCCGCCACCGAGGATCAGCGGTTTATTAAAATTTTGTTTGAAGCAACCTCCGCCTTCGGGACGGTTGGCTTGTCGATGGGCATAACGCCAGAGCTGAGCGATTTCGGGAAAATAATCATTTCTATTACGATGTTCGCTGGTCGTTTAGGCCCGCTGACGCTTGCTTATGCGCTCAATCCGAAAGCGGGCAAGGAGCTTTACCGGTATCCCGAGGGCAAAATTACAATTGGATAGGGGAAACACGGAGTTATTATGAAAAAGAACCAGTTCGTCATCGTGGGGCTTGGGCGTTTCGGCTCAAGTCTGGGCAGAGAGTTAATTCAGCTAGGCTATGAGGTGCTAGGCATTGATAAGGATGAGGAAGCTGTTCAGGAGCTGAGCGATGAGCTCACCTATACCGTATCAGCCGATTGCACAGACGAGGAGACGCTGCGCTCGATTGGCGTAAGGAATTTTGATGTTGGTGTTGTAGCGATTGGCAATGATATTCAAGCGAGCATTTTGACGACGATTTTGCTTAAGGATTTGGGCGTTAAGACCGTAGTGGCAAAAGCGGTGGACGAGCTGCACGGGCGCGTATTGGAAAAAATCGGCGTGGACCGCATTATTTATCCGGAGCGGGATATGGGCATTCGAGTCGCACATCAGCTGGTATCGCCGAATCTGCTTGATTATATTGAGCTGTCCAAAGATTATACGATTGCCGAGATTGTCGTCACGGGCAAACTGCATGGCAAGACGCTCAGCGATCTCGACCTGCGCGCCCGCTTCGGGTGCAGCATTGTAGCGATTAATAAGCCAAACGGCATTATTATTGCCCCGACGGCAACCGATGTGCTGCACGAGCGTGATGTTATGGTCATTATCGGGACGAATGAGCAGATTGAGCAGTTTGAAGAGGAAGCAACAAGGTGACAATAAAGACAGCAGCGCATGCGGTTATTCGCACCTGCGCTGCTGTCTTCTTGTTGTTTCGCTGCTTAGGACTTTGAACGGGAAGCAAGCTCCTCAATCCATAGACGGACGGCTGGATGCAGCTGGGCCGGGTCGGCATGAATGAGCGAAGTTGTGCGCTTCGTCTCCGCCAGCTCTCTGATCGGAATGACGGTGAGGTCATTGTCGGCCAGCAGCTGTTCTCGCACATAGGATTGGGGCAGCAGCGTCGCAGCCCGGCAAGTGTGCTGAAGCCGGACGATCGCCTCGAAAGAGTCAATCTCCATGCGCACATCTGGCTGGAGATTGTATTTGGCAAACAGCTCGTCGGTTAGCATGCGATACCAGGTTCCTTTGGAGAAGAGGAGAATCGGCAAGCTGTTGAGGTCCTGGATACCGAGCATGCCATTGCCTGTCACCACCATGCTTTTTGGCAGGACAAGCAGCAGATGATCCTCGAACAGCGGGACGCAGTGCAGCTGGGCATCTTCAATCCGTGAGGCGACAATGCCGATATCGGCTTTGCCTTCCCTTACATAAGTAACAATTTCATGGGTTTTGCCCGTGACCGCCTTAATATCGAATTCAGGATGGCTGCTATTGAGCGCCTTGATAAAATCGGGAAGCGTCGTTTGCAGCGTCGTCAGGCTCGCTCCAATCGTAATGGAGGTCCGCCCTGCCGACTCATAATCGGCCACCTTCTGCAGGTAGCGCCGGTGAAGCTGGCGAAGCTCCAGTGCGTATTCATAGGTCATCTGGCCGATCGGTGTCAGCTCCAGCCGCTTGCCGATGCGCCGGAACAGCTGCGAGCCGATATCCTGCTCAAGCTTGGCTACTTTACGGGAGAGGGCAGGCTGGGACAGGTTAAGCAGCGCTGCAGCCTTGTTCATGCTGGACTGCTCTACGATGGCGGCAAACATATGCATTTCTTCTATCATTAAAGCCAGCTCCAGTCCGCTTATGTTAAATGGTTATAACAAATTATAAAAAATAAGCAATTCCATTATAAGCCGAAAAGGAGTACGATGGGAAGTGTGACTAAACTGTGTCAACTTTTGTTGACGGAGAAAGAACCGAAGAGTAAAATGTAGAATGATTTGTAGACAAGCATTTGAGGAAAGCGTAACCACAGTCTGGAAAGGAGACACAAAGGCATGAAAGGAAATTCGTATTTTTCCCGTAAGCTTCACTCGCTGCTTGGTATCATTCCGCTTGGAATGTTTATCGTTGTGCATGCGCTTACGAACTATCAATCGTTCGAGAGGGGGGCAGAGGGGTTCAGCAGCGGCGTTAGTCTCATTAACAGCTTGCCATTGCTGCCGATTTTTGAAATTTTCGGTATTTACCTCCCGCTGCTTTTCCATGGCGTGTACGGCTTATATGTAGCCTATCAGTCAGACAGCAACCTGGGTCGTTTCAAGTACGGCCGCAACTGGGCGTTTACAGCACAGCGTATAACGGGTGTTATCACGTTTATCTTCGTGTTCTGGCATGTATACCAAACCCGTTTTCAAGTGTACTTGGGTTACATCACACATGAAGAGCTAGGCTCCACAATGCACAATATTGCGACTAATCCGCTTTATTTTGTATTTTATGTGGTCGGAGTACTGGCAGCTACGTTCCACTTTGCTAATGGCCTTTGGGCATTTTTGATTAGCTGGGGCATTACAGTAGGGCCTCGTGCACAACGGATTTCATCCATTGTATGCATGGGTGTTTTTGTAGTCGTAGCAGCATTGTTTATTCTTTCGCTTGTTGCCTTCCGCGGCGACGAATTCAAGGAAGCAGCCGATCTCGCATTGGCTTGGAATACTATCGGATAGTTTGAAGACAAGGAGTGAAGCGTGATGGCTAACAATAAAATAATTGTCGTAGGCGGCGGACTAGCCGGACTTATGGCTACGATAAAAGCAGCAGAAGCTGGCATGCACGTTGATCTGTTCTCGATCGTGCCGGTGAAGCGTTCCCATTCCGTCTGCGCACAAGGCGGCATTAACGGAGCGGTAAATACAAAAGGTGAAGGCGACTCGCCTTGGGAGCATTTTGACGATACGGTATACGGGGGAGACTTCCTCGCTAACCAGCCTCCTGTTAAAGCAATGTGTGAAGCAGCACCAGGCATTATCCACTTAATGGACCGTATGGGCGTTATGTTCAGCCGTACGCCGGAAGGCTTGCTGGATTTCCGCCGTTTCGGAGGCACACAGTATCACCGTACAGCATTTGCAGGTGCCACAACTGGACAGCAGTTGCTATACGCTTTGGATGAGCAAGTTCGCCGCTGGGAAGCAGCCGGCCTCGTAACGAAATACGAGCACTGGGAATTCCTTGGCGCCGTTCTGGATGATGAAGGCATTTGCCGCGGGGTATCTGCACAGGATTTGCGTTCGATGGAAGTGAAAACGTTCGTAGGCGATGCGGTTATATTGGCATCTGGCGGTCCTGGCATTATTTTTGGCAAAACGACGAACTCGGTTATTAATACAGGTACAGCAGCAAGTGCGGTGTATCAGCAAGGCGTTAATTATGCGAACGGCGAATTTATTCAAATTCACCCAACTGCGATTCCGGGCGATGACAAGCTGCGCTTGATGTCCGAATCAGCTCGTGGCGAAGGCGGCCGCGTATGGACTTACAAAGACGGCAAGCCTTGGTACTTCCTTGAGGAAAAATATCCGGCATACGGCAACCTAGTGCCGCGTGATATTGCGACTCGTGAAATTTTCAGCGTCTGTGTCGACCAGAAGCTCGGCATCAATGGCGAAAACATGGTTTACCTTGATCTTTCCCATAAAGATCCGAAGGAGCTTGATGTGAAGCTCGGCGGAATCATCGAAATTTATGAGAAGTTTATGGGCGATGATCCTCGGAAGCTGCCGATGAAAATTTTCCCTGCGGTTCACTATTCGATGGGCGGCATGTGGGTAGATTACAACCAAATGACGAACATCCCTGGATTGTTTGCAGCAGGCGAATGCGAGTATCAATACCATGGCGCTAACCGTCTCGGTGCGAACTCGCTCTTGTCGGCGATCTACGGCGGTATGGTCGCAGGACCGAAAGCGGTAGAGTACATTAAAGGCATGAAGAAAGCTTCCGCTGACGTGGCTTCCTCCGTATTCGACCGTGAGCAAAAACGCCAAACGGATAAATACGAAAGCATTCTTGCCATGAACGGTACAGAAAATGCTTACGTCCTGCACAAGGAGCTTGGCGAATGGATGACCAACAATATGACGGTTGTTCGTTTCAATGACAAGCTTGAAGCAACGATTAACAAAATCAAAGAGCTCAAGCAGCGTTACAACAATATCAACATCAATGACTCGATGAAATGGAACAACTCAAGCGTTGCTTTCACTCGTCAGCTATGGAACATGCTCGAGCTGTCCGAAGCTATGACCTTGGGTGCCCTGCTCCGTGACGAAAGCCGCGGCGCGCATTACAAGCCGGATTTCACAGAGCGCAATGACGAGAAGTTCATGAAATCAACGATTGCGACTTGGACGAAGGAAGGTCCGCAAATTTCGTACGAGGACATCGATGTTTCCCTGATTACACCGCGTAAACGTGACTACACAGCGAACAAGAAGAAAGGAGAATAAAGATGGCTGATACGACTACTGCTACAAAAACCGTTAAGTTCATCATTACCCGTCAGGATGGACCGGAGTCTGCGCCTTACAAAGAGGAATTTGAAATTCCGTATCGCCCGAATATGAACGTCATCAGCGGACTTATGGAAATTCAGCGTAATCCGACGATGGCGGATGGCGGCAATACAGCTCCAGTATGCTGGGAATCCAACTGTCTGGAAGAAGTTTGCGGCGCCTGCTCTATGGTCATTAACGGCAAGCCGCGCCAAGCCTGCAGCGCCCTGATCGATCAATTGGAGCAACCGGTACGTCTGGAGCCAATGCGCACTTTCCCAGTCGTCCGTGACCTTGTCATCAATCGCGAGCGCATGTTTAACGCCCTCAAACGCGTTAAGGCATGGATTCCGATCGATGGCACTTATGATCTAGGTCCTGGCCCGCGCCTGGCTGAATCGAAGCGTCAGTGGGCTTACGAGCTGTCCAAGTGCATGACGTGCGGCGTATGTCTGGAATCTTGCCCGAACGTCAACGATCGCAACAGCTTTGTTGGCCCAGCGGCTATTTCTCAGGTTCGCTTGTTCAACGTTCACCCTACGGGAGAAATGAACAAGGAAGAGCGTCTGGAAGCCTTGATGGAGGATGGCGGCATCGAGGGCTGCGGCAACTCGCAAAACTGTGTTCGCTCTTGTCCGAAAGGCATTCCGCTTACGACGTCAATTGCGGCCATCAACAAAGATACAACGAAGCATCTGTTCAAAAAATGGCTTGGATTTTAAATATATGGTCTTCCACCTGAGCGGTGGAAGGCTTTTTTAATTAAATATAGGAAAGGATATGATTGTCTGATCCTTTCTCTATATTTCTCGGACTGAAACGCGCCGCGCCAAAGAATAGCGACAGCCGTTTCACCTTGTATAATAATGATAATCAGTATCAATAATAAAAGAGATTATGGCACTTGTCAATGTTCAGCCGCGAATACGATATAAAGGCAGCAAAAAAGAACCGCTCTCACGGTTCTTTTTTGCTGCCTTTATGCATTTCCTACTAGTAGCTCTTAAAGCTGGCTTGTTACAGCCACTCTTCGCCCCACTTTTGAATCGATTCAATGACAGGCTGCAAATGATGGCCTTTGTCACTTAATTCGTATTCAATGCGAACAGGCATCTCTGGATACACTGTTCGTTTAATAATGGAAAGTTGTTCAAGTTCCTTCATCCGGTCGGTAAGCATCTTGTCGCTCATCTCCGGAATTTGCTCCTTGATCTCCTTGAACCGCTTTGGTCCAGCTAGTAGCACCCGAATGATGAGACCGGTCCATTTCTTGCCTAAAATTTCGGCCGCTGCTTCATACTTTGGGCACATTGTTGAATAATCCAACCTGATCACCCCGTTTCTTCTTAACCCATTATAACATATCTACTTTGGAAAAGTAAGTGCATATAAACACCAAATCGCCAATTAACTTTATTTTAAATATATACTTTACAAAAGTTAGTTTATATATTAAGATGGGTACATGAAACGCAGCGAGCAAGTGTTGCAGCTGTGAAAACAAACAAAAGACGAAGGGTGAGGTTAAAATGTTGGACACAGGATTATTGATTATTCGGGTAGTATTAGGCTTGTTGATGGTTGGTCATGGAGCGCAGAAGCTGTTTGGATGGTTCGGTGGCTATGGTCTGAAAGGAACTGGGGGATGGCTGGATTCGATAGGCGTTAAGCCAGGCGTACTGATGGCATTGGCAGCAGGATTAAGCGAAGCGGTAGGCGGCTTGTTGTTTGCAGCAGGCCTGTGGACATGGGTTGGCGCGGTGCTGCTGATCATCCCAATGATTATGGCGATTGTGAAGGTGCATGGCGTAAATGGGCTGTGGTCAACACAGAACGGCTATGAATATAATCTGGTGCTTATCGCCGTATTTGTCGGTGTTGCTTTGACCGGTGCAGGAGAATTGTCCATCGACGCCTTGCTTAAATAAGGGAAGAAGCAGTTCTGTATTGCAAGGTGAAACGGCTGTCGCCGTCTTTTGGCGGCGTAGCGCGTTTCAGTCCGAGAAATATAGAGAAAGTATGGCGAAACCATAAACTTCCTATATTTAAAAAAAGCTTGCTGCCAGCCGCTATAAGCGGATGACAACAAGCCCGATCATCATGCATGCGAATGCCGCCCACTGGGCGGCATTTAGTTTTTCCTTGTAAATCAGGATGGCGCCTGCCGCGACGACGAGGCTGTTCGTGGCGAAGATCGGCGCGGCTAGATTAGCGGGCCCCGTTGCCAGCGCAGTTGCATAAAGCTGGAGTCCGGCGTAGGAGAAGAGGCCAGCGAGCAGTCCGTAAAGCAAGCCTGTCCGATAGGCGGGCTTGCGGTTGCTGCTGTTTTTTTCTTTGCTCAACAAGGCGAACCATAGAAAAGACAGCAAATAGCCCACGAATAAAATCGGCGCGCTGGATAATCCCCATTCCTCCGTCACCTTGAGCCCGCCATTGCGGAAGGTGAAGAAGGCGACCGCAGCGCCAACATAGAAAAACCACTGTTTTTGGGCAGGAGCGGCTTGTACCTGTTTTTTATAAGAAATGAGTACAACGGAAAGCAGCAGCAGCAAAATGCCGCAAGCTTGCGTAAAATGCAAAGGTTCCTTATATACAAGCGTGCCTAATGCAACGACGAGCACGATGTTCATATTTGTCAGTGGAGAGGTCAGGCTTGCCGGACCATAGTCCAGCGCCTTCATAAAGACCGCGTTGCCGATGGCCGAGCCTGCACCAATGATTGCTCCTGCAATCCAGATTCGGTAATCGGCTAACGAAGCGAGCGATCCCTCAAACGCGGCATGCACGCCAAACCCGGCTGTACCAGAGGCGTAAAGCCCAAGCAGCAGCGCCGAGGTCGTACCGCCGCTCATCTGGCTTTTTTTCATCCACCAGCCGGCTAATCCGAATAAAATGGCGCTAGAGATGGCAACCGTTAGCCACATGATGTTCAACTCCCTGATTGTTTGCGGTATTGTTGCATTTGTTACACAAATGAAATGATTCTGTTATACCCCTATTACAATACTCGGTTATTATAATAAACAAGACCCCCTTTTAATATATCGAATTCGGACCTGCGCTCGGTGCAGGTCCACTTTTTTTGTCCATTGGTTCGATGGCGGCATTCCGCATACGTTCTCCATACAAAAAAAGAGGCTGCTCTGCTGATAAACAGCAAAGCAGCATGAATTTGTGCAGATTCCATAAGCAGACAGCTTATAGCGGTACGATGATCTGCTTGCGCTGGCGGTAGAACACCCATTTTTTGAAGCCAATTTCCTTGAGGCGCTTGCTGACGCGATCCCAATCATCCCCGACCCTTGCTGGAACGTGAGCGTCGGAGCCGAAGGTCACATTAACGCCGAAATGATGGGCACGCTCCAAAATTTCATCGGACGGATACCAGCCGCCTACATATTTTGTGCTGCCGGACGTATTAATTTCAATTGAAACGTCGTTTTCGGCAATGACGCGGAGCGTATCATCAATTTCGGCATCGGCTTTAATATCCGAAAAAGCAGGGTAATAACCTTTCATTGCATCTATATGTCCCAGCACATCAAACATGCCGCTGCGCGCCGATTGGCTGATCAAATCATAATAACGGCGCTTATCCTCAAATTGCTGCTTCTCGGTCAACTTTTCCCAGCGATTGCGATTAAAAATGCTCACTCCGCTTACTTGATGGACAGAGCCGATAATGTAGTCGAATGGTACGCCTTCATAGGCGTCGCGATAAGCAGGAAGCCGTTCAGGGAAAAAGTCTGACTCCATGCCAAGCAGTACTTCAATGCGCCCCTCATATTTTGCTTTAAGCTCGAGTACTTCCTTTATGTAGTTGTCAAATTCGGATTGAGCCATGGCGATGCCGGGAAAAGGACGGTCGTCCTTGTGACCGAAATAAGGCGAATGATCAGAAATGCCGATGGCCTGCAAACCTCTGTCCAAAGCGGCAATAATGTAGTCTTCAATCATTCCGTCGGCATGGCCGCAACGTTCGTGATGGGTGTGCAGATCAAATTTCATAGCTGTTTCCTCCTTGAGTTGAAAATGCGCTGTCAGTTTATTCGCTGCTAATAAATTGATGCTCCGGCATGCCCTTGAGATCGCTTAAAAACTGCTGCATCGCCGTATTTAAATATCTCCCGGACTTGTAGACGACGCCGACCGGATGGCTGATTTCGAGTTCATTCACCTTAATCATCTTGAGCGAGCCCCGCCGCAGCTCCTCGGCAATGGACAGCTTGGAGACGACGGCGGCGCCAAGATTAATTTCAACCATGCGCTTAACCTCTTCGCTGCTCGAAAGCTCCATCATAATGTTCGGCTGAATGTTGTACTGGCGAAAAATTTTGTCCACGAAGCGCCGTCCTAGTGTGTCAGGTGCAAGCATGATCATAGGAATATCCTTGAGTGCCTCTACGGTAGTATGCTTCAAATCGCTCAGCGGATGCTCCGGAGATACAACAAGCTCAAACGTATCGTAATAAAGAGTGGACGAGTGCAGGTTTGGATTTTTCTCAAATAAATAAGAAATACCAATGTCAATTGTGCCATTTTCGACGCTTGCGGTCACCTGCGATGATGGCATCGTATGAATCGTTGTTTTGATCAGCGGAAACTGGTCTTGAAAGTAGGATAACACCCGCGGCAAAATTTGAATCGCAATGGAAGAGGTCGTCCCGAGCAAAATATGGCCTTGAGGCGTCGTATTGAGGTCTGAAAGCTTAGCTTTAAGCTCTTCAACAATAAGCAAAATTTTCTCGGCATGCTCCAGAAAAACTTGTCCATGGTCGGTGAGGGTCACAGGCTGATTGCGATCAATCAGAACCGTCTTGAATTCCTCTTCAAGCGTTTTGACTTGTGCGGATACAGCAGGCTGAGTCAAATTTAGCAGCTCGCCCGCCTTGCGGAAGCTCATCGTTTTGGAAATGGTGAGGAGTGTTTCAAGTTGGCTAATATTCACTACAATCCCCCTCCAGGTTAAATGAAGCGATTACACGCTTATTGAAATAGGCTTGCAGGCGTAGATGCCTTTCCTCGTGATAGCTTTGCTTACTATTATAAAGCAAATCCGGCACGACGGCAAAAAGGAGAAGAAGCTTTACGTATTATTTAAAGAGGATATGAAGTGGCGTTGTCGAAGTGTGTTGGACGAAGGTACATATTTAGGGAGGCGTTACGACTGGACAGGAAAGCAATAAGAGGCTGGCTCATGTACGACTGGGCCAATTCGGCGTTTGCGACGACGATGATGGCGACTGTCATGCCCATATTTTATTCAGGTGTGGCAGCGTCTAATTTATCAGGTACGAAGGCGGAAGCCTATTGGGGATACACCCAAAGCATTGCGATGCTGTTCGTAGCGGTGCTGTCGCCTATTTTGGGCGCAGTTGCCGATTATATGGGCTCCAAAATCAAATTTTTAACGATGTTTATGCTAATGGGAGCCGCATCCTGTGCAGCGATGGCTTTTGTTGGCGAAGGGGACTGGCTGCTCGCCTCTATCCTGCTCATAATTGGAACAATGGGGTTTGCAGGAGGAAATACCTTCTATGATGCGCTGCTGGCAGATGGCGTGCCGATGGAGCGCAGAGATGTCGTGAGCGCCCAGGGTTACGCTTATGGCTACATGGGCGGCGGCTTGCTGCTGCTCGTTAATATTTTAATGATTCAAAATTTCGAGCTGTTCGGTTTTCCTACCAAAACCTTCGCGACCCAAATGGTGTTTATTACGGTTGGCATCTGGTGGTTGGTGTTCTCGCTTCCGCTGCTTCGTTCGGTCAAGGAGCCTGTGAAAAAAGTCAAAGTTGGCTTTGGCACAGCTCTTGGCAAAGGGTTCACGAGATTGCGCGGGACGCTGCGGACACTTAAGCGATATCCGGAGCTGCTTAAATATATGGCTTCGTTTTTATTTTTCAACGATGGCATTAATACGGTTGTTATCATGGCAACGATTTATGGCCAAGGGATCGGCATTAATACGGATGATATGATCAAGGCGCTATTAATTACGCAGTTTGTCGGTTTTCCGTGCACGATTGTATTTGGCAGACTGGCCGCGCGTTTTGGCTCGAAAAAGCTGTTATATGTGTCGTTATGGTTCTATGTCGTTATTGTCATTTTAGGTTATTTTATGACAACTTCGCTGCATTTTTATTTGCTCGCGATTATGGTTGGCGTCGTGCAGGGCGGCAGCCAGGCCATTTCCCGCTCCATTTATTCGGGTATGGTGCCGCCGTCCAAGTCGGGTGAATTTTTTGGCTTTCTCTCGCTGTCCAGCAAGTTTTCCTCCGTCGTAGGGCCGCTGCTGTTCTCGGTGGTCGCGACGGTTACAGGCTCTACCCGTATTGCCATCCTCTCGCTAATTGCGTTATTCGTCATCGGCATTGTGCTGCTTATGTTCGTCAATTTGACGAAGGGCAGAGCAGAGGCGCTGGCAGGGGATGATGGGGCAGCTGAAGCGTGAACATACGAAGCCCGGCGCTAATCCAAGGATGAGGAGTGGCCGCCGGGCTTCGCGTTTTATTTTCAAACAGTTCTAACTTTTATAGAACTAAAGTTAAGTACACATTCATGACACGATGATTTTTCCATAGCAGGAGGGAGTTTAAAGCATAAAAATGGTGTTTGTACGATGGCTTTGTAATCGAGGTTGGCCATGAGCCTATGTAAAAAAAGCAAATGCACTCCATAAATAACCGGAACAAAAGCAAATAAAAGCTTTTAAGCCGTAAAAAAGTAGAAGCCTGATGGAAAAGGCGAGCGGAGTAAAAGGTTTGAGATGGAGGAGCGCAGCGTTCGCCTTTGCATCTGCATTTTTACCGCAGCGCGGTATTATTCAGAAAAATGCAGAGGCAACAGCGACCGGAATCCAAACTTTTTACGCAGCGACGGATCTTTTCCATCAGGCTTCTACGACAAGGTCTTAATAGCATTTATATGGTTGTACCCTACGGTCACAACCATTCCTTTTTGCGGAAAATAAAAAACATCCCAAAGCCCAGCGCAAGCATAATGCCGAGCAAAATATACGATCCGCCTCGCATGTGCAGGCCGGGTATAAAGTCGAAGTTCATTCCGTAAATACCGGTTATGAAGGTCAGCGGCATGAATATCGTCGTCATCGCGGTAAACACGCGCATAATTTCATTGGCTCGCGCCGATATACTGGATTGGTAAGCTTCTCGCAAGTTGCCCATCAGCTCGCGGAACGTATCGAATGTCTCGGCGATTTTGACGGCATTTTCATAAATATCGCTAAAATATTTTTGCAGCTGATCATCAATCAGCTTAAGATCGCGTTTGTTCAGCGTAGCGATAACGTCCTTCTGCGGGCCAAGCACCTTCTTGAGCCACAAAATTTCACCGCGCAAGCCGATAATTTCGTTCAGGTGCGATTTTTTCGTGTGCATCAGTATATCTTCTTCGAGCGTTTCGATCCGCGTATCAATTCGATCCGCAACGAGGAAGTAGTTATCGACGACGATATCGACGAGATTGTATAAAAAATAATCGGGGCGGCTGACTTCCTGCTCCCACAGGACAGGCTTCAGGGAGCGCAGTTCATTAATCTTTTGCTTCGTAACGGTAATAATATAATGGCGGCCGAGAAAAATGTTCAGCGCGCGCAGGAAAATTTCCTCATCATCAAAACGAATGCTGTTAATAACGATAAAATAATGGCTTTCATAAATTTCGATTTTTGGACGCTGCTCCTCCTCGGTGAGGCAATCCTCTACCGCGAGGTCATGCATGTGGAACAGCGGCTGCAATACAGCCAAATCCTCCACATCGGCATCAATCCAATAAAAGCCCTCCGGCGATGGAATGAGCGTATCAGCAATATCTTCAATAGGGGTAAACAAGCCGTTGTTAACCAGACGGATTTTCATCTGTGCATCTCCTCTCTGAAATGGACAGGAGGCCGCCTTTGCCGCTTGCACAGAGCACTGTTAATTATAGAAAAACAGGGCGCATTACGCAGTGGCTGGGCAGCCGCCATATTCGGTTGTGTTCAGGCCTTGGTCGGTCGCCTTCCATGTCCGTATGCACTCCTTTATCATGTGAATTTTTGGATAAAAAACACCAATATTTTCACTCAGCGTTTCAATCCTTGTCTAGTATACTCCCGCAGCAGCTTTACATTCAAGCGAAAAAACCGTAAATGCAGCCGAAAGATCAGCCTTCGATACTATATGCAGTTCACAGGCTTGACGCGCATGCCCGAATCCATTAAAGTAGGCTTATAAGCAGCAATTCCATAATTGAATAGAACTACTTTCTTATCAAGAGCAGGCGGAGGGACTAGCCCGATGAAGCCCGGCAACCGGCGTAAGCACGGTGCTAATTCTTGCGGAGACATTTCGATGTTTCTGAGAGATGAGAGAGGCGAACGCTTATTTTTTGAGCAAACGACCTTTTCTCTCGACAGAAAGGGTCTTTTTATATTTGGGAATGCTGATAATCTCATTAAAGGAGTGATTCTGCATGCCAATTAAAGTTCCCGACCATTTGCCAGCCAAAGAAATATTAAACAGTGAGAACATTTTCGTTATGGACGAAAGCGTTGCTTATCATCAGGATATTCGTCCGCTGCGTATAGCGATTTTGAACTTAATGCCTGAGAAAGAAACGACGGAAACCCAGCTGCTTCGCTTGATCGGCAACACGCCGCTGCAGGTGGAGGTTGTGCTGCTTCGTCCGAAGACGCATACGTCTAAAAATACGTCCTACGAGCATCTGCATGCTTTTTACAAAACGTTCGACGAAATTTCCCATGAATTTTACGATGGCTTAATCATTACAGGCGCTCCTGTCGAGCATCTTGATTTTGAAAACGTGAATTATTGGGAGGAACTGAAGGACATTATGGACTGGAGCGCACGGCGGGTTACTTCGACCTTCCATATATGTTGGGCCTCACAGGCAGGGCTTTACCATCATTATGGCGTTCCGAAATATGAATTGGATGATAAAATTTTCGGCGTGTTTCATCATACGATTGAGAAACAGAATGTCAAGCTGCTTCGCGGCTTTGATGAAGCGTTCCTCGTGCCGCAATCCCGTCATACGGAAGTGCGCCGTGAAGATATAGAGAAGGTTGAACGTCTGGAAATTTTGTCGGAATCGTCGGAATCGGGCGTTTACATTGTCGCTTCCAAGGATGGCCGTCAAATTTTTGTCAGCGGGCATTCGGAATATGATCCCTTCTCGCTGAAAAACGAGTATGACCGCGACAAGGCGAAAGGGCTCGACATTGCATTGCCGAAAAACTATTTCCCGGGTGATAACCCGGAAGCGATACCGTACTCCTCGTGGAGGGCGCATGCGAATCTGCTTTTCTCGAATTGGCTCAACTATTATGTGTACCAGCAGACGCCATTTGATTTGGGAGCAAACATCTAACTATATAATAGAAGGAGCAATAGCCCATGTTGAAAATCGAAAGTGAATTAGCGCAAATTGGTTCGCAAAAGGATACGGAAACCGGAGCCGTAAGCTTCCCCGTGTATCAGGCGACGGCATTCCGCCATCCGAAGCTTGGACAAAGCACAGGCTTTGACTACGCTCGTACAAAAAGCCCAACCCGTGCCGTATTGGAAGAGGCAGCTGCCAAGCTTGAATCTGGCGATGCTGGTTTCGCATGCAGCTCAGGCATGGCCGCTTTGCAAACGGTATTCGGCCTGTTCCACCAAGGCGATCATTTGATTGTATCTCTTGATCTGTACGGCGGGACTTACCGTCTGCTAGAGAAGATTATGTCGAGATATGGCGTTACAGCATCCTACGTGGATACGAACGATATTGATGCGATGAGCGAGCTGTGTACACCGAATACGAAGGCGGTTCTAATCGAGACGCCAACCAATCCGTTAATGATGATTACCGACATCAAGCGTGTCGCTTCATGGGCGAAGTCCAAAGGACTGCTGACAATTGTAGACAATACGCTGCTGACGCCGTTTTTCCAGCGTCCAATTGAGCTGGGGGCAGACGTCGTTGTCCACAGCGCGACTAAGTATTTGGGCGGCCACAATGATGTGCTCGCTGGCCTTATTGTGACGAAGGGACAAGAGCTGTCGCAGGAAATGGCGTTTTTGCATAACTCCATTGGCGCCGTTCTCGGACCGCAGGACTCATGGCTGTTAATGCGCGGCATGAAAACATTAGCGCTGCGAATGGAGCGTCATGAGTATAATGCAACTAAAATCGCCAACTACTTGCTGGAGCATCCTTCTATTGAAGAGGTTTATTATCCAGCTTTGCCGCATCATCCCGGACATGAGGTGCAAAACCGCCAATCGTCGGGCAATACCGGCATTTTCTCCTTCCGCGTGAAGAATGCCCGTTACATTGAACCCATTCTGCGCCATATCCAGTTGATTGCATTCGCTGAGAGCCTGGGCGGCGTTGAATCGCTGATGACTTATCCGGCTGTGCAGACGCATGCCGATATTCCTGAAGAAATTCGCCGTGCTGTCGGCGTTGATGATAAGTTGCTTCGCTTCTCCGTTGGCATTGAGCATGCAGATGACCTGATTGCCGATTTGGAGCAGGCGCTTGCCGCAGCTAAGCAAGAGATTGGGGAGGTATAGCAGCATGAGCGACAGACATAACAAAGAGGAATATGCCAAGCGTCATTTTGCAACGAAATTGCTGCATTTTGAAGGATCATTTGATGAGCAGACGGGTGCATCCAGTACCCCGATTTTTCAGGCATCTACGTTCCATCAGAGCGATTTGACGCAAAATCCGCCTTACGATTATAGCCGGTCCGGCAATCCGACAAGGCAGGCGCTGGAGGATCAAATTGCGCTGCTGGAGGGCGGTACTCGCGGTTTTGCCTTTGCATCGGGAATGGCGGCGATTTCAACGACGTTCCTGCTGCTGTCGGCGGGCGACCATGTAATTGTGACAGAGGATGTGTACGGAGGTACATACCGTCTGCTTACGACAGTGCTGAACCGTTTAGGCATGGAAACGACGTTTGTCGATATGACGGATTTTGCAGCTGTTAAAGCGGCCTATAAAGCGAATACGAAGGCGGTATTTATGGAGACCCCTTCCAACCCGACGCTGAAAATCACCAACATATCGGAGGTGGCTTCGTGGGCGAAGGAGCATAACCTGCTGACGATTTTGGACAATACGTTTATGACGCCTTATTACCAACGTCCGCTAGAGCTTGGCGTAGATATAGTCGTGCACAGCGCGACTAAGTTTCTGAGCGGGCATAGCGACGTGCTTGCGGGCCTTGCTGTAACGGCTGATCCAGAACTGGGACGCAGGCTGTATCAGCTGCAAAATGGCCTCGGCGCCGTGCTGAGCGCCCATGAGTGCTGGCTGCTTATGCGCGGCATTAAGACGCTGCAAGCGCGCATGGAGCATAGCGAGCGCAGCGCGCGCAAGCTGGCGGAATGGCTGAATGACCATCCAGAAGTGACGAAGGTTTATTATCCTGGCCTGGCCGATCATCCGGGCCGTGAGGTTCATGAACAGCAATGCTCCGCCTATGGCGCAGTCGTGTCCTTTGATGTGGGCAGCGGCGAGCGGGCGAAAGCAATGCTTGGCCGTGTGAAGCTGCCGCTTGTAGCTGTCAGCCTAGGCGGCGTAGAAAGCATTTTATCGTATCCGGCGATGATGTCGCATGCGGCAATGCCGAAGGAAGTGCGCCATGAACGCGGCATTACGGACGGTCTTGTCCGTTATTCGGTAGGCCTTGAGCATATCGACGATTTACTCGCAGATTTGGATCAGGCTTTGCGCGGCTAACTACCTCGTAAAGTGGAGGAAAAGACGGCTGTCATTACTGACAAGCCGTGTTTTTCCTTTTTAAAATATAGGGAAGGATAGGATTTTCCCATCCTTTCTCTATATTTCTCGGAATGAAACGCGCCGCGCCGCCAGAGGACGGCGAAAGCCGTTTCACCTCGGCGGCTGTAATGGCCTGTAAACGAAAGATGACGAATTAGTGCTTAGTATGATAAAATTAATCTATACTTCATTAGTTTGTGAAAAAAAGCGCAACATCAAAACTACAGCTATAGATAAGGAGGTCTTGCGTAATGGCAACGTTGGACCAGATATTGGATAAGGCCCTGCGGGGTGAACGAATCAGCTTGGAAGAATGTATTATTATGTTCGAATCCGACGAGATTGAGAAAATGGGTAAAGTGGCAAACGAAATTATGCTGCGCAAGCATCCCGAGCCTGTAACGACTTTCGTTGTAGGAAGAAACGTCAACTACACGAATGTGTGCGACGTTTATTGCAGGTTCTGCGCCTTTTATCGTGCCCCAGGCTCCAAAGAGGGCTATGTGCTTGATAACGAGACGATTATGAACAAAATTCAAGAAACGATTGACGTTAACGGAACCGAAATTTTGATGCAGGGCGGAACGAACCCGGATCTGCCTTTTACTTATTACACGGATTTGCTGAAGGAAATCAAGCAGCGCTTCCCGGACATTACGATGCACTCCTTCTCGCCTGCCGAAATACAGAAGATGAAGGAAGTATCAGAGGGCTTGTCGCTGGATGAGGTTGTTCGCCAGCTGCATGAGGCGGGACTGGATTCGCTGCCAGGCGGCGGCGCGGAAATCCTCGATGACCGCACACGCCGTAAAATCAGCCGCAAGAAGGGCTCTTATACGGACTGGATCGACGTGATGAAGTCGGCCCATCGTCATGGCATGAATACGACGGCTACAATGGTTTATGGCTTTGGAGAAACGATGGAGGAGCGCGCCTTGCATTTGCTGCGCATTCGTGACGTTCAAGATGAATGCAAAGCGAATGGCTACGACTCTGAAGGGTTTACAGCCTTTATTTCCTGGCCGTTCCAGCCAGACAATACGAGAATGCCGATGGAGAAAGCGAAGCCGGAGGAATATTTGAAAATTGTCGCGGTAAGCCGCATTTTCCTCGACAATATTGACAACCTGCAATCATCGTGGGTAACGATGGGCCCTGACATGGGTAAACTTTCGCTGGCCTATGGCTGCAACGACTTCGGCAGCACAATGATTGAAGAAAATGTAGTGTCCGCTGCGGGTACGACGCATAAGGTCAACATTGAGCTGATTTTGAAGCTTATTCGCGAAGCGGGCAAAGTTCCGGCGCAGCGCAATACGCGCTATGAAATTTTAAGGATGTACAATGAAAGCGATAAGGCTGAGCAGGATTTTGTAATGCAAAATTAGGTTTTAGTGCACAGCTAATTCGGAGCTATTTTCAATAATTAAAGTTAATAACGCTTGTCTACTATTTTATCCGTTAAAGGATAGATAGTAGACAAGCGTTTTTTGTGACGCTATAGCAGCATTTGGCAGAAGCATCATTAAGGAAGTCAGCATTCAGCATGACTTTCTGCTTGCAAAGTTAAAGCAAAGGGACGAGGAACGGATGAAGGTTGGTTAGAAATTGGGTCGAATAATAGATGAAAACCAAGAAAAGAGGTCGGAAAAATAAAAATTTAATCGGAAATGCAAATTTTCCAACCAAATAGACTATTCAAACTGTAATCTTTTGTGTTACAATACGATTTAATCGAATATGAATCTTCAGGGCAGGGTGCAATTCCCTACCGGCGGTAAGGATGCGTTCGGAGCATCCAGAGCCCGCGACTCCTAGCTGCTTGCAGCCGGGACTGATCTGGTGAGAATCCAGAGCCGACGGTATAGTCCGGACGGGAGAAGATCAGAACCAGCTTGTTAAATGATAATCATTTAACAGGTTTGTTGATGATGCCCTTGTCAGATTGCTGACAGGGGCATTGTTTCTTTTTCATAGTGAAAAGAAGGTTCAATTCAAAACTTTCTCAGGAGGTTTTTGAATTGCAGAACACATTAGAGCTGGCTAGCGAGAAAGCGGGCTGGCGAACATCACGCATTGCGGGCATTAACGGGATATGGTATGTGGCGCTTGGCGCGACACTTTGGGGCCTTGACCCGCTGTTTCGAATTTTATTGCTCAAAAGCTTTACCTCGGCACAAATTGTATTTATTGAGCATATTTTGCTCGCTTTTTACGCAGTTCCCGTATTGTTTAAATTCCGCCGTACATTAGTCGGCAAGCTGTCCATTGGCGTCATCGGGGCGCTGCTGTTCATTTCCTGGGGCGGCTCAGCTGTAGCGACGGTGCTGTTCACCGCAGCCTTCTCGCATGGCAGCGCGAATGCGGTGCTCCTGCTTCAGAAGCTCCAGCCGTTATTTGCGATTTTGCTCGCCAGAGTTTTGCTGAAGGAAAAGCTGCCGCGGAAGTTTTTCGTCTTTTTGCTGGCGGCGCTCGCAGGCACCTATTTGCTGACCTTCGGGTTCGGCTCGCCGCTAGTCGGCCTGCATGACCTTGCTTTGCTCAGCTGCCTGTTCTCGATTATTGCGGCGGCCTTGTGGGGCGGCTCGACCGTCATGGGCAAATATTTGCTGCAAAAGAAATTGTCCTTTTCCATTGTGACGTCTCTCAGGTTTCTGCTTGCGCTGCCGCTGCTCAGCGTCATTTTGCTGGCAAGCGGCGACGCATGGAGCCTCAATGCCGAGGGCAGCCAATTGTCGCTCATTGCCGTCAATTTATTGTTTCAAGCTTTTTTCCCTGGCTTAATCAGCATGCTGCTGTATTACAAAGGGCTTTCCTCGACTAAAGCTGTATACGCGACGCTTGCTGAGCTTTCCTTCCCTGCCGTCGGCGTATTGATTAACTGGCTCGTATTTGGCCAGACGCTGACGTTAGGGCAGCTTAGCGGCTTCCTGCTCATTTGGCTGACCTTATGGCTTATGAGCCGCAGCAGCAATGAACAGGCTGTTCAGCAGCCACAAGCTGCCGCTTAAATGCAGCACATTTATAACCCCCTTCATTCCCAATGTCTTCATCGTATATCGTTGCTTCGTGCACCATATACTGTTCAGAGGGGAATGAAAGGGGTTGGCTTTTTTATGGAACTATTCACCGTTACGCTGCCTTCCAAGCTTCAATCTACGGCGGCTGGATTAGCGGCCTTAATGGCGCAATATACGAATGAGGATCTACATATTGAATCAGCATCGCAGGAGCGTTTGGTGCAGTTCGAGCTGCAGCCTGCGGGCACCATTATGTGCCAGTCGGCAACGCCTTATTTTCAACTGAATAAGCATGGAGAAATGCTGTACCACAGCGCAGCCAAAGCGCTTGCTGAATTTGTTGTAACCAATTTGGAATCGGAAATGCTTATCAGCATTATTAAGAAAAAATATCAGGGCGGTCATTCCACAGACATCTCCGTTATCGAAAAATATTGCAGCCAGCTGATGCAGGATACCGATCTGGATGGGTTGAATGCCAAGTTTCTGGATGCGGACAGAAAGCGCCGCAAGCTTAAGGTGGCCGAGGAAATCGAACTGTATTTAAGTGAAAATACACAGCTCGACCTTGGCGGTATCGCCACCTTCAGGCTTCATGGATATCGACACGAGCTAGGCGATATTGTGGAATATGCCTTGGATGAATATGTGCTGGATAAGCAATATCAGGAGTTTATTTCGCTGCTCAAATATTTTGTGGGGCTGCAGCAATCGAAGGTCGCCATGGTCCATTTGGTTCATAAAGGCAACCATGAATTTATTTTGTATAATGACAAATTCCAATTGTTTGAGCCGAAGCCGCATTCCGATCGCTTGGTAGCCGAAATGCTGGAAACGGAAATGAACATTGAGGATATGGTCATCAGCTCGCTAATTGCTGCATCACCGAAGCAAATTGTCGTTCATACGCAGCATGTCGATATGCAGGTTATCCGGACGATTGAAACGATTTTTGACAACCGGGTGTCGGTGTGCAGTGATTGTGTGTTGTGCTCCCACGCAATGGGGGGATGGAATGATGGTGTTACCCAGCCTTAAAATAAATCAGCAATATGAATCCGCATGATGAACTAGCCAAATAAACTAGCTGCAGGCTCGCCGATCAACGGCGAGTTTTTTTCACTTCCAATACATAAAAAATACAAAAAAGTGTATTACACTATGACATAGAACTGTACTTAAAATCGGGAAGAAGGTAGCCGCATGACGACCATACTCGTAGTAGATGACGATCCGCATATCCGCCAGCTGCTCCGTTTGTATTTGGAGGATGAAGGCATGGATATTATAGAGCAAGGCAACGGAGCGGATGCATGGGATTATTTTTGCAATCAGCCGGTGGATCTCATTATTCTGGACATCATGATGCCGAAGATGGATGGCTGGGAGCTTTGCCGCCGGGTGCGGGAAGCGGGGGACAAGCCGATTATGATGATTACCGCCAAAGGGGAGGCGCCAGAGCGAATAAAAGGGTTCCGGCTGGGCACCGACGATTATATGGTGAAGCCGTTTGACCCGATGGAGCTGGTCATGCGGGTGAAGGCGCTGCTGAAACGGTACCGGATTTCAATTTCGCAAATCGTCAGGCTCGGCCAAGTGACGCTCGATAAAACAAGCTATCAAATCCGCTATAAGGATACGGGCTCAAGTGAGTCCATACCGCTCAAGGAATTTGAGCTGCTGTTTTTGCTGGCAAGCTATCCGGGCAAGCTGTTCAAGCGCGATGCATTAATTGAGCAAATATGGGGCTACGATTACGAAGGCGACGAACGGGCGGTGGATACGCATGTTAAACGTCTGAGGGAGCGTTTTGCCGCGTACGATCAGGATTTTAAAATCGTGACGATCTGGGGGCTGGGCTACCGACTGGAGGTATACCGTGATTAAATCGCTGTATGTCCGCTTAATTCTTATGTTTGTTGCATCGGTCATGGCGAGCGTTTTTTTAAGCTTTTTCATGACCCATTTTCTATTTAGCCACAAGCTTCGCTCCTACGTACAGGACAATTTAGTCGTCAGCGGCAAAACGATAATCGAATCCTACAAGAACTCTTACCCTAACCATTTGGATACATTAATGGGGGGCATTACCGCTCTGCCGATTTTCACCATTATCGTTTATGACGAACAAGGCAGACCGCTGCACGAAACCGACAAAGTTGCCAAACATAAGCTGATCGTTGATGAAGAAAATCTCCGCAGCGTGCTGAACGGCGGCGTCTTCCGGGGGGGAATGGGCAAAGAATATGATCGGCTCGTCGTAGGGCTCCCTTTTCAAATTGAAGGACATGCTTATGCCTTGTTTATAAAGCCCGAAACGAATGACGTTGCCACGCTCGCTGTAGGCTATTTCCGCATGCAGCTTTTTCTCGTTGTATTCATTGGAACGCTACTCGTCATCGTCACCTCCCGTTATATAGTACGGCCTTTGAAGCATTTAACCTTGGCTACGCGCAATATGGCAAAAGGCGATTTCAGCATCAGGCTCGCTACGAAAAGCAGGGATGAGATCGGCGAGCTGACAGCAAGCTTTAATCAGATGGCGCAGGAGCTCGATTCGCTGGAGCGGGTGAGAAGGCAGTTCGTCTCGGACGTCTCCCATGAAATTCAATCGCCGCTTACTTCGATTAAAGGCTTCACAATGGCACTTAAGCAGAAAAAAATGGATGAGGAAAGCCGTCTTCGCCTGCTCACTATTATTGAGGAGGAAAGCGACCGCCTATCCCGGCTGACGCAGGATTTGCTCAAGCTGTCTGCGCTTGAGCATGACCAAATTCAGCCCAATATGAGCCAATATCGTTTGGATGAGCAGCTTAAAGATGTCATGATTGCCAGCGAGCCGCTATGGTCCAACAAAAACATCCAGCTCAATCTGGACCTGGAGCCGGTCGTGATTTCGGCAGATGAGGATAAACTGAGCCAGCTTTGGACGAATCTGCTGAGCAATGCGATTAAATTCACAGAACCTGGGGGCATGATTTCGATTAACCTGATTGCAAGCCAACATAGCGTGACGGTTTCGGTTGCCGACAGCGGAGTTGGCATTCCGGAGGAGGAGCTTCATCATATTTTCAAACCCTTTTATAAAATAGATCAAGCCCGCGTGCGCGCAGTTGGCGGAAATGGCATCGGCCTTTCGATCGTCAAGCGGATTATTGAGCTCCATGGAGGAGAAATCAGGGTAGAGAGTGCGGTGGGCAAAGGGACGACGATGAACGTCATGCTGCCGCTTGTCCTTCCAAATAAATACAATAAGGTCTGACAGGGCCTTGTACATAATTAGTACAAAATTACTGGTTATGATAAGGGAGGTTATACAACGAGAGGAGAGATATACATTGAATCGATTGACCAAATTTAGCTTGAAAAATAGTGTTGCTGTCATTTTATTATGCGTTTTGGTGCTGGGGTATGGCTTGTATGCCTCCACGCAAATTAAGCAGCAGACGTTTCCGGATTTGGATTTCCCGGCCGTGTTCGTACAGGCGATTCAGCCTGGCGCCTCTACGGAGGAGATCGAGTCGGAGGTTACGAATCCGATTGAAGACCATTTGAAGCGTGTGCAGGGCTATGAGTCGTTAACGAGCACCTCTGCTGAAAATGCAGCCAGCATTTTTATCCAGTTCCCATTTGGTACGGACATGGATAAAAAATACAGCGAAGTTGAGGCTGAGCTTAGCAAGCTGAAGCTGGCCGATAATGCGAGTGTAACGGTGCAGCGTTTGTCGGCAAATAGCCAGCCTATTTATCAAGCGGCTGTATTTGCTGCCGAAGGAGATTCGGCGAAGCTGGCTGATGAACTGCAAAACAGCGTCGTTCCTGAGCTGCAAAAGCTAGCTGGAGTCGGAACCGTAACGCTGAAGGGCGGTACGACGAATGAGCTTAATATTGTTGTAGATAAAAATAAAGCGGCGCAGCATGGCATTACGCTCAGCTCCATCCGCACGGCGCTTCAGGGGCTGGACTACGCTCTGCCACTGGGCTCTGTGTCGCAGGAGGAGACGGTCATACCGATCCGGTTGACCGGCAGCCTCGATACCATGAAGCAGCTTGAAGAGCTGAAGCTGACAGCAACGGCTGGCGGCGGAGCCGCAGGTTCTGCAGCAGGCAGCGCGAGTGGAATGGGTGCAGGAGGAGTGCAGGGCAGTGCGGCTAATCAAGCTGCTCCTGGCAGTGCCGCAGGTTCTGCATCAGGAAACGCCGTCGGCCCAGGAGCGCCAACTGGTTCGGCAGCTTCAGGCGGTGCGGGTGCCGCAGCAGCTGCTGTCACGCTTGGTGATATTGCCGACATTAAGACGGTATCTGAGCAAAATGAAATTACCCGCTTTAATGGCGAGCCGAGCTTTGTTATTTCGATTCAGAAGACGCAGGATTCCAACACGGCGGATGTATCTGACAGTGTGAGCGAGCTGCTCGGCACTTATCAAGCCAAAGGCGAGCTGGACTATCATGTCATCGTTGACCAAGGTCAGGATATTAAGGAATCCGTATCCGGCCTCGTTCGTGAAGGCTTGTATGGCACATTGTTTTGCGTGCTCATCATTTTCTTGTTTTTGCGCAATGTAAGGGCGACGATTATTTCGATTTTGTCGCTGCCGATTTCTATTTTTGCCACGATTGCGATTATGGATCAAATGGGCTATACGCTTAACATTATGACGCTGGGCGGCATCGCCGTGTCCGTGGGACGGATCGTCGATGACAGCATCGTCGTTATTGAAAATATATATAGATGGCGGCAGGAAAAAGGCGAGAAAATGAGCGGCAAGGAGCTGGCCTACCAAGCGACCCGCGAAGTGATCGGGGCTGTGGCTTCATCCACGGCGGCGACGATCGTCGTCTTTGCCCCTCTTGCATTTGTCAGCGGGATCATTGGACAGTTTTTCCGTCCGTTTTCGATTGCTGTCGTCCTTTCCATATCGATTTCGCTGTTGGTATCGGTGATGCTGATACCTGTGCTGGGCAGCCGCTTTTTCAGAAGCGTGAAGCCGCATACGAAGGAAAGCAGACTATCAAATGGTTTTGAAAAAATGATCCGCAGCGCGCTGAAGCGCAAAGCGCTCGTCTTAGGGTCAGCTATCGTGCTTTTAGCAGGCTCGCTTGGTTTAATTCCTTTAATCGGCGTTGCTTTTCTGCCGACTAGCGCGGCTCCGAGCTTAGCGATTGATGTTGCCCTGCCTGCGCAAAGCAGCCTGAAGCAGACGGACGATGTCAGCGGCAAGGTGGAAGCCTATTTAAGCAAGCTGGAAAACGTAGAGAGCTATGAGGTTTCCGTTGGCGGTACTGGCGCTAACCCGCTTGCGCCTAGCGGCGGGAATAATAAAGCGACGATCACGGTTCAATTTGCCGAAGGAAGCGATATGGCGGAAATGACTACGAAGCTGCAGACCGAGCTGCTGGCAGTGGTCACTGCGAAGCAGGAAGGCACGACGCTCAATATTAAAGCGGGCGAACAGCAGGGGCCGCCTTCGGGCAACAATATTGATGTCAGCATTTATGCGGATAGTGCGGACAAGCTGGCGCAAACCGCCCTTAAAATTGAGAAGCTAATGAAGGAAAGCAGCGATCTAAAGGATATTACGAACAATATGGATGAGGTAACGCCAAAATGGGTCGTTTCCCTTAACCAAAGCGGAATCGATGCTAACATTAGCCCTTATCTGATTATGCAATTGACCGGCGAGCAGCTGCGGCCAGTCGATGCCGGCACTTACAAAATCGACAATAAGGAGCAAGCAATAACTTTATCGTATGAACAGCAAATTGCTACCAAGCAAGAGCTGGAAAATATACAGATTCCTACTGCAGCGGGCATGAAGAAGCTGAAGGACATCGCGGATATAACGGAGCAGAGTGCTTGGATCAAGGTCAGCCATGATGATGGAAAAATGTACGCTCTTGTTAGCGGAACGGTGAAGGATGCCAGTGCCGTATCGGCCGTTACAAAGCTGGTGCAGGCGGATATTGATAGTCTGACGCTGCCTTCCGGCGTGGAGCTTAAGGTCGGCGGCGGGCTGCAAATGATCAATGACGGCTTCTCAAGCCTTGGTATCGCCATGGCGGCAGCGGTTGGCCTCGTATTTATTATTATGAGCATGACGTTCGGAGGTTTGCGGACGCCGCTTATTATTATAGCCTCGCTGGTGTTTATTCCGATTGGCTCATTGAGCGCCTTGCTTCTGACAGGGCAGTCACTGTCTATGAGCGGCATGATTGGCATGCTGATGCTGGTCGGCATCGTCGTCACCAATGCGGTCGTACTGTTTGATCGGGTGGAGAAAAATCGCAATGCGGGCATCCCGATTACAGAAGCGATCGTAGAGGCGTCAAGAACAAGGCTTAGACCGATTTTAATGACGGCATTTGCAACGATGCTTGCGCTTGTACCGCTTGCATTATCCGGCTCCTCAACGAGCCTCATTTCGGGAGGCCTTGCGATCGCGGTTATTGGCGGCTTATTCAGCTCGACGCTGCTCACGCTGATCGTTATGCCGGTCATATATGAAATGGTGTGGAAAAAACACAAGGTTAATGAAGCGGATGCGTTCAATGACTTTGCATGAGGAAGAGGGAGTGAGAGCAATGAATGGACGTAAAGGAAGAAGATTCATGGTGTTTGGCGTAATTGCTGTACTGATGCTTGGGGCTGCTTTTGCTGAGGTGCCCACGCGGCAGGGCAGCGAGGTAGCGCTAATGCCGCTCTTCCTCATTTTGCTTACGATCAGCGTGTACCGGATCGTTCGCGTACGACGCCGCAGCATATATAGAGGAAAAGGCTTGTCATAAGCCTGGCATATGAAAGGGGCTTATGGCAATGTATGTCTTAACTCTTGACCTGCTTGCTATTGAGGACTATAATTATGCTGATATATGCTGAAAAAGCAATGATAAAGACATGTATTTACACGTTCAACTGGTCCAGAGAGAGGAAACAAGGCTGCAATTTCCTTCCAGATAAATGTAAATATACCCCTTTGTAGCTGTATAGCCGAACAGGCTTCCATTTGTGAAGCGCCATTAAGCTGTGCCGGAAATCTCCGTTACCAGATAAATTAAGGATTGGCTGCTGCCGGGATGTAATACGCTGATCAGCGTTAGGCGAGCAATCGAATTAGGGTGGAACCACGAGCTTACAAGCACTCGTCCCTTCGCGGGATGCGTGCTTTTTTTGCGTTCAGAACGCAGCAGCTTGGAAGCTTAGCGAATGGAAAGGATGATAACGATGGCGATTAAAGTAACTTTGCCGGATGGCGCAATAAGGGAATATGATGCAGGAACAACAATTGAAGAGGTGGCTGGCTCGATCAGCAGCGGACTGCGCAAAAATGCAATCGCAGGTAAAATTGACGGGAAAACCGTGGATGTTTATACACCTATTAATGAAGATGCAAAGGTTGAAATCGTAACTTTGGATTCAGCTGACGGGCTGGAGGTTTACCGTCACAGCACAGCGCATTTGATGGCTCAAGCGATCAAGCGCCTGTATGCCGATGTAGAGCTTAAGCTAGGTATTGGCCCTGTTATTGAGGATGGCTTCTACTATGATATCGATATGGAACAGTCGATAACTCCGGAAGATTTGGTTAAAATCGAGAAGGAAATGGATAAAATTGTTCAGCAAAATCTCGATATCCGCCGCCGCGTCGTCAGCCGTGATGAAGCGATTGCCGTATTTACCGATATTGGCGACACGCTCAAGCTGGAGCTGATCCGCGACCTTCCTGTGGAAGCGGAAATTACTATTTATGATCAAGGCGAATTTTTCGACCTCTGCCGTGGGCCGCACCTTCCGTCTACAGGACGGATTAAAGCATTCAAGCTGCTCAGCGTAGCAGGCGCTTACTGGCGCGGTGATTCCAAAAATAAAATGCTTCAGCGTATTTACGGAACAGCGTTTCCGAAAAAAGCACAGCTCGATGAACATCTCCACTTCCTTGAGGAAGCGAAAAAACGCGATCACCGCAAGCTGGGACGCGAGCTGAAAATGTTCACGTTCTCGCGCGAGGTTGGCCAAGGCTTGCCGCTATGGCTGCCGAATGGCGCGAAAGTTCGCCGTACATTGGAGCGCTACATCGTGGATATGGAAGAACGTCTTGGCTATGAGCATGTTTATACGCCTGTTCTGGCTAACGTAGAGCTGTACAAAACATCCGGCCACTGGGAGCATTACAGCGAGGATATGTTTCCGAAGATGGTGCTGGATAATGAGGAGCTTGTGCTTCGCCCGATGAATTGCCCGCACCATATGATGGTTTTCAAAAGCGATATGAGAAGCTACCGCGACTTGCCGGTACGTATTGCCGAAATGGGAACGATGCACCGCTATGAAATGTCCGGAGCCTTGACGGGCTTGCACCGTGTTCGCGCGATGACGCTGAATGACGCGCATATTTTCTGCCGTCCGGACCAAATCAAGGAAGAGTTCGCGCGTGTGGTCAACCTCATTCGCAAAGTATATGAAGATTTTGGCATTAAGGAATACCGTTTCCGTCTATCGTACCGTGATCCGCAGGATACCGAGAAATATTTCCAAAATGATGAAATGTGGGAAATGTCGCAGCGCATGCTTCGCGAAGTTGTCGAGGAGCTTGACCTGCCATTTTTCGAGGCAGAAGGCGAAGCGGCTTTCTACGGTCCGAAGCTGGACGTTCAGATCAAAACCGCCCTGGGCAAAGAAGAGACGCTGTCCACAGCACAGCTGGACTTTCTGCTTCCAGAGCGCTTCGAGCTGGAATACATCGGCGAAGACGGCAAAAAGCACCGTCCAGTCGTTATTCACCGCGGCATCATCAGCACAATGGAGCGCATGACGGCATTCCTGCTGGAGAATTTTGCTGGCGCACTGCCGCTATGGCTGTCGCCGATTCAAGCGAAGGTTATTCCAGTTTCCACTGTATATGAGCAGTATGCGCGTGAAGTGGCTGAGAAGCTGCAGGAAGCGGGCATTCGTGTAGAAAGCGATCTTCGCAACGAGAAGCTTGGCTATAAAATTCGCGAGGCGCAAATTGAGAAAGTTCCTTATATGCTCGTAGTTGGCGAGAATGAAATGCAAGCAGGCTCGGTCTCAATCCGCAAGCGCGGCGAAGGCGATATTGGGGCAAAATCGATTGCCGAGACAGCGGAAATGTTAGAGCAAGAGATCAAAACAAAAGCGTTATAAGAGCAGCTAACAGCGGCTCGTCTGCATAAAGCTTGTACCACTTGGGTAATCTTCTTCAGAGGAGGAAGTGCCCAAATGGTTACAAGCTTTTTTCAATATAAAAAAATGCTGCTCGCAATTGCGGCGCTCGTATTGCTTGCGATCTGTTTCAAGCCTTTCCCGGGCAAGACGATTAATCAAGCAGCCCCGCTGCAGCATATGCCCGTAGTTGTCGCACCTGATTCGGTTAAGCTGACAGCGGCATTGGCTCAAGAAGATCGTACGGAAACCGTCAAGCAGCAGCTAGCGCCGCAAAAACCGGCGTATGATAAAGTGAAGGTCGTTGCAACGGGATATACAGCCGGAGTTGAATCAACGGGAAAGCGGCCCGGCCATCCGAGCTATGGCATTACGTATTCAGGCGTGAAGGTTCGCCGGGATATGGTTTCCACGATTGCAGCTGATCCGAAACTATTTCCGATTGGATCTCTGCTTTATATTCCCGGATATGGGTATGGCGTCGTCGCTGATACGGGATCGGCTATTAAAGGCAGCCGAATCGATTTGTATTTCGAGACGACGGCGGATGTATTCAAGCAGTGGGGCAAACGCACAGTGGAGGTTGAAGTCATTCGCAAAGGCAGCGGGAAGCTGTCTCAGGCTTGGCTAAATAAGATCAACAAGGCTGCGGAGGCAGGCAAAGGCTTGCCTGAGGCATATCTGGAATCGTAACAACAGCATGCATATTAGAACCTTAACCCGCCATACTAACATGGACGGGGAGGTGAAAAACCAACATGGCCAAGAACAAAAACAATAAAGCAGCTCAATCGAACCAAAAGCTGAATTCCGAGTTTGCAGAAGAATTTGGACAAAACAATGAAACGAGCAATACAGCCGCTAAATCGATACAAAAAAAGCAGAAGTAACAAGCTGTCCTAATAAAAAAGTGAGAAAAGGAGCCGCTATGGCTCCTTTTTTCTAACGTGGCGGCTAGACATAGAAATAAGGAGATAAAAAACAGTTTTCAAACGAACCTGTTTTATTGTATGATTACGGTGTAACAAATAATCACATGATAAGACAGGTGAACTCTCATGACTGATCCTATAACATTCACAAACTATTCGGCTTCCGAGCATCGCAGAGCAGCTGAGGTGCTTCCGTTCATTGACGCTTATATCGGCAAGAAGGAACAGGAAATTATCGAAATCGAGCAAATGGTTGAGCGTTACGAGAAGCGCCGTCTTAAGGAAGAGCGGGCTTATCAATCGATGTCTGCTTTCAGGCGCATGTTGTCAGGGAAGAAGCCGGATCATCATTTGGCCGTGGAGCATATCCATTTCGTACGCAAGCCGATGGAGAAAGTTCGTGCGTTAAAGCTTGAAATTGAAAATGTACGCAAAATACAGAACAGCTCAGCTCCAACGGATATGGTTACGGTTCCCTTTGAGCTGGCGAATGATTTGCTATAAGACATAGTAGTGAAGCTTCATTCCTTTCAAATAAAACAAAACCTCCAAATTCCCGGATGCTTGGCATCGCTGGAATTTGGAGGTTTTTTGTTAAACTTATATAGCTATGAATTGCCGCTCTTCAGGTGGTCTACATCAAGAAAATCCGTATCGTAGCTGTAAGCGGGAACGCCGTGAATGCCAACATCCAGACCGATTAGCTCTTCGTCTTTGGAGACGCGAACCGGCATGATTTTGCGAATGAGCCATAATACGACCCACGTCAATGCAAAGCCCCATGCAGATACGGTGATGAGGCCAAGTGCTTGTACACCAAGGAGATGCAAGCCGCCGCCATAAAATAAGCCGTAATAGCCTTGTCCGACCTCGCTAGCGAGCTCTGGCTTGGCAAATAACCCGAGTGCCAGCGTGCCAATGCTGCCGCTAATGCCGTGTACGGCGAAGGCGCCGACGGGATCATCGATTTTTTTGCTCTCCATGTATTCGGTAGCGAGAACCATCATAATGCCGCAAAGCGCGCCGATGAAGATGGCAGCGCCGTCAGAGACGAAAGCACAGCCAGCGGTAATGCCGACAAGGCCAGCTAGCGACCCGTTAATAACCATCGGAGGATCGGCTTTTTTATAGCGAAACATCGTAAACAATATGCAGGTGGCACCGCCTGCAGCGGCGGAAAGCATCGTCGTTACGGCGATGTGCCCGATCGAAGTATTCGTCGCGCTCAGCGTACTTCCGGCATTAAAGCCGAACCAGCCGAACCATAGGATGAAGGCGCCAACGGATGCGAGCGGCAAATTGGAGGGCGAAACGATGTTCACCTTGCCATCCGGGCTGAACTTGCCAATGCGGGGCCCGACGAAAATCGCTGCAGCCAGGGCGGCAAATCCGCCGAGGGCATGGATAACAGCTGAACCGGCAAAGTCGATCATGCCAAGCTTGCCAAGCCAGCCGCCGGTCGACCATACCCAGTGGCCCGCTAGCGGATAAATGAGTCCGGTCATGGCGATCGTCAGCAAAATGTAGGCACGGAAGTGGATGCGTTCAGCCACGGCTCCGGATACGATGGAGATGACCGCGATAACGAAGGCGCATTGGAACAGCCAATACGTTTCATGGGAAATATTAAGTACAATATGAGAAAGGTCGCCGCTTAGCAGGAAGCCGCTAGTGCCAAGCAGGCCGCCTACATCTTTGCCGTACATAATAGCGAAGCCGAAAAAATAAAAAACGAGAGCTCCGAATGCAATATCAACGAACACTTTCATAATGATGCTGACGGCATTTTTCTGGCGGACGAAACCTGCCTCCAGCAGCGCAAAGCCGCCCTCCATCAGCAAAATCATAGCCGCTGTCAAGACAACCCAGATTGTATCGAGACCTCTCGACAGTTCTGACAACTCCATTGTGTAGGCCAACCCCTTATAATCAAATATAAAATGATGTTACATTGCTAATTCGTTGATCATTATAATGATTTCGAGTTAACAATGTCAACGCTTTTATGTAATGTTTAGTGACGCATGTCAGGTTTTTCTGGTGTAATATTCCTTTGTCTCGGTCTAGAGACTGAGCTGGATTTCAATCGGCCGTCCCTTTCTTGTGTTTGGCAGGTCCGTTATACTTAGACGTATGAAGAGTAGAACCAATTGAAGGCAGGAGTTGATGACCTCATGAATGGCAGCTTTTTCAATCGATTTATAACAGCTGGCATCGTTATTGCGATAGGTGTTGTCTTTTTTCTCAATCAAACGGGTATCATTTCCACCCAGCTCAGCATTGGAGAAATCATCTCCAACTTCTGGCCGCTTATTTTAATCGTTATTGGGCTAAAAGGAATATGCTCTAGGGACTCCTACAAGCATGGCGGAGGATTTTGGGTGATGATTATTATTGGCGTCGTGTTTCTTGCCCGGAACATGGGCTGGTCGGATTGGTCCTTAGGCGATATTATTCCGTATATTTGGCCGATTATTATTATTTTAGTCGGCATCAATATGCTGCGTAAGCCGAGCCGAAGCAAGCGGAAGAAGCATGAGCCGCCATCCGATGATTGGAAGTCTTATGATGGTTATATGGAAGGTGAAATTCCTCCAGCTCCGCCGCTGCATCCCGGCCCAACGGATCCTTTTCCTCCAGAGCATGCGCAAGAACAAGCTGGGCCTGTTAAAGGGGCGCCGTTTCAGCAAAACAGCTTTGAGGGCGGGAAATTTAAAGTGAATTTAGAGAAGGAACAGCCTATAGGCAGCGTATGGAAAGAACAGGCCAAGCAGCATTACCGCGATCAGCGTAAAGAATGGAAGCAGCAATTTCGGGAACAGCGCAAAGAGTGGAAAAATGAAAAAAATCACTACAGCGGCAAAAGCGAGTGGTGGAACAATGATCCGAATACGCAGACCCGCTCCAATTTCATAGGCGATATTCATATTGGCCATGATTATTGGGAGCTGCAGCCAATCAACATTTCACATTTTATCGGCGACACCGTCATTGATTTAACGAAAGCACAAATCGCTTACGGGGAAACGAAGATTACGGTATCTTCTTTTATCGGCGATGTGAAAGTGTATGTGCCTAATGATTATGAGGTGGGCATCCATGTGCAAAGCAGCGTTTTCATTGGCGATGTGAAGTTTCTTGGCAAAAAGGAGCACGGCATGTTCAAGTCGATGGATATGGCTTCCCCCTCCTATGCAGATGCGGATAAAAAAATCAGGCTGGTCGTTAGCTCGTTTATTGGCGATGTGCGTGTCACGAGGGTGGGATAAGCGTCTATGATGGTTCGGTTGCTACGCAGTGGAAAATGGGAATTGATTTCCATGTTTGTGTTCGCTGCTGCTCTGGCTTATGGAGCAGCGGCGATAATCGCTTATGGGCTTATGCCTCATGCAGGAAGATGGGAAATGTGGCTGACTGCCGCAGCCGTCTTCTTGCTTGTTGCTGCGTCTTGCGGTTATTGGGCCGGCAGGCGCATACAGCGCAGAGTAGATACGCTCCAGCTCGCGATGAAACAGGCCGTTAACGGCAACTTTGAAATTCGGATTGCCGAGCGGGGGGGATTGTCCTTTACCGAGCTTTATGAGGAATTTAATGTGCTTGCGAGGCAAATGGAGGAGCGGATGACTTACATCCAGCGTACAGGCGAGGAGCAGGTGATGGCCGAAGCTGCCTCTAATGAAGAAGCGGTGCTGGAAGAGCGCAAAAGGCTCGCTCGCGACTTGCATGATACCGTAAGCCAGCAATTGTTTGCCATGCATATGTGCGCCTCTTCGCTGCCTAAGCTTCAGCAGGTGGATAGCGAACGCGCGGCTGAGGTGCTGGGCCAGTTAATCGAGATGTCCACGCTTGCCCAGAAGCAAATGCGCACGTTCATCGCTCAGCTTCGCCCAATGGAGCTTGAAGGCCGAACGCTGCTCCAAGCGCTGGATAAGTGGTTTCCTGATTATTGCCGGCAAAACCATTTGCAAGGGCAGCTGGAATGGCGGCTGGTTGAGCCGCTGTCGGAAGCGAAGGAGCATCAGCTTTTTCTCATCGTGCAGGAGGGGCTGGCCAATATCGTCAAGCATGCAAAAGCAGAGGGCTGCTCGCTGACGTTATCGGAAAATGAACGGCAAATTGTGCTGAGCCTGCAGGATGATGGAACGGGCTTCCGGGTAGATGAGGTCAAACGCGGCTCCTACGGGCTGTCAACGATGCACGAGCGTGCCCAGAAGCTTGGCGGAACGGCAGAAATTATAAGCAAGCCAGGCAGTGGAACCAGGGTCAAGGTGTCTATTCCAAAAATATGGCGGGGGGAGCGATAAAAAATGAGCAGCCAGGAAATGTTGAAAATTATGATTATTGATGATCATGATATGGTTCGAACAGGATTGCGCACTTATTTAATGCTGGAGCCGAAATTTGAAGTAGTTGCAGAGGCGGGCAGCGGGCAGGCTGCGCTTGATAAGCTTGAAGCGGGCATACCGAAAGGGATGCCTGATGTCCTGTTGATGGACTTAATGATGCCCGGTATGGATGGCATTGAGACGACGAGGCGCGTGATGGCGAAATATCCGGATGTGAAAATCGTCATGCTGACGAGTTTTTTGGAGGATGATAAAGTGTATGCTGCCATTGAGGCAGGGGCGGTCAGCTACGTACTGAAGACGGTATCGGCGGAGGAGCTGATTTATGCGCTGAACGGCGCTTCGAAAGGCATGCCTGTTATGACAGCTGATGTATCTCAGGCTTTGACACGTGGACTCCGGCAGCGGACAGCACAATCAGGTGATGAAGGGCTGACGGAGCGGGAGAAAGAAGTGCTGCTGCTTATTGCCGAGGGACGGTCAAACAAGGAAATTGGCGAAGAACTCCACATCAGCATTAAGACGGTCAAGACGCATGTCAGCAATTTATTAATGAAATGCGAGCTGGATGATCGGACACAGCTGGCGGTGCTTGCTCATCGCAAAGGCTGGGCCAAAAGCATATAATCAACAATAAACCAAATCACATTATTAGTTAACACATATTGCAGCAAATGGCGGGCTATACTAACGATGTACAGCGGCGGGATGAGCCGCACTAAAGCGTACATAAAAGGAGCGTCTTGCTATGATTTTGCTGTCATCAGAGCTGGAAGCCAGCCATCAATCCTTCATTGAAACCCGCGATATGCTGACGCAGCATACGTTCGCTTTAGGCGGCAATTGGGATTATGCAGCTGGTTCATTCGATCGCCCATTGGATGAAGCCCATAAAGTCTGGCTGCGGATTCCTTTTGAAGTGACGGATGGCGCCATCGATAATAGCTCTTCGGATACAGATGCCACTATTAGGCTAGGAACGCCATATGTGCTTAAGCATTTATATAAAGAAGGCAATGATGAGGAAGCCTCGGTGCGGCTGGCAGGCGCCTTATTCGACCAATTTCAAACGCCGACTGATCCAGATGCTGACATTGAAAGCGAATGGGTCGAGCGGGCCAAGGACATTTTGCAGCAGGTAGAACGGGCATTGGCATAAGCTTAAAGCAGTCTTGTCAAACTTAAATAGTGGCTGAAAAACTCTCTGTCACCAGTGATAGGGAGTTTTTTTATGTATGTTTAAATGTCTTTTAAGATTGTTTTAAGGTAGAATGTGCATGATAGGAGTACAACAATTAACCAGCAAGCAGTCTGAGAGACTGAATTGCTTCATTGTATACCGATGAGGAGGAAACGGGAATGGACGATCAGAATAAAAAGAACGGCTTTGATGATTTTTTCCAAAATCGTGAGGATGGGGAACGGAAGCAGGAGGATAACGTTCAGCCAGCCCACGCTGATGAAGCATCAGCTGATTCTTCTGAACAGGCAAGCAAGCCTTCCTACTACTATTCTTACGGACCGTTTAAGTCAGGCGCACCGGACAATAATTCGCTGTCTGATGGCGCTGGAGCAGGCAATCATTCTATGTCAACTCCGGCACCAACATCCAGCCAGGAATCAGCGGCAGCATCCCAGCCGTACAGCCAGCAGCAGGGCGAACAGGCGAACTTCGCTGAAAGCATGCCTCCTGCTCCAGTAAGGCCGTTCAGCTCAACGCAGTCATCCGCCAGAGGCGGTTGGCAGGTGAAGGAGCCGCAGCGCAAAACGTCATTCAAAGCAATGTTTTCTTCATTTATTGCTGGGGTTCTAGTAGTTGGTTCTTTAATGTATGCCTCGGATGTGAACAATTGGTTCAGCAAGCCGGCGGAAGCGACTGTATCTCAGCAGGGAACGGCTACAGCAACGGGACAAAACAGCGGGCTAACCGCAGCATCTGACAGGCCGGATGATATTGCCAAGCTGTTCGAGGCTTCAAGCCCGGCTGTTGTGAAAATTGAGACCTTCGCTTCCCCTACAAGAAGCAATGGCGGATCATCGGCCGATTCCTTCTTCGAACAGTTTTTCGGCCAGGATTACCCGGGAGCAGGCAGCCAGGAGCAAAACAATAACAGCAATGGTTTGCAAGCAACAGGCAGCGGTACCGGATTCTTTTTTGACTCCACCGGATATATTTTGACGAACCAGCACGTCGTGGGCGGAGCAGAGAAAATCGAAGTCACGGTGCAAGGCTATGACAAGCCGCTAACAGCGGAGCTGCTGGGCTCGGATTATAATCTGGATTTGGCTGTACTTAAAGTAACGGATACGAAAGCCTTCCCTACTTTGAAGCTAGGAAACTCCGACAGCATCAAAATCGGTGATTGGGTCGCAGCAATTGGCAATCCTTATGGCTTTGACCATACGATTACCGTTGGCGTACTCAGCGCGAAGGAGCGTCCGATTTCCATTCCGGATGAGCAAGGAACACGCAACTATGAGCATTTGCTGCAAACGGACGCTTCGATTAATCCAGGCAACTCTGGCGGACCGCTGCTCAACGTAAATGGTGAGGTTGTCGGCATTAATACGGCTGTAAGCTCGCAGGCGCAAGGCATCGGATTTGCGATTCCAACGAGCACAATACAAGGCGTATTGGAGAATTTGAAAAATAACGTTGAGGTTCCGAAAGATCCGATTCCGTTCATTGGCGCGGAACTAGCTGATGTAACGGATGCTATGGCGAAGCAGCTAGGCATGGATAAAGCGGAAGGCTCTATCGTCAGCAATGTGTATTACAACTCTCCTGCCTACCTTGGCGATCTGAAGCAATTCGACGTCATTACCGGCATTGATGGCAAAGTGTATAACAATACGCAGGACTTAATCGCGGCGATAAAGAAGAGAGTCGTTGGCGATGAAGTACAGTTGAATATTATCCGCAAAGGTGCGAAAATGGATTTGTCGGTCACTATTGGCGACCGCAATAAGTTCAACGCAGAATAATGAAGCAGCCAGCATATCGGTGCAGCCGGTGCTGAATGGTTACAATCAGGCGCAGAGGCGAACAATCTCTCTGCGTCTGTTTTTATGAAGCTTAAGAACATGGGGGCGTACCGATGAGAACACAAATTATAGTAGTAGATGACGACGAGAAAATCACCTCTTTATTAAGGCGGAGCCTGGTTTTTGAAGGATATGAAGTAACGACTGCGAGCAATGGCTTGGAAGGGCTGAAGCTGCTAATGACAGCGGAGCCGCAGCTTCTTATACTCGACGTGATGATGCCGCATGTAGACGGCTGGGAAGTGTGCCGCAGAGTGCGCGAAGGGGGAAGCACGGTTCCGATTCTGATGCTGACAGCGAAGGATGATATTACCGATCGGGTGAAAGGGCTGGATACAGGAGCCGACGATTATCTGGTGAAGCCGTTTGCACTCGAAGAGCTGCTTGCCAGAGTTCGTGCGCTGCTGCGCCGCAAGCCGGATAAAATCGAGGATACGGGCAGCAAAATCGTCTATGAGGATCTTGCCCTTGATCAAGATGCCCGCGAAGCGATTCGGGGTGGCCGACGAATTGAGCTGACGGCAAAGGAATATGATTTGCTGCTGCTCTTTATCCAGAACCCGCGCCGCGTATTGACCCGTGATGTCATTATGGAAAAAATATGGGGCTACGACTTCAGCGGAGAGTCGAATGTTCTTGAAGTTTATATTGCGATGCTGCGCCAGAAAATGGAGGAGGGCGGCGGCAAGCGCATGATTCAAACCGTTCGTGGTACAGGCTATGTGCTGCGGGGAGAGGGCTGATCAGCTATGACCATACGGCTGCGTTTAACTTTGTGGTATTCAGCTTTGCTTGCGATGACGCTGCTGATATTTGGTTTTGCCATCTATATATTTGTTAATTACAATACGTACGGGCAGATGAAAGATCAGCTGAAGGGCGAAGCGGATAGCTACAATGTATTTGTAAGAGAAACAGAATCCAATGAGCTTAACCTATTGATTGCTCCATCGCAAGGGCGGTTTTACGAGCGTTCCTTTTATTTGCAAATTGTCAGATATAAAGAAGGCATTATTAATGCGAGCAAGGAACTGCTCAGCACAGGCATAAAATATCCGATTCCAGATGTAAAAGATAATGTGCAGGCTGGCTTTATAAAGGCTAACATTAAGGTTAATGATGCCAATGTAACCTTTTTAATTTATCAGCGTCCTATTTACAGCGAGAGTAAGGAGCCCGACTTGGTCGGTCTTATACAGGTAGGCGCAATTGTTACGAGTGAGGAAAGCTATTTGAAGGCTTTGCGCACGATTTTGTTTACCGCATCGTTTATCGCTGTCCTAATAGCCTTTACAACAGGCTTGCTTTTGGCCCGTCAGGTGCTCCGTCCAATTGAGCGTGTCATCAAATCAACCGAGAAAATTCAAAACGGTTCTGATCTTAGCGTACGCATTCCAATGGATGGCCCTTATGACGAAGTCGGAAGGCTCGTCTATAACTTGAATGTCATGCTGGCCCGTTTGGAGACGGCCTACAATGAGCTGGATGAATCCTATAAGGCGCAGCGAAGGTTCGTCTCGGATGCGTCGCATGAGCTGCGGACGCCGCTCACGACGATTCGGGGCAATATTGAGCTGCTTCAGCGAATGTGGGAAAAAACGAAGGACCCGGATGCATTTGACGGCATCGTGCTGGCGCTTGATAACCAGCGCTTCGGCCTTACGGTTGAGGCGATGCAGGATATTGCAGCGGAATCCCGCCGCATGTCGACGCTTGTTAATGATTTGCTGGCGCTCGCCCGTGCAGATGCCGGTTATGAAATGGAGAAGACAGTAGTATCGATGCAGCCGCTTGTCGAAGAGGTGGCACGCCGTGCCCAGCTGCTTCCGCGTACTGCTGAATGGCGCGTAGGCGACCTGTCTCCGCTCAGCGGCATTGAGGTCAGAGGCAATCAGGATTATTTGCAGCAGCTGCTGTTCATTTTTATTGAGAATGCTTTCAAGTATACGGTAGAAGGCCATATTGAGCTTAGCGTGCGCAGCAAAGACAATCAAGTTGGAATTACGGTCAGCGATACGGGCATGGGGATGGACCCTGAGGAAGTGCCGCATATATTCGACCGTTTCTATCGAGTGGACGAATCACGCGGCAAAACGGTTGGAACGGGGCTCGGATTATCTATTGCAAAATGGATTATTGATGAGCATCGCGGTTCCATTGAAGTGCTTACGCGCACGGGTGAAGGGTCGGAGTTTACGATCTGGCTGCCCGTAGTCTTTTCTGAGACGGCAGATTCGTCTATAATAGAAGGAACGGATCGAACTTTGGGCTAATGCCCACGGTTCAGAAAGCAGGTGCACCTACATGCAAATTGTTAAAATTTCACCGCGGGGCTATTGCTACGGCGTTGTTGACGCTATGGTACTCGCACTGCAAACAGCTAGAAATCTTGAGCTGCCGCGGCCAATATATATATTGGGAATGATTGTGCACAATGCGCATGTGACGGAAGCGTTCGAGCAGGAAGGCGTTATTACGCTGGATGGGGAGAACCGTCTGGAAATTTTGGAGCAGGTCGAGCAGGGAACGGTTATTTTCACCGCCCATGGCGTTTCCCCCGAAGTTCGGAGGCGTGCCAAGGACAAGGGATTGACGGTTGTCGATGCCACTTGTCCTGACGTGACGCGCACGCATGATTTGATTCGCGAGAAAATGGCCGAGGACTACCATATTATTTACATTGGCAAAAAAAATCATCCTGAGCCAGAGGGTGCCATTGGCGTCGCTCCAGATCGCGTTCATCTCATCGAGCGTGTCGAGGATATCGATTTGCTGGAAGTGCCGGAAGGCAATATCGTCATCACAAATCAGACCACGATGTCGCAATGGGACATCCGCCATATTATAAGCAAGCTGATTGAAAAGTTTCCAACGGCGGAAGTCCACAATGAAATTTGCCTGGCAACCCAGGTTCGCCAGGAGGCCGTAGCCGGACAGGCTGGCGAGGCCCAGCTTTGTCTTGTCGTTGGTGATCCGCGCAGCAACAATTCCAACCGCCTTGCACAGGTGTCGGAGGAAATTGCAGGCGTTACGGCTTACCGTGTCGCAGATGTATCGGAAATTAAACGGGAATGGCTTATTGGCATCGAGCGTGTGGCGGTAACTTCCGGCGCTTCGACTCCTACGCCGCTTACCAAGGAAGTTATTACGTATTTGGAGCAATACAACGACGATGACCCTGCAACGTGGGAAATCGTTCGTACCGTTAATATGGAGAAGCTGCTTCCCAATGCCCGCAAAAAGTCAGTTGTTGCGCGCCCGGAAGTGCCAGAGACGCCGTAAGGCGTCTTTTTTTATATAGTCCCGTTATCAGTCGTTGTTAGCGCGGGAAAATGGCATGAAACGGGAAGAGCGCAGGCCTAAAGTTTTTGCTTGACGGGCAGCGCTGCTTCTTATATAATCACTTTAACGAGTAAAAGCATGAAAGCCACAAAGCATAGAAGCGTCGAAGCGAACAAGCGTTTAAGTGGAAAAGGGGAGATTAACATGATCGTAATTACTAATCCGCATATTGAAGAAGCAAGAATTGCTGAAATTGTTACTCATATTGAAGCAGCCGGCGTTCAAGCCCATGTATCAAGAGGAACAGACCGTACCGTAATTGGTATTATTGGGAGTGCAGCACCTACATTAGCCGAGCATCTTCGCCAGCTCAAGGGTGTTGAAAATGTTATTAAAATTTCCAAGTCCTACAAGCTTGCAAGTCGTGACTTTCACCCAGATGATACCATTATTGACATTAAAGGTGTTAAAATTGGCGGAAATAATTTAGTTATTATGGGCGGTCCATGCGCAGTCGAAACACCAGAGCAAATTGATGAAATCGCCCGACTGGTTAAAGCGGCTGGCGGCCAGGTGCTCCGCGGTGGAGCCTTTAAGCCTCGCACAGGCCCATACAGCTTCCAAGGCGTTGGCGTAGAAGGCTTGGTTATGATGGCGGAAGCGGGACGCAAGCATGGCTTGCTGACAATTACCGAAGTAATGACGCCGGAATACGTAGATGTATGCGCCGAATATGCGGATATTCTCCAAGTCGGCACGCGCAATATGCAAAATTTCGACCTGCTCCGCAAGCTCGGAACGATTCAAACGCCTGTTTTACTGAAACGGGGCTTCAGCTCAACGTACGATGAATTCCTAAATGCAGCGGAATATATTCTTGCTGGAGGCAATCCGAACGTTATGCTGTGTGAACGCGGAATCCGAACATTCGAGACCTACACAAGAAATACACTTGACTTGTCAGCTATTCCTGTATTGCAAAGCCTCAGCCATTTGCCGGTCATCTCTGACCCAAGTCACGGCACTGGCCGCCGCGAGCTTGTAGAGCCAATGTCGAAGGCGTCAGTAGCCGCTGGAGCGAATGGGCTGATCGTGGAAATGCACACAGATCCAGATAATTCGATGACTGGGGACGGGGTACAATCGCTATTTTCGGACCAGTTCGCTAATTTATTAAAGGATTTGGAAAAGCTCGCACCAATTGTTGGGAAAGAATTTAACACGGAGAAGGCACCAGCAGAAGCTTTCAAAGAGTGGAAAATATAATTGATCTATAAAGCCGTTAATTCCTATGTAAATAAGGGGATTACGGCTTTTCCTTTTGCCGTGTAGGAGGAATTGTGAACAAATGTGTAAACCTGTAAGTATAGCTAACATGCGAATAAAAAATACCTCACATAACTATTGACGATGATAATATCGTAGTTTTATAATAACGTCATGGTTTGGAACGATAGGAGAACGTTACCCGTTCAATACTAAGCAAATGTTCGGAAATGGAGGAAATATCTGATGTCAGTTCAAAATGTTTTGGACACAATTAAAGAAAACAACATTCAGTTTGTAGATTTCCGGTTCGTGGATCTTTTTGGTCATGCGCACCACATTACCCTTCCTTCGACAGAAGTTGACGCCGATACTTTCGTAAATGGTGTAGCTTTTGACGGTTCCTCGATCCCGGGTTTCCGTGGAATCGAAGAGTCGGATATGGTTATGATGCCAGATCCTGAATCGGTATTTATCGATCCTTTCACTGATCACCCAACTCTAAACGTAATGTCTAACATTCATACGCCTGATGGCGAACGCTACGAGCGCGATCCGCGCAGCATCGCTCAAAAAGCGGAAGAGTTTCTGCAAAAATCCGGTGTGGGCACGACAGCATTTTTCGCTCCTGAATCCGAATTTTTCATTTTCGACGATGTTCGCTACGAAAGCTCGATGAACACTTCCTTCTATTCGGTTGATTCCGAAGAAGCTGGCTGGAACAGCGGCCGCAAAGAAGAAGGCGGAAACCTTGGCTTTAAAGTTCCAGTTAAAGGCGGTTACGTTCCAGTAGCTCCGGTTGACTCCCAACAAGACATTCGCAGCGAAATGGTTCGCCTGATGCAAGAAACAGGTCTTCGCGTTGAGCGTCATCACCACGAAGTAGCGACTGCTGGTCAAGCAGAAATCAACTTCCGTTTCGACACGCTGACTAAAACAGCTGACAACCTGATGAAATACAAATATATTGTTCACAACACAGCTCGCCAATATGGAAAAGTTGCAACTTTCATGCCTAAGCCGCTGTTTGGCGATAACGGTAGCGGTATGCACGTTCACTCCTCCATCTTTGATGGCGACACGCCTTTGTTCTTTGAAAAAGGTGCTTACGGCAACCTGAGCCCGCTGGCTATGAACTACATCGGCGGAATTTTGCACCACGCTCCAGCGTTGATCGCGCTCACTAACCCGAGCACGAACTCGTTCAAACGTCTGGTTCCTGGCTACGAAGCTCCAGTTAACCTGGTGTTCTCCAAAGGCAACCGTTCGGCTGCGATTCGTATTCCAATCGCTTCCGTTACACCTAAAGGCTGTCGTATCGAGTTCCGTACGCCTGACTCCACTGCTAACCCTTACCTCGCGTTCGCAGCTATGCTGCTTGCAGGTCTTGACGGTATTAAGCGCAAGCTTGATCCAGTTGCTTTGGGCTATGGTCCTTTCGACAAAAACATTTACGAATTGCCAGAAGAAGATAAGAAGGATATCCGCAGCGTACCAGGTACGCTTGACGAAGCGCTTAGCGCTTTGGAAGCAGATTCCGAATTCTTGACTGAAGGCGGCGTATTCTCTGAAGATTTCATCGCTAACTACGTTGCATTCAAACGTAATGAAGCAAAAACAGTATCGATCCGTGTTCATCCGCACGAGTACAGCCTGTACTTCGATTGCTAGAATGAACGTTGAAGGAGCCCCTGCGTGGGGCTCTTTTTTTTCGCCTATTTGCTGGAGTGATGTGCATTTTTTGCTGAAAAGGCGACAATAATTCATGTATCTGGGCATTCGTCTCGATTTTCTTTCCCATTGAAATTTTAGCAAAATAATATGCTAGTATGGTTCGTAAGATTAAACGATTAATCAGAGGAGCTGAATATGGACAATCAACAACGTTTAAAACATCTGGCCAAGGAATTTAGCGCATGTCAAAATGCTTTAAGCGCCATTGGCGATGAGACCCGACAATCCATTATTATAGCGATACTGGAAAGCGCCAATGAACAAGGCGGTGTTAGGGTCGGTGAAATTACAAAAAAGACCAATTTATCACGGCCTGCCGTCTCCCATCATATTAAAGTGCTGAAGGATGCCCATATTATTGGTGTTACTCGTGTGGGCACTATGAACTATTATTATTTAGAGCCGACAAAAAGCGTCGTTTTTAAACTCAAAAATCTATTCGCCAATATTGAAACCATAATGAATGATTATTGGGACCATACGTTAAGCCATAAGAAAGAAGAGTAACGCGCTTTGGATTCATTTTATAAAAATTCGAGAAACCAGGAGTGAAAGATTTTATGAATATTATTATTTTTGGAGCAAACGGAAAAACGGGCCGTGAATTGATCGCTCAAGGATTGAAGCAAGGACATTCGATAACCGCTTTCGTCCGTGATTCGGCCCAGCTTAATATCGTTGATAAAAATTTAAAGGTTGTAAAAGGAGAGGTAACCGATTATGGGCAAATAAACAAAGCGGTAAAAGCAAATAATTATGATGCAGCCTTCTCTGTGCTTGGCGCAAAAGGCATGTTCAAAAGAGATTTGCTTCTTATGGATGCGATGAAAAACATCATTAAAGCGCTAGAGGAAAACGGTGTGGATAAGCTTATTCACGTATCATTTATCGGCGTTAGAAAAGACGCGGGGAAGCTGGGATTTCTATATAAATTCATTATCCCTCATTTCATGAAAAATCTGCTGCTTGATCATAGTGAAAAAGATGCGTTGCTCAAAAAAAGCAGTTTAAACTGGACGCTGGTGCAGCCGCCTGTTTTGACTGCCGATGCCTTCACAGGCCGCTATATGCATGAAGTAGAAATTCATAAAAACAAATCACACAAATTGAAGCTTTCCCGGGCTAACTTGGCGAATTTTATGTTAAAGAGCTTAAATAATCAAACTTATGATCGAAAAGAAGTGTTCATCACGGAATAATGAAAGCGGCAGCAAAACACCTTATATTGAAGAAAACCGAATATTAACAAGAAGTCAACAATAAAGTGTTCGACTTTTGTCACGAAAAGACGCTAGACTACTTGAAGCGGGCCTTTAAAATTGCTATTATAGCGTTATCATGTTAATAACTAAAGGTGGTTATCCGAAGATGAAGAGAGCATTCAATTTTAATGCAGGACCGGCCGCTTTACCGCTCGAAGTACTTGAGCAGGCTCAGCAGCAATTCGTGGAGTATCAAGGCGCGGGCATGTCCATTATGGAAATGTCGCATCGCAGCGAGCTGTATGAGCAAGTTAACAATGAGACGCAGGCTCTTTTTCGCGAAATTTACGGCATTCCTGACAATTATCATGTTCTTCTGCTGCAAGGCGGCGCAAGTACGCAGTTTGCAACCATTCCAATGAATTTCCTTACCCCAGGCAAAGTCGGCGCTTATGTGATGACTGGCGCATGGGCAGAGAAAGCAATCAAGGAAGCGAAGCTTATTGGCGAGACAGCGGTAGCTGCTACTTCCGAAGCTCACAAGTTCAACCGCATTCCGGCACTTTCCGACATTCAGCTGCCAGACCAAGCCGCTTATTTGCACATTACGACAAATGAGACCATTGGCGGTACGCAATTTGCTGAATTCCCGCAAACGGGCAATGTTCCGCTAATCGCGGACATGTCGAGTGATATTTTGAGCCGTCCGGTAGATGTCAGCCAGTTTGGCCTGATTTATGCAGGCGCCCAGAAAAACCTCGGTCCTTCGGGTGTGACGGTTGTCATCGTTCGCGATGATCTTATTAAAGAAAGCCCTAAGACGATTCCGGCTATTTTCCGCTATGATACCCATGCGAAAGCAGGCTCGCTGTACAACACGCCGCCTTCCTTCTCGGTTTATATGGTCAATCTGGTGCTCAAATGGATTAAAGCAAGAGGCGGAGTCGCCCAAATCAATCAATACAACCGCGACAAAACAAAACTCATTTACGATACGATTGATCAAAGTGGCGGTTTCTATTATGGCTTTGCTGCTCCGGAAAGCCGTTCGCTTATGAACATTACATTCCGCTTGCAGGATGCAGAGCTTGAGAAGAAATTTATTAAGCAATCCGAAGCAGAAGGTTTTGTTGGCTTGAAAGGACATCGTGATGTTGGCGGGCTTCGTGCTTCGACTTACAATGCGGTTCCACTGGAAAGCTGCAAGGCGCTTGCTGAATTTATGGCAGAATTCCAAAAAAACAACGGCTAATTGCGGCTGTTAGTGATTAAATGATAGAAAAACCGCCCGCACCTTTCGCTTATGAAAGGAACGGGCGGTTCTTTCGTGTAATTAGGCAAGGGTTTGCTCCAGAGCGCTTGGGCCATGCAGCTTGTAGCCTACGTTACGAACGGTCATAATATATTCGGGGGTCCGGGCATTTTTTTCGATTTTATCGCGGAGATGGCTAATATGGACGTCTACAATACGGGTATCGCCGAGGAAGTGATAGTCCCATACGCCATGAAGCAGCTGCTGGCGGCTCAGCACCTTGCCTTTATGCTTGCAGAGGAAGACGAGCAGCTCGAATTCCTTTGGCGTCAGCTCGATCAGCTTGCCATCAATCAGCACTTCCCGTTCATCGGGACGTACCGACATGCGGCCAATGTCAATGGCGCTTGATGGTGCTGCGCCAGGCAGCGACTGCAGTCTGCGGAAAATCGCCTGGATGCGCGAAATCAGCTCCTGCGGGCTGAACGGCTTCGTCATATAATCGTCAGCGCCATTATCGAGGCCGGCAATTTTATCAGTAACATCCTGCAGGGCGGTCAGCATGACGATGGGAACGGCGTTGTTTTGCTTGCGCAGCTCGCGGCATACTTGAATGCCATCCATTTTCGGCAGCATTAAATCAAGAACGATGAGATCTGGCCGAAAGGGGCGCAGCATATCAAAAACGGCTTCTCCGTCATCTACGCATCTGACGTCGTATCCGGCTAGCTTCAGGTTGAATTCAATCAGCATGGAGATGGAGGGCTCGTCATCGACGACGAGAATTTTCTTCTTCAACATGTTGTCTTATTAAGCCTCCCTTATCCTAAACATGTCTTTGCTCATGACTACATTATGAAGTTAGACGTTCAAGTAGGGATTAAGAGTACGTTAACGGGATGTAAAATTTCATTCCTATTTTAAATAAAATAGTAATTCATGTATAATAGGCAAGGGACAAGGGGTGACAACAAGAAGATGGCATTTCATATTGTGTTAGTAGAACCGGAAATACCCGCTAACACGGGCAATATTGCGCGGACATGTGCGGCAACCGGTGCGCATCTGCATCTGGTGCGTCCGCTGGGCTTTCAAACGGATGACAAGACGCTGAAGCGGGCAGGCCTGGATTATTGGCATGCGGTTCATGTCGAGTACCATGATTCCTTTCAGGAGCTGCAGGAGCAGTATGCTGATGGGCGGTATTTCTATGCCAGCACGCGGGCGGTCAAAGCCTATAATGAGTTTCAATACCAGGATGGGGATTTTTTCGTATTCGGCAAGGAAACGAAAGGTTTGCCTCAAGAGCTGATTGAAGCGAATTTAAGTACATGCATTCGGATGCCGATGACGGATAAGGTCAGATCGCTTAATTTATCCAATTCGGCGGCAATCATCGTGTACGAGGCGCTTAGACAGAACGATTTTCCAGGACTGTCTTAAAATAGAGGCGGCTTACGAACAGTTTTAGTTCTAGCAGATTCAAAGCTTGGCGGCAAGGTGAAGAATTTACTTAAGGATTTAATTAAGGAATTACTTAAAGCGTTACCTAAAGAGAGAATCAGAATGGGGAAACAGAGGCAGAGCGTTAAAGAAATGAACTGTCGGGGTTTCACGAAAAAGGCTTGCAAACTAGACACAGGAGAGGTGAACAACGATGAAACCAGCAGGTGTAGTAAGAAAAGTAGATCAACTCGGACGTATCGTTCTTCCAAAATCGTTGCGTAAACGTTACCAGATGAATGAGGGAGATCCGGTTGAAATTTTAGTGCAGGGCGACCATATTATTTTGGAGCGTTACCGTCCAAAATGTGTGTTCTGCGGTTCTATGGAAGAAGTACGCGAGTTTAAAGAACGTTTTTTATGCGGCGTTTGTGTGGCTGAAATGAGCCAGCTCGCCCGCTAACCTCATACATGCTTAATAGGTAGTAAATAGGTACAAACCGAAAGAAGCTTCCCCATGGAGCAGCCTTGGCTGCATTCCTTCGGAGAAGCTTCTTTTGGTGCAAGCAGATCGTTCAGCTTACAGGCCTTTGGTTTTGTCATCGTTGTAAGAAGACGTGAACATAGCCGTCAAGAACAAGACGAATACAGTCATTACAATAATGAATGTGATGGACATTAATGGCACCTCCAAAATCCTCATGCAACTGTTTTCATTATACCCAACCTGCCCGAAAAAGAAAACTTTAAATATGGGCTGTACCTTGATAACATAGAGCTATAAGCGTTAAAGCTTGCATCTTAGGAGGAGTCGAACCATGGATTACCGTTTTTCATCACGAGTGACCGCTCTCAAATCATCGGTCGTAAGAGATATTCTCAAGCTGACGCAGGGCAAGGATATGATTTCATTCGCTGGAGGGCTGCCGGCTGAGGAGCTGTTTCCGGTGAAGGCGATTCGCGAAGCTGCCGATCGCGTGTTTACGAAGGGCGCAAGCGCTCTGCAATACGGATTGACCGAGGGCTTTATGCCGCTGCGTGAACAGCTGTGCGAGCGTATGGGACATAAGGGCATGAACGTACGTCCTGACGAAATGCTGCTGACGACAGGCTCCCAGCAGGCGATCAGCCTCATTGTTGAAGTGCTGACCGAGCCTGGCGATACGATATTGGTGGAAAGGCCGACATATCTCGCTTGCTTGCAGGTGTTTGAGATGAATGGCTTAAATGTCATTGCTGCGGACAGCGATGAGCATGGCATTGTAGCGGAGGATGCGGAGCGGCTTATTCGCGAGCATCGTCCAAAGCTAGTGTACGCCGTGCCTACCTTCGGCAATCCGACGGGGCGCGTCTGGAGCACGGAGCGCAGGCAGCAGCTGCTGGCGCTTTGCAGCTCTTATGGTGTGCCAATCTTGGAAGATGATCCATACGGGGAAATCAAATATGATGTAAATGCCGTTTATCCGACATTGTTTGCGCTTGACCAGCAAGCGGGCCGTTCAGGCTCGGTTATTTATACGAGCACCTTTTCGAAGACGGTTGCGCCAGGGCTGCGCACAGGATGGGCAATGGGTCCAGCGGAAGTCATTGCGATGATGGCTAAAGCGAAGCAGGCGGCAGATTTGCATTCCAGCGCGATTGATCAGCAAATCGTCAGCGAGCTGCTGGATAGCTTTCCGCTCGATGAGCATATTAAAGTTATCTCTGCCTCCTACGGGGAGCGGATGCGCGAAATGCAAGGGCTGCTTGTGCAGCAGCATATTGAAGGATTGCGCTGGATTGAGCCGAAGGGAGGCATGTTCCTATGGGTGGAGCTGCCGGAAGGCCTTGATGCAGAGGCGCTTCTCCGGGCTTCCGTTAAGAAGGGTGTTGCTTTCGTGCCTGGAAGCTCCTTCTATGCTTATGACCCGCAGCGCAATACGGCGCGGCTCAACTTTACTTATAATATTGGAGCCAAGACGGCTCTTGGCGTAGAGCGCTTTGCGGAAGCAATCCGCGAGTTTACGGCCCGATCCTAACAGGGCAGCGCGCACAAGCATCGAGTTGCAGCTGCATGCTGATGCTTGTGCCCGATCCCAGATGCCAATGACCGATCTCTTGGCCATCAGCGGGACGATGAGCGCCGCTTGCCAGGACGGCGAGGAGCGCGGTAGGCCAAAGCTGCCTGCGATTCGCCAGAGGCAGCAGTTGTGCATGGCCCGGCTTGATTGCTTGGCAAAGCGGCCACCCAATCGGCGATGACTTCGGCGTATTCGGTCAAGGCGGCTGCCCCGGCAGGGAGCAGCCGGTATTTTCCGCGCTGCTGGCGCTCAAACCAGCCATAGTAATTGTCGCGCAGCACAGCGCCGCTGCGCGGGAAGCTCGTCAGCGCAGCAACCTGGCTAGGCGAGTGCGCCTCTCCCAGCTGCTGAAGCGCGTAGGCGCAGCGCAGCGCCTTCTCGCGATAGGCGGTCACCAGCTTGCGGCCGGTACTGCCGCCTACATTATAATCGCCGCTGCGCTCGCGAAATTCAAGAAGCAGCCTCGCCTGCTTCTTGCGGCGGGTTCCGCGCTGCGGCGCCTCGCCGGGCTCGCACAGCACATCAATGACAGGCGCCTTCGTCTTGAAGAAGGTGACGGTCATAAGGCCGATGCCGAGCATGCGGCACAGCTCGGTAATTTCACCGAAGCGCTGGTTGTGCGCGCCGCTTTTTTTACGATTGCGCTCGACTACGAGCACGACTTGATCATTTATACGAAGGCGTTCGATCCCTTGCAGCAGCAGGGCGAGATTGAACGTCTTTTTCATTTCCACAATAATGGTTTCTTCGGTATCCGCGTGCATCGCAACGAGATCGCAGTGCAGCACCTCGCTTTTGACGACGAAGCCGCGCGCTTCATAATAAGCTTTTACCGGGCCGTAAAGCTCCTCTTCCTTACTGACTGCCACGTGCATTCCCCCACTTTCTTCTAACTATTATAACAAAGGATAGGGAGCACGGGCAGATCGAATTGATTTGTCCAAGGTGAAACGGCTGTCGCCGTCCTCTGGCGGCGCGGCGCGTTTCAGTCCGAGAAATATAAGCCCATTTATAAGGGTAAAGCTTATAAATGCTTATATTTCAAGCAAACCCGCGCTGCAAGCGTACTTGTCGTAATATGCATGATTACCGCCTAAAATAGTGGTCAATTTCCACGCGGAATAAGCATAGACATGTAATACTTCAATAAAGTTAGTTCCACTCGCTGAGGTTCTTGCAAGCAAATGCCGAGCGAAGTGAAAAATTGCGTATTGCGGAAGCGATGGGAGGAGGCACGGCATGGACATTTTCAAGCGAATATCGGAATATCAAGCAGAGAGTGAGAAGCTGGCCTGGAGTGGATCTTTCAAGGATTATATTGAACTGCTGAGACAGGATCCAACCCCGGCCATGACGGCGCACGCGCGTGTCTATGAAATGATTGAATCCTATGGAGTCGAGGAGAGGGATGGGAAGAAGCGGTACAAATTTTTCGAGCAGGAAATTTATGGGCTGGACCGCTCTGTTGAAAAGCTGGTGGAGGAATATTTCCACTCCTCGGCGCGAAGGCTTGATGTGCGCAAACGGATTTTGCTTCTAATGGGTCCTGTCAGTGGAGGGAAATCGACGCTGGTTACGATGCTCAAAAAGGGGCTTGAGAAATATTCCAGAACGAAACGCGGCGCCGTCTATGCGATTAAAGGCTGCCCGATGCACGAAGAGCCGCTGCATCTCATTCCGCATGAGCTGAGAGGAGAGATTGAGCAGGAGATTGGCGTTAGGATCGAAGGCAATCTATGCCCATCCTGCCAGATGAGGCTGCAAACCGAATACGGCGGCGATATTCAAAATGTTCAGGTGGAGCGCGTATTCATCTCGGAGGATAACCGGGTGGGCATCGGGACGTTCAGCCCATCTGATCCGAAGTCGCAGGACATTGCCGATCTAACCGGCAGCATCGATTTTTCCACGATTACAGAATTTGGCTCGGAATCCGATCCGCGGGCGTATCGTTTTGATGGGGAGCTGAACAAGGCGAACCGGGGGCTTATGGAGTTTCAGGAGATGCTGAAATGCGACGAGAAGTTTTTGTGGAACCTGCTGTCCTTGACGCAGGAGGGCAATTTTAAAGCGGGGCGGTTTGCGCTAATTTCCGCTGATGAATTAATTATTGCCCACACGAACGAGACGGAGTACAAATCTTTCATTAGCAATAAGAAAAATGAAGCGCTCCAGTCACGGATGATCGTCATGCCGATTCCATATAACCTGAAGGTGTCCGAGGAAGAAAAAATTTATACGAAGCTCATCGGCCAGAGCGACATGAAGCATATTCATATTGCGCCTCATGCTCTGCGCGCTGCTGCTATTTTCTCCATACTTACCCGTCTGAAGGAGACGAAGAAGCAGGGCATGGATTTGGTGAAGAAGATGCGGATGTACGACGGCGAGGAAATCGAAGGCTTCAAGGATGCCGATCTTAAGGAAATGCAGACCGAATATACGGAGGAAGGCATGTCCGGCATCGACCCGCGTTATGTCATCAACCGGATTTCGAGCGCGCTGATCAAGCAGGATATGCAGTGCATTAATGCGCTCGATGTGCTTCGCGGCTTGAAGGACGGCCTTGACCAGCATCCATCCATTACGAAGGAGGAGCGGGAGCGTTATTTGAACTTTATTTCGGTTGCGCGCAAGGAATACGATGGCCTGGCCAAAAAAGAAATTCAGAAGGCATTCGTCTATTCCTATGAGGAGTCGGCGCGTACGCTGTTCGAAAACTATCTCGACAACATTGAGGCTTATTGCAACTGGGCTAAAATCAAAGATCCGCTCACCGGCGAGGAGCTTGATCCGGATGAGCGCCTGATGCGTTCCATTGAGGAGCAGATCGGCGTTTCTGAAAATGCGAAAAAAGCGTTCCGCGAAGAAATTTTGATTCGCATCTCGTCGTATTCCCGCAAAGGGAAAAAATTCGATTTCACCAGCCACGAACGGCTGCGTGAAGCGGTGGAGAAAAAGCTGTTCACCGATCTTAAGGACATCGTGAAAATTACGACGTCCACGAAGACGCCGGATGAAATCCAGCTCAAGCGGATAAATGAAGTGACGAAACGGTTGATTGATGACCACGGTTATTGCCCCGTATGTGCCAATGAGCTGCTGCGTTATGTAGGCAGCCTGCTTAATCGCTAACGATCCAAATAGGAGGAGATCAAAAAGTTCGGTGGAGCAGCTGCCCGCCGAACTTCTTGGCGTTGTCTGGGTGAAAATAAAGCCGGAATAAGCTAGAATAGGTTAGGAGGACTGGAAAAATGGGACTATGGATTCAGCTTTTTCGGTGAATTTTGTAGAGATCTCAACAAATTCTCTTGAATTATTAAAGAAATGTCTACCTTTATGAAGCCGAATGCCGATATACTTAATATAGCAGTTGGTAATTATTTAGAGACTGGGGGTTGTTCAATGATTAATGTCACAGTAGAACGTAAACGTCAGTTGGACTATACAGGAATCAAGGAACAGGATTTGCAGCTGCTCGCGGAGTGCAGGCCTGTTTTTAAGCAGGTAGTCGACGAGGTTGTTGATCGTTTCTATGATAATGTGGGACTCTATCCCGAAATGGTAGCTTTAATGAAGAAGTTCAGCAATGTGGATCGTTTGAAAGGGACGCAGCGCGAATATTGGCTGTCTCTTGCCGACGGCGTTATTGATGAAGCATTTATTGAAAACCGGATAAAAATCGGGCTTGTGCATTCCCGGATCGGCCTGACAACCGACTGGTATTTAGGTACATACATGACTTACTTGAACATTGCAACGGATGTATTTGAGCGTGTGCTTCCAGATGGATGGAAGCCGGTTATTCACTCCTTGTCCAAGATGTTCAATTTGGACTCGCAATTTGTGCTTGAAGCGTATAACCGCGCAGAGCAAAACAAGGTGCAGGAGCTGGCGGATGAGCGCGCATCGATGCTGTCTACGGTAACGGAAGCGGTGCAGCAGCTGGCTGGTTTAATGGTTGAGCTGGAAGAAGGCGCCCAATCGATTGCAGCTACGGCATTGTCTACTTCAGATTCACAAGAGAAAGCGCATTCTTTGCTTGGCGAGCTGCAGGGCGAGCTGGACGGCATTACGGAAATGGGTACGATGATTCGGGAAATTGCCGATCAGACGCATTTGCTAGGGCTGAATGCGGCCATTGAAGCAGCAAGAGCCGGAGATCATGGCCGGGGCTTCGAGGTTGTTGCCAATGAGGTGCGCAAGCTGGCTGCATCGTCACGGGGAGCACAGGAAACGATTCAAAATAAGCTTAGTGAAATTGAGAAAAAGGTTAATTCAGTTCGCAAGGAGTCCGATCAGACGTCGGCGGAGGCGCGTAATCAAGCGGCAAAATCACAGGAGCTTGCTTCTTTTGTGAAAATGGTCGATGATGTCGCCAAAGATTTGAACAAGCTTAATGCAACCTCTTCATAGGCTGCATTTTATAGTAGATAACATTAAGAAGAAGCCGAAATTCTCGTGTCTGAGGATTTCGGCTTTTTTATATGATATATAAGTTGACATGAATATTCGGTTTTAGTATGATTGAGCTACAGAAATGGACGATTTTATGAAATTTAACGTCATAAAAACTAACATTAATATGCCGTTGGATCAAAAACGATCATTATTGTTACAGGATTTACATGTGAGGTTGAGCCATCTTGGAGGAGGCGGTTGGCATGTCGACGGCCAGACAGTCGCAGTCGCATTTTTACGATTCACAATCTTTTTATGATGAAATGTTTGAAAAGGATTTTTCAGTTCGTCCCCACTATGAAAGTGTTCATCGCATGTTCGGAAAAATGAAGCCCTCTGAGCTGGGCATTCGCCAGCATGCTCTTAATCAGCGAATGATGGAGGAGGGCATTACCTTCACGCTGTACAGCAGCAATCAAAATGAGCCTCTGGAGCGGACGATTCCGTTCGACTATATTCCCCGTGTCATTCCCCGGCATGAGTGGGACAATATTGACCGCGGCGTACGCCAGCGCATCCGCGCGCTGAATGCCTTCACCCACGACATCTACCACCAGCAGCGCATCGTAAAAGATGGCGTTATCCCCCGCAAAATGATCGTGTCCAACACTTATTTCCGCCCGGAAATGGTGGGACTGGATGTGCCGTCAGGCGTGTACATTACAGCTTCGGGCATCGATTTGATCCGAGATGAGAAGGGACGTTATTTTGTGCTGGAAGACAATTTGCGTTCCCCATCCGGCTTCTCTTACTTATTCAAGGGCAGGACGCTAATGAGCGAGCTGTTTCATGACCTGTATTTGTCCTCGTCTGTCCAAAGCATCGAGCGCAGCCTCAACTGCTTCCTCAGCTCGCTTCGCTCTCTTGCGCCAAGCGGGAAAAGAGATCCTCTTATTGTGCTGCTTACGCCGGGCTCCTACAACTCGGCCTATTACGAGCATACTTTCCTCGCTCAGCAGCTTGGCATTCATCTTGTGGAAGGCCGCGATCTCGTTTATAAGGACCACAACATTTATTTGCGGGATTTGCGCGGGCTTCGCAAAGTGGATGTTATTTATCGGCGGATCGATGACGAGTTTATAGATCCGCTTGCTTTTCAGCCGGATTCCCTGCTTGGGGTTCCAGGGCTGATGAATGCGTATCGCGCAGGCAATGTGGCGATTGCCAATGCCCCAGGTACCGGGGTCGCCGACGATAAGGCGGTGTATGCGTATGTCCCGGATATGATTCGCTATTATTTGGGCGAAGAGCCGATTTTGCATAATGTGCCAACCTATATTTTGTCGCGCAAGGAAGAGCGGGAATACGTGCTGGACCACCTCGCGGAGCTGGTCGTCAAGGAAACTTCGCTGTCTGGCGGGTACGGCATGTTAATTGGCCCTAGCGCGACGCCGGCGGAAATCAAAGCGTTCGCTGAAGCGATTAAGCTCGATCCAGAGCGGTATATCGCCCAGACGACGATGAGGCTTTCGCGAGCGCCGGTAATGATGGATGGCATGATGGCACCGCGCCATATCGATTTAAGAGCTTTTGCGTTAATGGGCGAGGAGACGCATGTCATACCGGGCGGGCTGACGCGCGTGGCAATGACGGAAGGCTCGCTCGTGGTCAATTCATCGCAAGGCGGCGGGGTTAAAGATACGTGGGTGCTCAGCCGCTAGGCCCATATAATTCGAAGCCTCAAAGCGGTAAAGCTGCTAAGCCGGTAAGCCGGCACGGAACAATGAGGCGGGGAGCCTAATAATCGGAGGGATGGCTATGCTTAATCGGAATGCGGAGGCGCTGTTTTGGATTGGACGCTACATGGAGCGGGCGGAAAACCATGCGCGATTGATCGATGTTCACTATCATTTGCAAGCGGAGGATGGCGCAGAATCGGAGGCGGCCGGGCAAGGGCAAGGGCAAGGAATGGCAGCTCCGACCTGCAAATGGTCGCGCATCGTAGATGCGCTGGGCAGCAGAGAGTCCTATGTCCAGCAATATGGCAGCTACAGCGAGCAGGATGTGCTGCGGTACATGACGCTTGACCGCGACAATCCGAATTCGCTTGTGTCCTGCGTCAGCCATGCGCGGGGCAATTTGCGCACGCTGCGCGAGAAGGCGCCGAGCGAGATGTGGGATGCGGTCAACGGCTTTTATTTGTGGCTGCGGGAGAAGCAGCCCGAGGATTTAATGGCGGAATCGCCGCATTTGTTTTTCGGCAAAATCAAGGAATGGACGGCGCTGTTTCAAGGCATCAGCCAGTCCGTCATGCCCCGTGAGAATGAGTGGCATTTTATTGAATGCGGCCGTTATTTGGAACGGGCTGAAAATACGCTGCGCATTATTAAAGCCGCTTATAATACGGTCCTTGCGAGCGGCGAGAGCTGGAGCAATGCGTCTGGCGCATACTCGTACTTGCAGGCTATGCTGCGTTCGCTGAGCGGCTATCAGGTATTCCGGCGTTATTATGCCGATGGCATGTCGGTGGAATCCATTGTTGATTTTGTCATCTTAAATGAAGTGTTTCCAAGGTCCGTGCATTTCGCGCTGCATACGCTCGATGAGCATATGCGGTATATCCGCTTTCAGGATATGCAGCTGCGTTCAGCGCATGACAAGGTTATTCGCCAAGTAAGCAAGGTGAAGGCGGATCTCGCCTGCCTGGACCGGGAAGATATATTGCTGGACCGCGACGGGGCCATTGTCGGTCATTTGCTGGAAGCTTGCCAGACGCTGGGCGGGACTTTTGCCAAAACCTTTTTTCGCATGGGGGAGGCCAGCGCATGAAGCTGAATATTTCGCATGTGACGCAATACGATTATGGGACGCCGGTTACGGACAGTGTCAATGAAATTCGTCTGACGCCGAGTACAGATGAACGCCAGTCCTGCTACCAGCAATCCATTGCGGTAGAGCCGAATGCGCCGCTGTTCAGCTATGAGGATTTTTTCGGCAATCGGGTGCATTCGTTTTCGGTGAACGGCTCGCACCGCAAGCTGACGATCCGCTCGCAAATGACGGTTGTGACGAAGGAGGCTCTTACACCCGAGCAGCAGGCTGCTGCTCTGAATGGCGGCGGAGCAGCTGAAGTCGCATGGGAATGGCTGCAGTCGGAGGATGCGGGCAATCGTTTCGTAGAGTTTCTGCTGCCTACTGCTTACACGGCGTTAAGCCCGGAAGTGGAGACATATGCAGGGAGTGTAGAGCATCGAAAAAACGACGGCATGAGCGTATATGGCTGGCTGCTAGCGCTCTCGCAAAAAATCCGCAATGAGTTCGTCTATGATCCGGATGCTACAACGGTGGATACGAAGGCGAGCGACATGTTCGAACGCAGGCGCGGCGTCTGCCAGGATTTTGCCCATCTTATGATTGCCTGCTGCCGCTCGCAGCAGGTTCCGGCCCGCTATGTGAGCGGCTATCATTTTGTTGGCGATTTGCAAGGCGGAACGGCAGATTTTGAGCAGGCGTCCCATGCATGGGTGGAGGCCTACGTGCCGTCGCTTGGCTGGTGCAGCTTCGATCCAACGAATGAAGCTCCTGTCGGCGAGCGTTACGTCAAGCTGGGCCACGGACGCGATTACAAAGATATCGTTCCGGTAAAGGGCGTGTATCGTGGTAGCGGGCAGCAGACGTTGAAGGTGACGGTGGATGTGCGCAAGGTAGAGGAATGAAGCGGAATATCCATCAGAAATTCAATGAAAAATTCAATGAGAAAAAAAGCCCTTCGGGCGCTGGCTTGCTGCTTAAGCTTTTATGCAGCTGCACAAGCGCCTGTTGGGCTTTTTTGTTGTATTTTGTTGTATTTCCTTGGGAGGCCGGAATTACTGGACGATTGTAAAATCATCGAAGTTCAAGCGGCTGCCGGATGTGCCGGCAACTACAATTTTGAAGCGTACCGCTGCGGTTTCATTTACAGTAATCGTCTGCTCCGTCAATGACTGGCTGCTGGAGTAGGTGCTTCCGACATCCGTCCAAGTGGAGCCGCTATTAAGCGACTTTTGCAGCTTCCATGTCGCTCCCGTGTCGTTGCCAAAGCTCGCATGCTTCACCTTGACGGTAGTCGCGCCGCCTGTCACATTGAAATTCATATAGATGGAGCCGGCCGCTCTGACTCGTGCGGATTTGGTCCCATTTTTCTTGTCTGTAGATAGATCGCCAAGCAGCGCATTATCGAAGGTCCACGAGCCTGAGCCGAGCGTAACCGAAGCGGCTGTATAGGCTGCTTTCGTGCCTGTCTCGAAGGTTTCGTTTACAGCGCCAGAGGTTGGCGGCTGCGACGTTGAGGCATAGCCGTAGGAACCTTGCTTGAAGGTGGAGCTGTCCCACCATTTGTAGCCGGCTGCCGGAGCTGCCCATGGCTCAGCCTGCGGCTGGGTCGACGTTTGCGGCGTCTCCATAGCAAGCAAAGCTGTTGCATTGTCAAGCGTAAGGCCGCTTACTTGATTCAGCGCCGTGTAGCTTTCTTTAACAGCAAGCCAGTCCACCAGTTGTACGAGCAGTGCGCCATTGCTCGCTTCTGTAAAGCCGTCGTATGTCGTTTTGGAGCCGCCTGTTTCCTCGCGCAAATATTTAGGCGTGCTGTCTTCGACAGGGGAAGAATCACCGATTACGGCTACTTTGCCAAGACTATTTTTGCCGATCGCGACATAAGGTCCTTCAGCAATTCCTCCACCATTATAGACGCCCTGATCCACCGCATTGCCCCAAGCCGCAGAAGTCTGCTGCATGTAGACGATTCCCTTTGCTTTAGTCGGATCTGTAATGGCGATGGTCGATCCGGCATGCATCGTCACGGAAGTAACGCCGCTAGTAATGCCGAAAGATTGCGAGGAAGGAACGATCGTTCCTGAGTTTACGTTGCCTAGTGCATTGTAACGGATGCGCATGCCGAAGTTGTTTGACAGCCAGTCGGAGCTGGCTACACCTTGCATAGCAGCTGAACTGGCTTCTTCTGTACTCATGCCCAGCGCGGGATTCGACCAAGCTCCCCGCCTATAGCCATTGAATACTTCAGAGGAATCCCATCTGTTTTTATTTCGATCTGCGTTATAGTGGTCTGCGATGAAGAAAATGCTGCCTCCGCCCTGCACATACGAAAGCATAGCCTGCTGCTCGCTCGTCTTGAACGGCACGTTCGCTTCAGGAATAACGAAGACGTCATAGCTGCTTAAGTCTGCCAGCGTAATAGGGCCGCTTTTGCGAAGCTCCTTGACGTAATAGCCTTTGCCTGCAAGAGCTTGTCCAAAATCGGAAAAGCCGCCGTCAATGACCCAATCTGCCGCACCTGCTGTTTGGGCATGGGCGTTGTCGAACAGAATTTTTTTGCCATTGGCGCTTCCTGCGGGCTGTAGGACGGGAGCCGGATCAGACGGCCCCTCCGCTAAGGAAACTGCCGTGCCTGCCGATAAAGACATTGCAAAGATGAGTGCTCCTGCCGTCAATCGCTTCAAAAAATTACCCTTCATCATCAAACCTCCGCTTCTAGTAGTTGGTTTAATTAGAGCGGCTTCCTTGGTTGGAAGCACAAGGCAATTGTACTATTTTTTCTAAATAATAGAAATAGATTCGCGTAAGAAAACTAGTACATATAGTGTTAAGTTTATGTAAGGAATATTGAAAGAGTTGCTAGTCGTTGCTGAACAGCTCGTTCAATACATTTTTTCTGTTTTCAAGAAAGCGTCGAGTTAGCTGGTAATGCGCTGTGTCCTCGTAGCGAATTTCTTCAACAGGCTTGACGTCAAAATTGTAAATTTGCGCGTTCGGATATCCAAGCAAAATAGGCGAGTGAGTCGCAATAATGAACTGGGCATCGCGCTCCAAATCTTTAATGACGCGAAGCAGCGCGAGCTGGCGGGCAGGAGAAAGCGCGGCCTCGGGCTCGTCGAGCAAATAGATCGCTTTTTTGCCAAAACGGTGCTTGAACAACGATAGAAAGGCTTCGCCATGCGACTGCTCATGCAGCGATTTTCCGCCGTAATAGGGCAAGCTTTCGGGAACTGTATCGAGGTAAGAGGCGAATTGGTAAAACGTTTCTGCGCGCAGAAAAAAGCCATTCGTGAGCTTAGGCATCCAGGAAAGCCGAACGTAGGGACCTAGTGCAGATTCAGAGGCATCTACGTCGTAGCTGTTGTTGCGTCCTCCGCCAGCGGTGTTAAAGCTGCATTGATAGGCTATAGCTTCTAGAAAGGTGGACTTGCCGGAACCATTTTCGCCTACAAAAAAGGTGATATGGGTATGGAAATGAAGCTTGCTCATTGACTGGATGACAGGAATGGAAAAGGGATACTTGCTGTAATTGGGAATGCGCTCCTTGAGCAGCTCTGCACTCCGTAAGTACAAGGCGTTCAGCTCCTTTGGCAGAAGAAGTAGTTTGTTTTATTTTAACATGTGGAGTGTTTGGGCGCATGGGGAGTGGGGAGGGAGAGGAACAATTTGCGACTTGTTGTGATAGTCCAAGGTCTGACAAACATATGACCTATTATAGACGATTAAGATAGGGGGATGTTCTTGTTGAGTTCCTATAAAAAGCGAATGAGCAAAATATCCTCATGCCATAAACCGAAACGCAAGCCGAAAAAAAAAGCTAGATGCGAGCACAAGAAAAAACGTCCTTGTAAACGAAAGACCCCTCATAAACAAAGATGTCCAGAACCGAAATGCTGTCCTGTTCCTGTTGTTGGGCCGACAGGCCCTCCGGGTCCAAAGGGTGCTGAGGGAAAGCGTGGCCCTCAAGGTATGCAGGGGGAGCGCGGCCCGGCCGGGATGCGAGGGGCAGATGGTCTGCCAGGGGAGACTGGAGCTGCAGGTGTGACAGGTGCCACAGGAGATCCCGGTGCTGCCGGAAATACTGGCTCAACTGGCTCAACTGGAGCAACGGGACCGGCTGGAGGCACGACGGGCATAACAGGATTTACCGGGGCGACGGGAACGACTGGGGCTAGTGGGGCAACAGGAATAACCGGAGCTACAGGGATAACCGGATCGACGGGAGAGACCGGACCAGCGGGTGGTGCGACGGGAGATACTGGCCCAACAGGAGCAACTGGTCAAACGGGAGCAACAGGGAACACGGGTGATCCGGGAGCGACAGGTGCGACAGGAACCACTGGGACTACAGGTGCGACTGGAACTGGGACTACAGGCGAAACGGGAGCGACGGGAATAACAGGTCTAACGGGAACGACAGGGGTCACGGGTGATACAGGAGCGACAGGAATGACTGGTGCTACAGGTACAACGGGGGCAACTGGGACTGCGGGTGTTACAGGAGCGACTGGAATAACGGGTGTGACTGGTCCAACGGGATTAACCGGAACTACCGGCACTACGGGTGATACGGGAGCAACAGGTCCAACTGGGTCGACAGGAATCACGGGATCAACCGGGACTACGGGAATCACAGGAGCGACTGGACCAACGGGATCAACAGGGGCTACAGGCGATACGGGTGCAACGGGAATTACAGGAGCGACGGGACCAACGGGAGTAACAGGGTCGACAGGCGTTACGGGAGCGACAGGAATCACAGGAGCGACCGGTCCAACGGGAGTAACAGGGTCGACAGGCGATATGGGGGCTACGGGAAACACAGGTGCGTCCGGTCCAATAGGATCAACTGGGTCGACAGGCGATACAGGAGCAACAGGAATTACTGGTGCGACGGGTCTAACCGGCCCAACAGGAGTAACGGGGACTACTGGCGACACAGGGGCGACAGGAAACACGGGAGATACTGGACCAACGGGAGCTACGGGAAGCACAGGAGTGACAGGTCCAACAGGTCCAACAGGTCCAATAGGATCAACGGGGTCAACAGGCGTTACGGGAACAACAGGAATTACAGGAGCGACGGGACTAACGGGTTCAACAGGCGATACAGGAGCGACAGGGATCACTGGTGCGACCGGTCCAACGGGTTCAACGGGAGTAACTGGGTTGACAGGCGATACAGGAGTGACAGGAATCACTGGTGCGACGGGACCAACGGGTGCAACAGGAATTACAGGAGCGACGGGATCAACCGGGGTTACAGGCGATACGGGAGCTACGGGAAACACAGGAGCGACGGGGCCTACAGGCGTTACGGGTTCAACGGGAGTAACTGGGTCAACAGGCGGTACAGGAGCTACGGGAATCACAGGAGCGATGGGTCAAACGGGATCAACCGGGGTTACAGGAGATACGGGAGCAACAGGAATTACAGGAGCGACGGGACTAACGGGTACTACGGGTGATACAGGAGCGACGGGTCCAACGGGAGTAACTGGGTCGACAGGCGATACGGGGGCTACGGGAAACACAGGAGCGACGGGGTCAACAGGCGATACGGGAGCAACAGGAATTACAGGGGCGACGGGTCCAACAGGTTTAACCGGTGCTACTGGCGTTTCAGGAGTTACGGGAATCACAGGATCAACGGGAACTACGGGCGTTACGGGTGCAACAGGAAACACAGGAGCGACGGGTCCGACGGGTTCAATCGGTGCTACAGGCGTTACGGGAGCGACAGGAATCACTGGAGTGACAGGTCCAACGGGAACTACGGGATCAACTGGATCAACAGGGGCTACAGGCGATACGGGAGCAACGGGAATCACAGGTGCGACCGGTCCAACGGGATCAACGGGTCTAACGGGCCCAATGGGAGTTACTGGGTCAACAGGCGATACAGGAGCGACAGGGATCACTGGTGCGACGGGACCAACGGGGACTACTGGCGTTACAGGTTCAACGGGAGTAACTGGGTCAACAGGCGATACAGGAGTTACGGGAATCGCAGGTTCAACGGGGACTACTGGCGTTACGGGAACAACAGGAATTACAGGAGCAACGGGACTAACGGGTTCAACAGGCGATACAGGAGCGACAGGGATCACTGGTGCGACGGGACCAACGGGAGCAACAGGAATTACAGGAACAACTGGATCAACAGGGGCTACAGGCGATACGGGAGCTACGGGAATTACAGGAGCGACGGGTCCAACGGGAGCAACGGGGACTATTGGCGACACAGGAGTGACAGGAAACACAGGAGTGACTGGACCAACGGGAGTAACTGGTGCTACGGGAGCTACGGGAGCGACGGGCGATACAGGAAACACAGGAGCGACGGGTTCAACGGGAGTAACTGGGCCCACAGGCGATACAGGAACGACAGGAAACACAGGAGTGACGGGTCCAACGGGAGCGACGGGGACTACGGGCGTTACGGGATCAACAGGAATCACAGGATCAACGGGAATCACAGGAGTGACTGGACCAACGGGAGTAACTGGTGCTACGGGAGCTACGGGCGATACAGGAAATACAGGAAATACAGGAGCGACAGGTCCAACGGGAGCAACCGGGGCTACGGGAGTAACTGGGTCAACAGGCGTTACGGGTTCAACGGGAGTAACTGGATCAACAGGCGGTACAGGAGCGACAGGTCTAACGGGAGTAACGGGATTAACCGGTGTAACAGGGGCGACCGGGACTACGGGCGATACAGGTGCAACGGGCCTAACGGGAGCAACGGGTCTAACAGGAGCGACAGGTCCAACAGGAGCGACAGGTCTAACAGGAGCGACAGGTCTAACGGGAGCGACGGGTCTAACGGGAGCGACAGGTCCAACAGGAGCGACGGGTCTAACAGGAGCGACAGGTCTAACGGGAGCGACTGGTCTAACGGGGGCGACGGGTCCAACAGGAGCGACAGGTCTAACGGGAGTGACAGGTCTAACGGGAGTGACAGGTCCAACAGGAGCGACGGGTCTAACAGGAGCGACGGGTCTAACAGGAGCGACGGGTCTAACAGGAGCGACAGGTCTAACAGGAGTGACAGGTCCAACAGGAGCGACAGGTCTAACGGGAGCGACAGGTCTAACAGGAGCAACGGGTCTAACGGGAGCGACGGGTCTAACAGGAGCGACAGGTCTAACGGGAGCGACGGGTCCAACAGGAGCGACAGGTCTAACGGGAGCGACAGGTCTAACGGGAATGACAGGTCTAACAGGAGCGACGGGTCTAACGGGAGTAACGGGATTAACCGGTGTAACAGGGGCGACCGGGACTACGGGCGATACAGGTGCAACGGGTCTAACAGGAGCGACAGGTCTAACGGGAGTGACAGGTCCAACAGGAGCGACAGGTCTAACAGGAGCAACGGGTCTGACAGGAGCGACGGGTCTAACGGGAGCGACGGGTCTAACGGGAGCGACGGGTCTAACAGGAGCAACGGGTCTGACAGGAGCGACGGGTCTAACGGGAGCGACGGGTCTAACGGGAGCGACGGGTCTAACAGGAGCAACGGGTCTGACAGGAGCGACGGGTCTAACGGGAGCGACGGGTCTAACGGGAGCGACGGGTCTAACAGGAGCGACAGGTCTAACGGGAGCGACGGGTCCAACAGGAGCGACAGGTCTAACGGGAGTGACAGGTCCAACAGGAGCGACAGGTCCAACAGGAGCGACAGGTCCAACAGGAGCGACAGGTCTAACGGGAGCGACGGGTCCAACAGGAGCGACAGGTCTAACGGGAGTGACAGGTCCAACAGGAGCGACAGGTCCAACAGGAGCGACAGGTCCAACAGGAGCGACAGGTCCAACAGGAGCGACAGGTCTAACGGGAGTGACAGGTCCAACAGGAGCGACGGGTCTAACAGGAGCGACGGGTCTAACAGGAGCGACGGGTCTAACAGGAGTGACGGGTCTAACAGGAGTGACGGGTCTAACGGGGGCGACGGGTCTAACAGGAGCGACGGGTCTAACAGGAGCGACGGGTCTAACGGGGGCGACAGGTCCAACAGGAGCGACAGGTCTAACGGGGGCGACGGGTCTAACAGGAGCGACAGGACCAACAGGAGCAACGGGTCCAACAGGAGCGACAGGACCAACAGGGCCCAACTTTGCTACAGAAGGGTTTTCGGCGTTTCTTGCAACTCTTACGACTTCTGCTAGTACGCAGCTAACAAATTGGTCAACGGCAAGCCCTTATTTTAGTGATCCCAATTTTAATGCGGTTACGGGCAATTATACGGCTCCCACAACGGGAAGATATGCAATTAAGGCTACCATCAACTATGCAACTACGGCTGTTATTTCAGTTACGCTCGGAGCAGCTGTTAATCCAGCTTTTGCTGTCCAGCGAACGACGCCTACTGCTACAACTTTGATAACAGGGCTGTTCCCGGTTCTCAACGTCAATGTTGCTCTTGTTTTAACTTTGAGAGCGATTCTTGGCAGCGGAACAGTCACTTTAGCTGGAGACGTGACGCTTAATGCAGGTGATGTTATCGGACTTTTTTACGTGGCAAATGGTCTTACTATTTCCTTGAACTTAGGCAACGGCACAACGAATGGCATTGTCTGGTCCATACACGAATTGACATAAGGAAGGGCGACCGTTACTTGTCCCAATTTTAATATCGAGGTGAGTGAAATGATATCCATCAGCCTTTGTATGATTGTCAAAAATGAAGAAGATACCATCGGCCGCTGCCTGTCTTCCGTTCACGATTTAGTAGATGAAATTATTATTGTAGATACGGGCTCAACCGACCGTACGAAATTTATCGCCAGCAACTATACAGAGCTGATTTTTGATAGGGAATGGACGGATGATTTTGCTGCGGCTCGGAACTATGCATTCAGCAAGGCTGGGAGGGATTATATTTTTTGGCTCGATGCCGATGATGTATTGCTGGAAAATGACCGCGAAAAACTTGCTGTTCTAAAAGCAGAGCTGAGCCCAGAGGTCGATTCTGTCCGAATGAACTATCATCTAGCCTTCGATGAATATGGCAATCTGGCATCCAGCATTAGCCGCAACCGAATTGTCAAAAGGGCGAACAACTACCAATGGATTGGCGCGGTGCATGAGTATTTGGAGGTGTGGGGAAACATCGAAAGCAGCGATATTGCCATTACCCATAACAGCCTGCATCATGACCATAATCGGAATTTAATGATTTATGAAAAACGGCTGGAGCGCGGCGAGCTATTTTCCCCTCGTGATCTTTATTATTACGCGAATGAGCTTCGCGACCACGAAAAATTTGAACAAGCGATTATGTATTATGAAAAATTTCTTTCGACGGGCGAAGGGTGGGTGGAGGATAATGCTGCGACATGCGGCAAGCTGGCGGATTGCTATAACCGGCTTGGAGATACACAGAGGGAGCTTGAATCAATATTAAGATCGTTTCAATATGGCAGTCCGCGGGCGGAATTTTGCTGCCGGTTAGGATATTATTTTTTGCAGCAAAAAGATTTCGAGACGGCTGGTTTCTGGTATAACCTCGCAATTGAGCGTGGGCAGTCCGACCAACGGCTGGGCTTTGTCAATATGGCCTGCTCCACCTGGCTGCCTCATCTTCAGCTATGCGTCTGCTACGATCGTTTAGGCGATTACGAGCTGGCCTATCGGCATAATGAGGCTGCCCGAACTTTCCGGCCAGAGGACCCCCGAGTGCTGCAAAACAAAGGTTATTTGGAGTCATTGCGGCAAAAAGCGGAATAACCTTAATCAAATATAAAAAAACAGCAGCGGACTAAGTATAGCCTTAGTCTGCTGCTGCCGGTTTTAAGCTTTAGCCGCCCATAGTTCAATTTCTATTTTTATTTCTGGCAGCCCTAATTCCGAAAGATAGCCAATCGTCATTGAGGGATAATGAATGCCAAACAGCTCCGCCCATTTTTCGTAGAGATATTCCCAGTCTATTTTTTCAGTGGCCCAAATGTTCACCTTAATAATATGATCGGAGGTTAATTGTTCGGAGTTCAGCAAAATGTTGATATTAGCAAACGTATGGTTGATTTGTTCATTCAAAGTGCTCGGGATGTTGCCGCTTTGGTCCGTTCCGATTTGGCCAGAAGTAACATACAACTCAGCGTTTCTCGGAATTATTGTAAGGTGGCTGTAATTCCCTACTGGACGGGGCATTCCTGCTGGATTTTTTCTAGTAATTCCTAAATTCTTCATGCATCTTCGCCTCTCATTTTAAGATTTCTACCATTTTCAACCAACCCTTTTAGGCACACTTCACCCGTTAAATGGATTTTAGAAAAAAACAGCAGTCGAGTATCCGTAGCCAGAGGATATGAAATGCAAGGATCGTTTCTTCATGACCGGACACTCCTTTCTCTTAAAATTAGGAAGATGTAATCGTAGGTAAAGTTTAAGTGAAACGATAGGCGGAGTCAAATTCCAGTGATCTTTAAAGCCAAATCAATCTGCTGTTTAATAAATCCGGAATAATAGAGGGCTACAGAGGGGGGATTGTTTTTTTTCTCTTATGTTTATTATCCCCTTAGCTCAGAAACGCGGATTGGATGATTGCAAATAGGTTAATGGCCTGCTTGAGATAGGTTTTTTTATCCCCGATATAAGGGACGACGATCGTTCTGAGCTAAGGGGATAACCTGCAAAAGCAAAACGTATAGGTAAGAGAAAGAGAAAGAGAAAGAGAAAGAGAAAGAGAAAGAGAAAGAGAAAGAGAAAGTCAAAGTTCTGGTTATGGGGATAGGTATAGATAGGGGCGGCGAGAGGTCGGACGGAGCTTTCAATTTATAAAAAAAGGCGAGAGGCTGCCCCGAAGCAGATTCTCGCCTTTTTGCTCCCAACCGCGGTTAAGCGTTACACAAACTTGCGGCTTGTTTTTTTGCCGTCGCAGCTGAACACGATCTTTTTGTCCTCGACGACGGTTTCGAGATGGACCGATTTGCCCCAGAGATGTACGACATGCGGCAGCGTGCGCTCAACATATTTCAGATCGAGCTCCATGCCTTCGTACTTGTGAAGCAGGTAGAGCTCGCCTACACGGTTAAAGTCGCCATCTGTGACGAACAAGCTGGGGAAGCCGCCGTTCACTTTAGAGTAAACAAGCTGGTCGCGAATATTTTCCCACGATTTATCGGTTATTTTCCACTCCGGCCCCTTCTTCTCGAAAACATACAGGTCCAGCTCCTTGACCAAATCCTTGGTCAAATAATTACGGAGAAACGAAATATCCGAATCGAGCTCGCGCACCTCGAACATTTTTTCCCGGCCTTTGCCCGGTACGCGCCCGAAGCGCCGCTGCTCCTCTATCGTTGGCTTATCCCAGCGCTTCTCAATATCCTCGAAAATTTTCAGCCCCAAATAATACGGATTCAGCGTATGCCGGGAGGGCACGACGACGGAGGAGTTCAGCTTGGCAAATTCAATCGTTTCCTCGCTTGTCAGGTCGAGCTCGCGAATAATACGCTGATGCCAGTAAGAAGCCCAGCCTTCGTTCATAATTTTCGTTTCCAGCTGCGGCCAAAAATAAAGCATCTCATCGCGCATCATCGACATAATATCGCGCTGCCAGTCCGCAAGCTGAGGCGAGTACTCCTCAATAAACCAAATCAAGTCCTTTTCCGGTGCTGGCGGAAAATGTTTTGGCGGCGGCGTTTGATCCTGGCGATTGGCATCATCCGGGTCGAGCCCCCATAGATCCTCGTATTCGGAAGGGATAGCCGTGTTAACTGAACGGTTCTGCTCCGTCGTCAGCATTTCAATATAACGGGTTTTATCGAGCTGGTATGGCTTAATAATTGCAGAGTCCACATGCTCCTGAATGGCAAGCACGGCATCGATAAATTTTTCGACGGCTTCCAGGCCATAATCCATTTCATATTGCTGAATGCGTTCAGCTGTAGCGGACATGCTCTCGACCATATTGCGGTTGGACGTGCTGAAACGGGCGTTATTTTTGAAGAAATCACAATGGGCGAGTACGTGCGCGACGATCAGCTTGTTCTGAATAAGTGAATTGCCCTGCAGCAGGAAGGCGTAGCAGGGGTTGGAGTTAATGACGAGCTCATAAATTTTGCTAAGGCCAAAATCATATTGCATCTTCATTTTGTTGAAGGTTTTCCCAAAGCTCCAGTGGCTGTAGCGTGTCGGCATGCCGTACGCGCCAAACGTATAAATAATGTCGGCTGGGCAAATCTCATACCTCATCGGGTAGAAATCGAGGCCAAAGCCTTGAGCGATTTCCGTAATTTCATCGATGGACCGCTCCAATGCGCGGATCTCATCCTGGTTCATCAGCCATCCCCCCGTACTTGATAATACCGTTCATACCATAGGTATGTGCAGTGGGCCAAGTTTATGACGGGAAGGGGATGAATAAGCTTGAAAAACTCATAATTTCAACATCCAAGCATATATTGGCAGATAGTGAATGCTGACGCAGTCTACCTATGTACAGGAGGATGGTCATTGATGAGCGAATCTGACAATACGAGGCCGAAATACCCGCATATCCCTCAGCCGATTCGGAGTGACGGGGCGGGAGGCCCGGATTTAGGGCCGCGCGATGTGATGCGGGATTTGGAAAATCCGGATATGCTAGTACCGCCTGTAACGGATGCAGGTCTCGTTCCCAATATGAAATTTTCATTTTCGGATGCCCATATGCAGTTGAATCAAGGGGGCTGGTCCCGTGAGATAACGGCTAGGGAGCTGCCGATTGCGACAACGCTGGCAGGTGTCAATATGTCGCTAATAGCGGGCGGGGTCAGGGAAATGCATTGGCATCAACAGGCAGAATGGTCCTACATGCTGCTTGGAAATGCGAGGATTACTGCGGTGGACCAGAACGGGAAAAATTTCATAGCGGATATCGGGCCGGGCGACTTGTGGTATTTTCCGCCGGGCATTCCTCATTCCATTCAAGGGCTGGAAGGGGGCTGCGAGTTTCTGCTCGTGTTTGACGATGGGAATTTCTCGGATTTAAACACCTTGTCGATTTCCGATTGGTTTGCCCATACGCCGAAGGAAGTGCTGTCGGCCAATTTTGGCGTACCGGTTAGTGAGTTTGACCATATTCCCGATGATCAGGTTTATATTTATAAAGGGGCGGTTCCCGGTTCCATAGAGAGTCAAAAGGTAGAATCTCCATACGGAACAATCCCGCAGTCCTTTAAGTTTGAGTTGTTGAAGCAGACGCCTATCCTTACGCCGGGAGGCAGTGTAAGAATCGTCGATTCATCCAACTTCCCAGCATCAAAAGCGATTGCAGCAGCACTTGTAGAAATTAAGCCCGGCGCTATGCGAGAGCTCCATTGGCATCCGAATAACGACGAGTGGCAATATTATTTATCGGGTCAAGGCCGAATAACTGTATTTACCGGCAATGGAAATGCACGAACGTATGATGTGCGGGCAGGCGATGTGGGATATGTGCCGTTTGCCTGCGGTCATTATGTGCAAAATACCGGAAACACAACTTTATGGTTTCTGGAAATGTTCAAAAGCGATCGCTTCGCCGACGTTTCCCTTAATCAATGGATGGCGCTCACTCCAGCCGAGCTTGTAAAAAGCAATCTCAACGTAGGGGACGCGTTTGTATCCAAGCTGCGCAAAGAGAAATGGCCGGTGGTCAAATATCCGGGTTTTTAAAGCCGGACTAGGGCTGGGCTATGTCCGTCGGCATCTGACCTATGGAAGAGGCTGGACAAAAGCAGGCAAACTCGCTATTATGAATAATAATTCAAATTAATGAATATTTATTCAGTAGGAGGTGTTATGCTTGCAGCATTTTTTATCTTTTGAGCACATAACGAAGGAGCAGCTTCAGAGTATCATTGAACAGGCGGTTGAAATAAAGCGCAATCCGCAAGTCTACAGCAAGGCGGCCGACAATAAGGGGCTGCTGATGCTTTTTCAAAAAAGCTCAACAAGGACAAATCTTTCGTTTCAATCCGGCATGAACCAGCTTGGCGGCTACGTCGTTCCGATGGACTGGAACAGCAGCAACTTCAGCATTTCGCCTATCCAGTACGAGTCGCGCTACGTCTCAAGAAACAGCGACATCATTATGGCGCGGCTCAAAAATCATGCCGCTTTGCTGGAGCTGGCGCGTTATGCGACCGTTCCTGTCATCAATGGCTGCTGTGATAAATACCATCCATGCCAGGCTCTGGCCGATCTGATGACAATCTATGAGGTGGCGGGTACGTTTTCTGGTGTAACGCTCGCCTATGTGGGGATTCACAACAATGTGGCCAATTCGCTCGTGGAAGGCTGCATGCTGCTTGGCATCAAGCTGCTGCTCGTTACGCCGATCATTAATGAACCTTCATGGAATCAGTTGCTGATGGATAACGCGCTGCAAAGCGGCTGGGTGGAACAGCTCGACAGCTTGCAGGATGCAGCCGCACAATCACAATTTGTATATACGGATACATGGATTGATATGGAGTTTTATCAAGAGGAATTTTATCAGGAGGAGAAGCGGCGCCGCATTAAGGAAATGCTTCCGTATCAATTAAACAGCAGCACTCTTGCGGGCTGTACGCCTTACATTATGCATGATATGCCGATTCATCCTGGCTTTGAAATATCAGAGGAGCTGGTAGAATCGGAGCATTCGGTCATTTACCAGCAGGCGGAAAATCGGATGCATGCTCAAAAAGCGCTGCTGCTTCATCTCCTTCCATAAGTTTCCGGCTTCGCCAGCGGGACATGCCTTCAAATAAAGTTGAAGGGCATATCCTGCTGGCGGGCCGGATTTTTTTGTAATTGAAACAAGCTGCCATTGGCAATGAAAGGTTATGTATAGTAATATAAAATTGTGATCTTATCAAATTTTTTAATACAATTTTTGTAAGAAATTATTATATGAGAGAGAGTATGAGGATAAAATTGTGCTTCATCTTACGTTAGAATCAATCGTTCACGGGCTGTTGTATATTATGGCGGCTGCACTCATGTTTATTGTTTTTACCCCTAGATCGCTGGCCTCTACATTGAAGCGGAGGCTGCTTTTTTTGGGGCTGCTCGTCGTATTTACAACGGTATTTCTGAGCTTGGAGGAAATTGACTCCCTTGTCTACGCGCTGCATCTGACCTCCGTCTCTCTGGCGCTCGCTGTGCTTTATGAAGGATTGCTTCCAGGTATAGTTACGGGAATGGTATTATTCTTTGGCGGTACTTTGCTCTATGGCAACCACTGGCTGCCAACAGGAACAGCTATCACTGTGCTGCTGCTGACCGGATTGCTGTTCCACTTTAAAATAAAGCCAAATACCCAGCAGAAGCTAAGCGTTGTTAATCTGTTCCTAGTCTTGTTATACATGCTGGCTTATATCGGTGTTTCCCTTGCGCTCGGTCATGCTTTAAATGTGCTACAGCTCGGTATAATTGCTGTTGGGGCGGCTTTTTCATCGTTGCTGATCAGCTTTATTTATTTTAATGTGAAAAATCGGGAATGGTACGAGCAAATGCTCATCATCTCCGAAAAAAACCAAATTGTAGGCCAGCTCGCTGCCTCTATTTCGCATGAAATCCGCAACCCGCTTACTACGACGCGAGGTTTTCTGCAATTGATGAGCAAGGAGCCGCTAGACCGCGAGACGTTCGAGCGCTACCGCACCTATGCTTTTGAAGGGATCGATCATGCCAATGCCATTATTACCGACTATTTGAATTTTTCAAAGCCTAGTGAAGAAGAGCGGCGGCTGCTGAATGTGAAGGATGAAATCGACGGAGTCATTCCTTGGCTGAAGCCTTATTCGGCGCTGTCGAACATATCCGTTGAGGTGTATCATTTATCGAAGGAGCCGCTCATTATTTGCGGCGAGGTCAAGAAATTTCAGCAGTGTATGCTCAACATCATGAAAAATGGCATTGAGGCTATGCCTGAAGGAGGCAAACTTACGGTGCAGACCGAGCTAGTGCGCAATAAAATTCAAATTCTCGTCCGCGATACGGGCTGCGGGATGAATCGCTCCCAGGTTAAGCGGTTAGGCTTGCCCTATTATACGACGAAGGAGCGCGGCACCGGGCTCGGGCTAATGGTTGTCATGAATATGGTCAAGGAAATGAACGGCAAAATTTTTTTCCACAGTAAAACGAATCAAGGCACGATATGCGAGCTTCAGCTCGAGCGGGCTGCTGCTTCAGAATGACGAAGCAAGCAAGCGAGCGAGCTTGGCAGGAAGCGAATAACGGATAAGGAAGGTTGAAGGAGGCTGTGAAGGCAGCTCTTTCAACCTTTTTTTCATAGGGACAAAAAGATTGGAAGCGTTATGAATTCGTGCTTGCGTTCTGCTGCTGCATAGTGTTTAATGAAATTATACATTGTAATTTTATTAGTCGGTTAACAAAAACATTAATCTTATGAGGTGAGCTGAACATGTCCAAACAAGCAAAGCTGATCGTTGATAAGGATTTTGTAGTAGGTGAAGTCGATAAAAGAATTTATGGCTCGTTTATCGAGCATTTGGGCCGGGCAGTATATGGCGGCATTTATGAAAAGGACCATCCGCAGGCGGATGAACAGGGCTTTCGCTCCGATGTGCTGGAGCTTGTAAAAGGGCTGGATGTGCCGATTGTGCGTTATCCCGGCGGCAACTTCGTATCAGGCTACAACTGGGAAGATGGCGTAGGCCCGCTTGATCAGCGTCCGCGGCGTTTGGAGCTTGCTTGGCGCACCATTGAGCCGAACTGGATTGGCTTTAATGAATTTATGGACTGGTGCCGCAAAGCGAATACGGACGCGATGATGGCGGTCAATTTGGGGACGAGAGGGCCAGATGAGGCGCGCAACCTGCTCGAATATTCCAATCACCCTTCAGGCACGTATTGGAGCGATTTGCGCGTGCAGCACGGCTACAAGGACCCGCACAACGTCAAAACCTGGTGCCTCGGCAATGAAATGGACGGCCCTTGGCAGATCGGCGCTAAAACCGCCGTCGAGTATGGACGTATCGCCAGCGAGACTGCAAAGGTTATGCGCTGGGTTGATCCAACGATCGAGCTTGTCGCTTGCGGCAGCTCAGCGATCGGCATGCCGACCTTCCCGGATTGGGAAGCGACAGTGCTTGATTTAGCTTATAATGACGTGGATTATATTTCACTGCATCAGTATTACGGCAACCGCGAGAAGGATACAGCGAATTTCCTCGCGCAATCCGTAGGAATGGACTCTTTCATTAATACGGTCATTTCGACAGCTGACTTCGTACAGGCGAAGAAACGCAGCAAGAAAAAGATCAACCTTTCCTTCGATGAGTGGAACGTGTGGTTCCATTCTAATGAATCGGACAAAAAGCTTGATCCTTGGCAAATTGCCCCTCCACAGCTGGAAGATATTTATACGCAGGAGGATGCGCTGGTCGTCGGCTGTATGCTGATCAGCCTGCTCAAGCGTGCCGATCGGGTGAAGATGGCTTGTATCGCGCAGCTCGTCAATGTCATCGCTCCTATTATGACGACGAACGGCGGAGACGCATGGAAGCAGACGATTTATTATCCGTATATGCACGCAAGCCTGTTCGGCAGAGGCGAGGTGCTTGTGCCGCTCATGAGCTCGCCTAAGCATGACACTAAAGATTTTACAGATGTGCCTTATATTGAAGCTGTAGCGGTGCATAATGAAGAGAAGCAAGAGGTTACCGTTTTTGCGGTGAATCGTCATCTGGAAGAAAGCATTTCGTTCGATATCGACCTTCGCAGCTTCGGTCAAGGACGCATTTTGGAGCATATTGTTTTGGAAAATGAGGATTTGTCTGCTTCCAATACAGCAGATGCGCCTAACCGCGTAACGCCGCACACGAATGGCAGCGCAACATTAACGGATAAAGGCCAAATCCAAGCTGTACTGAACAAAGCGTCATGGAATGTCATTCGAATTAAACTGTAAAGACTAATGGGGAACAATCGCAAGCTTAGCTCGGGTGAGACGGGCTATACAGGCGGTTGTTCCCTCTCGTTTCATTTTATGCGATGATAAGAGGAAGGAGGGTGAACACAATGATTAAAGCCAATACAGATATAGCTTGGCTGCCGCTCTATGAGGCGTTGTCGAGCCACGTGCGGCTTCATATTATAGATTTGCTGGCAGTAAGCCCGATGAATGTTAAAGAGCTTGCAGAGGCGCTGGGGCTCAGCAGCGCGATTGTGACGATGCATATTCGCAAGCTGGAGAAGGCGCATCTCATTGAGACGAAGATGGTGCGCAAGCAGGGAGGCACGCATAAAATATGTACGCTCGCCGAGCAGCATATAGAAATCGAGCTGCCCCATCATACACGCGAAGTGAAAAAAATGCATGAAAGCTCAGTGCCAATTGGACACTACACCGAGTATGAAGTACATCCGACCTGCGGCATTGCGACGGTGGAGAAGGTCATTGGCCAATTCGATGATCCGCGCTTTTTTCTAGAGCCGGAGCGGATGAATGCGGGCATTTTATGGTTTGGCCGGGGATACGTCGAATATAAAATCCCTAATTATTTGCTGCCGGGGCAGCGGCCGAGCGCATTTGAGCTTGTGCTTGAGCTGGGCTCCGAAGCACCAGGGTATAACCCGAACTGGCTGTCTGATATCAGCTTCAGCTTGAATGGGACGCCGATCGGCAAGTGGACAAGCCCTGGCGATTATGGGGATACACGCGGCAAATTTTCTCCTTCCTGGTGGCAGGGCAACCTGAATCAATATGGCTTGCTCAAAGTCATTCGCGTGCAGGAGGATGGCACCTTTGTAGATGGGCAGCAGGTAAGCGACACTAGCCTGCAGCAGATTACACTTGATCGCAATCACTGGACGCTGCGCATCGCGGTAGATAAGGATGCTGCGCATGTAGGCGGCCTTACCCTATATGGCAAAGGCTTTGGCAATTACAATCAGGATATGATGTTTCGGGTTTATTACGAGGAATAAGCAAATGAATAAAAGCCGTATCGCAGCCAGGTTGGGGGGAACTCTGACGATTGCGATACGGCTTTTATTATAGGCGTTTGTGTGAGTAAGAATAAACTTGTGCTAAAGCACGCGACGTGCTGTTGCGTAATTTTTGCTCCACCAGCTGGAGCTTAAACTCGTAACGGTCACTCCAGGAGCACCGTATGTATGAATGATCTGATTATTGCCGATATAAATGCCGACGTGATGAATAGGGGAATAGAAGAAAACGAGATCGCCAACCTTCAAATTGCTTCGAGATACGAACGAACCGACTTTCGATTGATCCTTCGAGCTTCTAGGCAAAGAAACGCCAACCTTGGCGAAAACATATTTGGTGAAGGAAGAGCAGTCAAAAACGCGAGTTGAACTAGTGGGAGCGCTGAATTTATAAGGAGTTCCCATAAAGCCTTTTGCCACTGACACAATTTTGGATTGGGTGGAGGCGGATGCCGCATAAGCTGCCGGTGCTTGTGTAAAAGGAACAGCAGATAAAGTAAGCGATGCAGCAAGTGCAAGGGATGCAGCCATTTTGCCAAAACGAAGTTTTTTCATGATGTGAATGCCTCTCTTCTCTGGGTTGATAGCTTGTCTATTTATATGTTTATAGCTATACAATACCACAATTAAAATTGAGAGTAATTTCCTCTGAGACCATAAAACTAGATTTAATGGTGTTTTGATACCAATTGTTAAAAATAGATGAGAAACTTCTCATTCAAATCCAGGCTAAAATGAGAAGAATGATGAATGATTACGCATTCATTAGTTATTTTTTGTAAGTAAAAAATAACCCCCATGGCCTTTAAGGCCATGGGGGTTATGCGTGTTATCCTTTATTCGTTCATCGGTTCTGCTTATTAACCTTCAAGCAGAAGCGTTTCTGGATCTTCAAGCATTGCTTTCACTTTAACGAGGAAGCGTACCGCTTCAGCGCCATCTACGATGCGGTGATCGTAGGAAAGGGCGATGTACATCATCGGACGGTTCTCGGAGCGCTCAGCGTCGATCGCAACTGGACGAAGCTGAATTTTGTGCATGCCCAGAATACCAACTTGCGGTGCATTAATGATTGGCGTGGACAGCAGCGAGCCGAACGTGCCGCCATTCGTAATTGTGAATGTACCGCCTTGCAGGTCAGACAATCCAAGCGAGTTCGTACGGGCTTTGCCAGCAAGGTCAACGATCGAGCGTTCGATTTCAGCGAAGCTCAGGCGGTCTGCATCACGGACAACCGGAACAACAAGACCTTCCTTAGCCGATACGGCAATACCGATATCGTAGAACTGCTTCACAATAATATCTTCGCCTTCAATTTCAGCGTTTAGCAGCGGGAATTCTTTCAGTGCGCCAACGACAGCTTTCGTGAAGAAGGACATAAAACCAAGACCAACTTCATGCTTGTCCAAGAACGATTGTTTCCGGCGTTTACGGATGTCCATAATTGCGGTCATATCCACTTCATTGAACGTTGTCAGCATAGCTGCTGTTCTTTGAGCTTCAACCAGACGATTCGCAATCGTTGCCCGGCGACGCGACATTTTTTTGCGCTCGTAAGGCTTAGCCGATTGGAATTTAGGTGCAGCTGGCGCTTTAGCAGCAGGAGCAGACGGTGCTTGCGGCGCTGCCGGCTGAGTGCCGTGCGAGCGGACATCATCGGAGCTAACGCGGCTAAGCGGATCGCGGGATTGAACCTGTGTCAGGTCAATGCCTTTTTCTCTTGCAAGCTTTCTTGCAGCAGGGGAAGCGGCAACTTGACCGCCTTTGCTGTCTGCTTCTGCTACAGGAGGCGCAATAGGTGCCGCTTGCGCTGGAGCAGCTGCTTCAACAGCAGGAGCTGCTTTCGCTGGCTCAGCTGCAGGGGCGGACGGAGCCGCTCCGCCTGCTGCAATGGAGCCAATAGCTTCGCCGATTTGAACGGTATCGCCTTCGCTGCGTGTAATCTCTTGAATCGTGCCATCCTGCTCGGCGCTGATCTCGATGTTGACTTTATCTGTCTCAAGCTCCAGCAGCACATCGCCTTGCTTAACCGAATCTCCTACTTTAACAATCCACTTGGAAATCGTGCCTTCCGTAATCGATTCTCCCATTGCTGGTACTATAATTTGTTGCACAGTGGCTACCTCCCTGAGTTGTATGTCAATGACGGACTATGTTTCAATGTTTGCAAAATAATATGCTGCTGCTCAAAAGCATGTACTTGCTGGAAGCCGCTCGCTGTGCTGGAACGCTCTGGGCGTCCAATGTAGCTTACGCTTGTACCTTCTGGCGCAAGCGCACGGATGCGCGGATCGGCATAATGCCACGAGCCCATGTTTTTCGGCTCTTCTTGAACCCACACAATTTCCTTCAGTTGAGGGAAGCGGGCGATAATTTCAGCAATTTCCTTCTCAGGGAACGGATACAGCTGCTCGACACGAATAATGTGCAGCCAATCCAGGTCCTTCCCTTGCTCCTTCTCGATTGCATCCTCCAAATCGATTGCAATCTTGCCTGTGCACAAGATCAGGCGCTCTACGCGCTCTGGCTTGCTGCCGAGGCTCGGCTGCTCAACGACCAGCTTGAACGAGCCATTGCTAAGCTCGGAAGCGCTGGAGGCGACACGCGGGTTACGAATCAAGCTCTTAGGAGCCATAATAATCAACGGACGTGCAGCTTCGCTTTCCGTAATGGAAGCTTGGCGGCGCAAAATATGATAATACTGCGCAGCGCTCGTCAAGTTGGCAACTGTCCAGTTTTCTTCGCCTGACAGCTGCAGGAAACGCTCCAGACGCGCACTGGAATGCTCAGGTCCTTGGCCTTCATAGCCATGCGGCAGCAGCATAACGATGCTGGATTTTTGCGACCATTTCGAACGGCCTGCGGAAATGAACTGGTCAATAAGCACTTGCGCGACGTTGGTGAAATCGCCATATTGCGCTTCCCAAATAACCATCGTTTCCGGCGCGTGCACGTTATAGCCATATTCAAAGCCTAGAACAGCAGCTTCGGAAAGCGGGCTGTTATGGATTGCGAACGATGCTTTCGCCTGCGGCATTTGGTGCAGCGGGCAGAACGTTTCGCCTGTTTCAGCATCATGCAGCACGAGATTGCGGTGAGCAAATGTTGCGCGCTCGACATCTTGGCCGCTAAGTCTGATCGGCTTGCCGTCAGCAAGAATCGTAGCAAAGGCAAGCGTCTCCGCATGGCCCCAATCCAACTTCTCGCCTTCGTTCAATGCATTCGTGCGGCGCTCCAAAATCTTCTGCAGCTTCGGATACACATTGAAGCTTTCAGGGAAACGAAGCAGCTCGGTATTAATCGATTGCAGTGTTTCAATGGATACAGGGGAAACGGAAGTATTGTTATCCTTTTCTCCTTGCAGTCCTTGTGTCTGATGAACAGGCTCTTGGCCATCACGTGCTTTCACTTCGTCATAAGCAGATTTCAGGCGGTCAATAACGCCTTGCTTAAGCTCCGCTACTTCAGCCTCTGTAATAGCGCCAGCTGCAATCAGTCTATCGGAGTAGATGGTGCTTACAGTGGCATGAGCCCTTACTTTCTTATAGATAAGAGGTTGAGTCGTTTCCGGATCATCCGTCTCATTGTGTCCATATTTACGATAGCCAATCAGGTCAACTAGGAAATCCTTCTTGAAAAGCGTACGGTATTCGCTAGCCATCCGCGCTGCAAAAATACAAGCTTCAGGATCATCCGCGTTAACATGCACGATTGGAATTTCATAGCCTTTAGCTACATCGCTTGCGTATTGCGTCGAACGGGAATCATGGCTTTCTGTAGTAAAGCCGATGCGGTTGTTGACGATTACATGGAGCGTACCGCCGCTGGTATAGCCTCTCAGCTGAGCGATATTCAAGGTTTCCGCTACAATGCCTTCGCCAGGGAATGCTGCATCACCATGCATAACAATGGAAGCAGCTGTGTCCAGGTTCGTTACCGGATAACCAGGCTTGCTGCGATCATCCTGTGCTGCACGAGCAAAGCCGCCGACAACCGGGTTGACGAATTCAAGATGGCTCGGGTTGTTCGCGAGCGTTATGCGAGTTTCAACCGTTTCGCCAGTTTTGAACGAACGATTGGCGCCCAAGTGGTACTTCACATCGCCAGTCCAGCCGTAGTTGATGCCGATCGAGCCTTCGGACGGAATAAGCTTCTTGTTCGGCGAGTTGTAGAACTCGGAGAAAATTTTGGTATATGGCTTGCCCAGTACATGCGCCAAAATATTAAGGCGCCCACGGTGTGCCATGCCCATCGCAATTTGGCTCACACCGTCATTTGACAGCTCGTGAACCAATTCATCGACTATGGCTACAAGCACATCGTTGCCTTCAACGGAAAACCGTTTTTGACCGACGAAGGTGCGCTGCAGAAAATCTTCAAATTGCTCTGCTTCGAATAGCTTGACGAGCAGCTTCTTGCGTTCTTCCTTGTTGAGTGCAGCAGAAGGCAGCTCGCGCTCAACGCGCTTCTTGAGCCAAGCACGCTCCGCTTCATCATGCACATGGCTGAATTCGAAGGCTAGCGTACCTGTGTAAGCTTTAAGCAGCTTCTGGATGGCTTCCCATGCATTAGCAACATCGGAAGGAGCATTCGTCCATACGAGCTCGGCAGGCAGAGCCAGCAGATCCGTCTGAGTGATGCCATACGTTTCCGGGCTTAGCATCTTCGTATTTGATTTAGGTCCGATATCGAGCGGATCAATATCAGCCGCCAAATGACCGAAAGCGCGAATGTTCCATACAAGCTTGCCGGCAGCGACCAAATTTTGAAGCGTTTTCGCATCGATTGAAGCAGCGCCCACCGTTTGAGGAGCAGCGGCAGTTTGACCTGCAGCATAAGCAGGCGGCTCGCCAAAGCGAGCAAATAAATCGCGGTATTCAGATGTTACGGTTTCAGGGTTTTGTTTAAATAGCTCATATTGTTCTTGGATGTACCCATAGTTGGGGCCATAATAGCCTTCCCACGGGTTTGGGTTAGTTTCATTGCCAATCGACATTTTCGACAGATACCTCCGTCTTTGAATTTTGTAAGTTTATGGACGGAATCAGAACTAGCATATGACTTCATTATAGTACAGAACGACATGGAAACTTAAATAACGATTATGTATCATAACTATCTTGAAAATAGATCAATCGGTGAGCCGCTAGTCCATCTTCTCAGTCTCTCCCATTTATCGGTTATTCAAAACCGATTGTTAAGGGCTTTGAGCAAAAAATGTATGCCCTTTCAATTTATACGAAGCAGCCTGCTTAAAGTTTCAATTGTCCATTCTTAGGGGCAGCGGTAAATTTCTCTTTTGCCGGTTATCCCCTTAGCTCAGAAAAGGGTGGGACGATGGGGATTTTTGTTAACGTGTCACTGTCTAATCAGCTCTTTATTTCAGGAGGTGATGGCGTTTAGGAGGTTTGGATGGTTTGCGCTGCTTGTGCTGCAAGGCAGTTTCTGAGCTAAGGGGATAACGGCTCAAAGCGAGAGGAAGAGGCTGCAACCTTTTTGAAACAGGCATCGTTTATAGAATTAGAACGCGTTCAACAACTAAAGGAGATTGATTCTAATGAAGAAACGTATCGCAACAGCATCTATTTCTGCTGCCGTGGCTCTATCGGTAGCGCTGACAGGTCAGGCTTTCGCAGCAAGTTCATTTACGGATATCGCAACCTCCCCGCAAAAGGCGCAAATTGAGACGCTTCAAGGGCTCGGAATTGTGAATGGCGTATCGCAGTCGCTGTTCCAGCCGGAAGAAAGCTTGACAAATGCACAAGGTATTTCGCTTATTGTAAAGACGACGCAAATTAGCCTTGCCGCCATTTCATTTAATAAAGCTCCAGAAGCAGAAGGCCTTTTTAGCAATGTGAAAAATAATGCCTGGTACGCAGACAGCTTCATCATCGCGCACTACAACGAACTCGACATTCCAGCTGATATTGACCCAAATGCCCCGATGACACGCGAGCAGTTCACGCATTACCTCGTGCAGGCGCTGGAAAAGACCGGACAATACCCGCTGATCAAAATGTATGTCGTCATTTCAGACGAGAGTGACATTACGACTGAATATCAAGGCACCATTCAGCGCGCTTTGCTATACAAGCTTACTGCTTTGGATGATAAAGGCGAATTCCATCCGCAGCAAATTTTAAACCGTGCTGAATCCACAGCGATGCTGTACAATGCGCATCAATTTATTAAGGAACATAACGAGCAGCTTGAAGGAGAGACTGGCGACCAATCTCTAGAAGAGCAAGGGATAAAGCCAGCACAGCAATAAACGTTTAACTGCAGCATAGAAACCTCCAACCCTACTGTTAGAAGCGGGTGTGGAGGTTTTTTCTCGTTTATGCCATGAAAACGCTATTTTATTGACGGATTTTTTGGTTCAGGCCTAAACGCGTGCTTGTTTGCATATACAGGAAGATGCTAGACTAAAGTTGTATAAAAAACAACAGCAGCTTGCGTGAAATCACGATGCATCTATAGATAAAAGCAGGACGATCTTGAACCTGGAGGTGTACATTCATGAGCCTGATTCAAAAAGCAATTGATTATGCAGCGGTGCTGCATGGGAATCAGCTTCGCAAGGGGTCGAATATTCCTTATATTTCACATCCGTTCGGTGTGGGTATGATATTAATGGAGGCGGGTTGCCAGGCGGAGTGGGTGGCTGCGGGCATTTTGCATGATACGCTCGAAGATACGGAGGCGACGGAGGAAGCGCTGCTGGAGCTTTTTGGCCCGGAAGTGACGCGAATTGTCGTCGGCTGTACGGAGCCCAACAAATCCTTGTCTTGGGAAGAGCGCAAGCAATATAAACTGGATTATTTGAAAAAGGCGCCGCTAGACATCAAGACGGTAGCCTGCGCGGATAAGCTGCATAATATGGGCTCGACGCTTGCCGCTTATGAGCGGGAGGGCGAGAAGGTGTGGGATCGCTTCAACCGCGGCAGGGTGCAGCAGGAATGGTATTACAAGGCGGTGGCGGACAGCCTCGGCCATGAAGGCAGCTTTCCGCTGCTGGACGTTTTAAATCAAAAAATTGAGGCGATGTTTGGTCAAAGGGAAAGCGGGGACAGGGCATAATGACATTGATTAACCAACTGGTGAGCGGAGACGATTTTACCGGATATTATTTGCTTAGAGAGCTTGAAGTGAAGCAGACGAACGGGGCAACGCCGAAAGATTATTTTGACATCGTATTATGCGATGCCAGCGGCCAGCTTTCCGCTAAATATTGGGACGTATCGAGTGCGGATAAGGAAACCTTTTTCCCAATGGGATTGGTAAAAATCCAAGGCAACGCTCATACATACCGGGAGAAGCTGCAAATAAAAATTTCGCGCATGCGCAAAGTTACGGAAGAGGACGGGGTAGCGCTGACGGATTTCATCCGCTCGGCGCCGGTTCGTCCAGTCGACCTCGTGCATACGATTAAACAGGTAACGGAGAGCATTGCTGACCAGGAAATTAGAACGATCGTCACGTATTGCGTTGATAAGGTCGAGGACAGACTGATGCATTATCCGGCTGCGAAAACACATCATCATGCTTATTTTGCCGGTCTTGCTTATCATATTGTACGGATGCTGGAAATTGGCGCTTTTATTTGCAAGCAGCGTCCATTCTTGAATGCCGATTTAATCAAGGCAGGCATTGTGCTGCATGATATTGCCAAGCCGGAGGAAATGGTTGCCCAGCTAGGCATCGTATCCGAATACAGCCTGTCTGGCAAGCTAATGGGGCATATTTCCCTCGCATCCAACTGGATTACGGAAGCGGCTATTCGCTGCGATATTGATCTGGAGTCGGAAAAGGTGCTCGGCCTGCAGCATTTGGTGCTCTCCCATCACAATTTGGGTGAATGGGGCAGCCCGGTGCAGCCTCAGACAGCAGAGGCGGTCGCGCTGCATCATATTGATGCCATGGATGCCAAGCTGCAAATGGTCGAGGATGCGCTGGATACGACGCCAGACACGGAACCGTGGACACCCTTTATCCGCGGGCTCGAAAATAAGCCTATTTATCGGATGAAGCTGTAACTCTGCTTAGAATAACAGGGAACAAACATATCTATAAAAATTTGAGGTGACAATAACGGGTACGCAGGCTCATGCTTGCCAGGCCCGTACAATACCAATGGCAGAAATCATACAAACGCCGATTAAGCAGTGCGCGTACTGTAACGAAGACAAGCCGCTTGGCGATTTTTTGCGCCGTACCGGCCGGCGCTCGGGCCCTGACTCGCGGCGCGGCGCCTGCCGCTCCTGCAGGAAAGAACGGGCGAGCTCGCAGGCCGCGCCAGCAGCTGTTGTGGAGGCGCCAGTTGTACAAGCAGGCGCCGCAGATGAGCCTAGGCCGGAAGCGGCGGCTGCTGGCGTACAGAAGAAGTCCCGCCGGAAGCGCGGCGGGAGAAGAAGGCGGGCGAAGGCCGCAGCGGCAGTAGCCGCCGCAGCTGAGCAGGCGGCGAAGGAAACGGGCGGCAGGGAAGCGGCGAAAGCCAGCGCAGCTGCCCCGAGAGCAGGCGCCCAGCCGCCAGGAACGGATTCAGCAGTGGCGGCAGTGGCGCAGGAAGCCGGCGCAGTTAGCAGGCTAGGCGTCGTTCGCAAGCCGGAGAAGAAGGCGCCGCGAGCGAAGACGGCTGCCCGCTCGCCGAAGCAGCGTCCTTTGCCGAAGCCGTCTAATCATTCGCCGACGGACCCTACCTATTTGCGCCCTTCCGGGCAAGGCACGGTATGGATGAGAGGCAAAACCGACAAGGGCAGGCAGTGGTATCAGGAAATTGAACTGGAGCTGGCCGTTATACTCGTTAACGAGCATGCCGCCGTTGTCGTGAATCGCCGGACGATTCGCAGGCTATTCAGCAATAAAGATTTTCGTAAATATATTTTAACGCGGGATAATTATACTTGCTTTTTCTGCAAGCAGTATGGCGATACGATCGACCATATGCTTCCGCGCGCCAAGGGCGGCCATACGACGCCGGACAATTGTGTTTGTGCTTGCCATATGTGCAACCAGTCGAAGGCTGACAAAAACCTGGAGGATTTTATGCGGGAAGTATAGTCCCATTAACAATAAGCGCCAACATACGAGCGGGCAGCGAAGCTGCACGGTATGTTGGCGCTTATTTGTGTGCGATAAAGTTAGGCGTGGAACAGCTTCTACAAGTTCAGTGCGTTGACTAGCTGGATCGAGGCATTGTAGTAGCCTTCGTTCCAGCCATAGTTGTACATGCTGTCCTCGTAGCTCATGATGCCAATAATAAAAAGTAAAAACACCAGCAAGCTGAGGAATAGGCTAATAGCTCCGCAAATGAGGCCGGCTATCGCCATGCCGCGTCCCTGCTCGCGCGTTTTTGGAATTTGATTAAGCGAAACGATGCCCATTACGACAGCGACAATGCCTAAAAGTATACCGATGAACGGGATGAAGGATGTAATGCCGCACACGAGCGCGGCAATTGCAGCACCGTTCGTCTTCTGCACCGGTGGCTGGAATGGTGGCTGAAATGGCGCATGGTTTTGATAATTATGCCCATTGTTGTAATCATTCAAGGATGGTTCCTCCTAAGCTTGGAAATATGATGAAATCAGGGTTTCCATTATTATACGTCTCTTTTTACCCGAAGGCCATACATTACTTGGTAAAGAGCGGGACATCTAATCCGTTTTTTGAACCAATCGATCGGTTTGGAGTGCTTGCTGATCTGGCGACGCTCCATATCTGGCGAGCGCAAGGGACGATGCCTCACGCATGCGTCGCAGCAAATAATCGCCTTCGTTCACTTTAATTCGCTTGCCGAGGAAGCGGATTTTTGACAAAACATATTCTGCTTCATTACTTGGAAATGTCAGCTTAATCGTATAACGGTTGAGCTGGTCATCGTAGGACACAACCTTCTCAAAGCAGGAAAAAGCGTACAAAATTCGCGACAGCTCCGCATTATACGTTTCCATAACCTGAATGACTGCACTTGTGCTGCGCTTAGTGAGCAGCGCCTCAATGGAGGCGGAAAGCTGTACATAACGCTCGGGCTCGCAAGGCATATCTTGAATGGCGAGAATCGTTTGCAGCTTTGTGCTCATTAATGTCCTGTGGCGCTGGTGATACCAGAGCAAATACCATTCTTTTTTCACCATGGAATATTCCAGCTTATAGGGCACGCCAGCTTGGTGTTCATGCTGTCTGCCGTTTTTGATCATGTAGCTCAGCTTGATCTGGTTGCGATGCATAATCGAGCGTCTAAGCTGGCGCAGCAGCGGGTGGTACACTTGCAGCTCTTTGCTGGCAGCTTTCTGAATGAGCGGACCGGCTGTTTCCATAACGCTGTCCTGCTCAAGCAGGCTTTCAAGCTTCGCGAGTGTTCCGGGCGCAAAAGCCTGCACCGCTTCAGGATGCTGCAGCATCGCCTTTAGCCAGCTTCGTTCATTCCCCGTTACCATAAAGGTGCCGGAATCTTCAAGGCGGGACATGAGCTGATAGTTGAATATTTTCTCAAACGGATTCATAGTAGCCAGCAATCTCCTTCCATTCGTCAATCATCTCATTGCGCAAACGGAGAGGCTCCAGCACCTCGCAGCTTGAACCGAAGCTGCGCAGCCAAGGCCTGATTTCGAACGTGCCGTTCACTTCGATTTCATATATGAAGGAATCTGCGCCAGCCTCCTCGATAATGCGTCCCCACTGGCCTTGCAGCAACACGCGTTCCTTAATGAAGTTGTGCGGTGCCCCTACAGGGTGAAAGAAACGGGCACGCACCGTAACGGTTCTTCCCGTATCAATGAGCCAGCTTTGCGCCGTGCGCGCTTCGAGCTGTGCCATATGCTGCTCAAATTGCTCCTGCGGCACAGCCTCGCCCTCCTCAATTTGCGTCATGCCCTCCATCCTGTATTTCACAATCACTTTGTCAGAGCGAAAGCCGAGCAAATACCAGCGTCCATACTGGTGGTCGTATACGACTTTAATCGGAATGGCGACCTCTTCCTTGCCCGTTGTATCGCGCTCGAACAAAGGGTTCGTGTTGCGAGAGGCGTAGCTGGTTTCATTTTTCGGCGAAAAATAAAGAAATTTCACCTTCCGTCGCTCGCGAATGGCGGCCAGCAGGCTGAATAAATGGGCTTCATCCAGCAGGCGGGAGTAAAAGTGATATTTATACAAAAAAGCGTCCAGCGTGACGTTGTCCTCCTGCGTGCGCTGCAAATGCTTTTTCAAGCTGTCGCGCAGCATGTAGCCCTGCACGGATGGAACATGCGTATTTGCCATGACGTCGGCAAAATCGTATAAATCCAGCAGCTCCTCCTCCGTCAGCTCCTGCACCAGCTCGTTTGCCAGCCGGTAGCGGTAGGGACGAGGCCCCGGTTCTTTGCGGATGACGCCGACCTCTTCCAAATATTTCAGATCGCTGCGCACCGTTTTCTCATCCGGGGGCGCCAGCTCAGCGGGCATATTGCCGCAGCAAGCGTCCATCAGCTCCATGGCGGTCATGGCGCTGCCGCTTTGCAGCGTCTCCAGCAGCAGGGAAATACGCTTGCTCTCGGTTTCCTTCAGCGACTTGGCGCGGAATAGAAAGAGCAGCATAGGGTCGGCAGAATCAAAATAGCTATAACGAACGGTCTCTGCAAATTCCTTGCCCTGTTCCTCGGGAAGCTGCTGGTAGACGGCGTTTACAATTTCCTTGAGCTTTTTAATCGTTTTATCAAATGTATGAATGGAGATGCCGAGCCGATCTGCGAATTGCTGCCGATTATAGGCTCCGCTTGTTAACACAAGCATGCGCAGAAACTGAATCTCTTTATCGAAGCTTTCTTTAGCCAACGGTGGTCCCCTGCCTTCCAGCTTACTCTCGCTATCTATTGTTTTATTCTATGAAGGATTAGTAGCGTTGTCAAAAAAGACCATAGGCGTGAAAAAACGTTATATTTTTCCTGGTCGTAATACTTTCGCCATGTTCGAGGAGGGATTTTTAAGGCAAAATCAGATCCATAAGAGCGGCTACGGAGCGTCAATGACGCAGGGCAGAATGAAGGAGGAACAGCAATGGCCAACACAATGAATGATATGACAAAACAAGTGCTGGAGAAGATGATTCAGCTTAAAGGAACCAATCACCACGAGCTCAGCCTTCCAAACGGAAAGCTGCATGTATACGCAAATGATGAAGTGTTTGCATCCCTTGAGCCTAATGTATATCAAATGGCTGATAACAATTTGCGCATTCCGCGCAATCAATATATGGGTTATACGCCGGATGCGCATATTGGAGTAGGAACGTGCATTGGAACGACGGCCGTCTGGAATATGAAGGATGGCTTTATCTCGCCGTCGATTGTGGGATCGGATATCGGCTGCGGCATGAGGGTGCATACAACGCCGCTCCATAAGCGCGATATTCAGGATAAAGAGGTGCGCCGCGCATTAATTAGAGCGATTGAACAATACGTACCAACCCACGAGCGAACGAATACGAATTACGCGGATATTGATATTATGAGCGTTGTGCAAGACGGGCTAAAAGGGCTTCCGGCCCAGTATGTGCCTAATGAGCAATGGCTGACGCATGTCGAGCAAGCAGCATTCGCCTTCGACCATGCTGCGCTGGAGCATTTGCCGCCCCGTATTATGCGTAATGCCCATGGGCAGTTGGGATCGCTCGGCAACGGCAACCATTTTATTGAAATTCAATATTTGGACATCAATGAGGAATACAGCGCATTGGCGGAAAAATGGGGCTTGTTCGACGGCCAGGTCGTCGTCATGATCCATTCCGGCTCGCGCTCCTGGGGCGCTGCCGTAGGCCGTGAATATAACAAGGTCATCAAAGAAGCGATGTACCAGTGGGGAATCAGCAACCCTGATCCAAATCTGGTGTATGCACCGATTGCAAGCCGCGAGGGTCAAATGTATTTGAATCTCATGTATTCGGCGCTGAATTTTGCCGTCAGCAATCGCCATATGATTGCATTTGGCGTCCAGCAAGCGTTCCGGGATGTTTTTGGCCCGGAGATGCAGCTGCCTGTGCTTTATGATCTGATGCATAATTACGCGCTCAAGGAGTTTCACCGCAAGCAGCCGATGCTCGTTCATCGGAAGGGTGCGACGCGTGCGCTGCCGCCGAACCATTTTTTAAATACGCCTGCTTATAAGGAGACGGGGCATCCTGCCCTCATTCCAGGCTCGATGGGAACGGCATCCTATATTATGGTCGGCAAGGATGAAGGAGTGAAAAACTTCTTTTCCGTCTGCCATGGTGCGGGGCGCGCCAGATCGAGACGGGCGACGAAGGAACTCGTCACCGTCGATCAATTTGAGCAATCGCTGCGCGTCGGGAGCGACGATGAAATTTTGGTCAACCACCGCTCGCTGAAGGATATTCTCGATGAATGTCCGCAGGCTTACAAGGATGTGGATCAAATTATCGACAGTGTGGTCGGCGCTTCGCTTGCCGCTGTCGTTGCCAAATGCCAGCCGATGGCTGCCATTAAAGGCACTTAGAGACTGCGACGAAATAATGCACCGCTAATTTCTTCGCAGCTCCTTAACTTTGCTATTTAAGATAACTTCAATAATAGTTTGGGCTGCATAGCTTATGGCTTGCCATGGCATGGATTTCAGTATGATCCAGCAGTACGGGCGTACACTGTGCGCTTGTGTGCTGCAAAGCGCATGAAGCTTGGAGCCCCACAAGCTTTAGAACCGGGTTCGAATCCCAACCGTTTTGATACGGAGCATTGGAGCAGCTGTAGCTACGCTATAGCACACATCAACTCCCTTCCAAGGAGTCAAAAAATGAGAGACTCTTGCAGCAGGAATGCTCCTGCCGGCCTATACGGCGGCGCTGCGGCACGGCTATGCAATCGGTGGATACCGAGCAGGGTAAGCGGGTATATTTAGCGGTTAGCAAAGCGAAGGATCGGCCGGTTGAAGTTGAACGCGGCCGCTATGCTTCGCAGAGCACCGCGCAGATTGCTGCGCTTGACGGTGCTCTTAAGCCTGATTCCGCTTTAACCGCAGGAAGCATTCCTGATTGCAAGAATCACAACAAATCAAATGACAAATCAATCAATCTAACGTTTAAATAACCTGAATGAGGTGGCTTTATATGACGACGGCTAAATTTAAAAATCCATTGATTATACAGGATGATGAGCGCGCGCTTTTGTTCCGTAAAGGCGGCTATATTAAGCTTTTGCAGCCAGGCAAATACCGGTTGTCAACATGGCGCGAGGAAACGGCGACTGTACTGAATGTGACGAAGCGTTTTCAAGTTACGGGCAAGGATGCCGATATGTTTCTGCATGATCAGGAGCTGCTCGCCCAGCTTACGATCGTTGAGGTGCAGGATTTTGAATATGTGCTGCATTATGTAGATGGGAAATTTAATTCCTTGTTGACGGCAGGCAAGCATATTTTCTGGAATGTACTGAAAAAGCATACGTTCGTTCATGCGGATATTCGCCAGCCTGAGATCAGCAAGGACATTAATCTGGCAATTATGTCTAAGCTTAATGGCTACTACCAGTGCGTGGAGGTCGCGAATTATGAGACAGCGGCATTGTTTTATAACAATGTGATGCAGCGGGAGCTGGCTCCGGGCAAATATTATTTCTGGAATGGTCCGACGACGGTGCTCGTCCGCAAGACGGATTTGCGCCAGCAGCAGCTTGATTTGACGGGACAGGAAATGATGACGGAGGACAAGGTGACGCTGCGGCTTAACTTCGTCTGCCAATACAAAATCACTGATCCGATTAAAGTGCTGATGATTAAATCGTTTGAAGATCAGGTGTACATTGTGCTGCAGCTGATTTTGCGGGAATATGTCGGTACGCTGCGCCTCGATGATTTGCTGAAGATGAAGCAGGAAATCGCCGCATTCGTGCTTTCCCGGCTCAATGAGAAGGGCGATGATTACGGCGTCCAGTTTCTGTCGGCAGGCGTGAAGGACATTATTTTGCCAGGCGATATCAAGGATATTATGAACACGGTGCTTATTGCGGAGAAGAAGGCGCAAGCCAATCTCATCACCCGCCGCGAGGAGACGGCTTCCACCCGCAGCCTGCTGAACACAGCGAAGCTGATGGATGAAAATACGACGCTGTACCGCCTCAAAGAGCTTGAGTTCATGGAAAAAATTTGCGAGAAAATCGGCACGATTTCGCTGTCCAGCGGCGGCAACATGCTGGAGCAGCTCAACTCGCTGCTGAGTGCAAAGCAAGAATGATAAGGTGAAATCTATTACTAGTCGATAGAAGGGAATAGCGATGTAGATAAATAACGCTCTCCGCTGTCTGGAAGCAGAACGACGATGGTTTTGCCAGCATTGCTCTTCTGCGGTTGTGCTTAGGTGAATTTCCAGATTGGCAGGGTTGTTGAACTGTTGGGGGATAATAGAATTTGGCGTCTCGGCAGCAAGCTGCTCAGCCCGTCTAATGGCGCCCGTCATGCCTTTTCGCTTCCGGTGTTAAAATCAGCTCGGCGCCAAGCGCAAGCAGCGGCGTATTTCCAATTAGTTCGGTTAAATTTTTATGAATATGAGCCAATTTTTCTCCTCCTGCTTTGTTTAATCCTACTGTTTAACTATGATTTAAACAGTGCTAAATAATTAAATGATTTGCAATAGAACAGCATCCATCGTGAATTAGTTAAAAATGGGTTGACAAATGCTGGGTACGCGAGTAAGATGAACGAAATAACTTGAAGGGAGGCCGAAACAAATGTCCGTAAATATGATGATTATCCCACAAACCAACTTCATAGCTAACGTCCATGCGGGTCGGCCTCAGCGGAACCAACTGCTGTAAGGCGAAGGATTATAGGTCAGCTGTGCGCTGTCTATTCCGATTTGCAATAGCTCTAATTACTTAAGAAGCTATGGACGATGCTCGAATGTCCGTAGCTTCTTTTTTTGTTGCCAAAAAAACAAAGGAGGGCTTCGGATGAGCGATTATAAAGCTAAAATAGCAGCCGAGCTGCGCAAAATAGAAGCGGAGGAACGCGTGCGTATCGTGTATGCCTGTGAGTCAGGCAGCCGCGCATGGGGCTTCCCGTCGAAGGACAGTGATTACGATGTAAGATTTATTTATGTACGGGAGACGAATTGGTATTTATCGATTTTTGAGCAGCGCGATGTGATTGAACGCCCAATCAGCGACATGCTCGATATTAACGGCTGGGATTTGAAAAAAGCGCTGAATTTATTCCGTAAATCGAATCCGCCGCTGCTGGAATGGCTGCAATCGCCGATCCACTATATGGAGGAGACGACGGTAGCGGAGCAAATTCGCGAGGCTGCTCCGGCGAACTTCTCGCCGCGCTCCAGCATCTATCATTATTTGCATATGGCGAAAGGGAACTTTCGCGAGTATTTGCAGGGCGACCAAGTGAAAATTAAAAAATATTTCTACGTGCTGCGCCCGGTGCTCGCCTGCCAATGGGTTGAAGAGCGAGGCACCGTGCCTCCTCTGTCATTTGAGGAGCTAGTGCATGAGCTGGTGCCAGATTCGTCGCTTAAACGCGAGGTGCTCACGCTGCTTGAACGCAAGAAAGCAGGCATCGAGCTGGATTTGGAGCCGAAAATCAGCGTAATTAACGATTTTCTCGCTAGGCGTATCGCCTATTACGAGGAAGTGGCAAAGCAAGCGCCAGCTTCGGGGCAGAAGCAGGATCAAGCGCTGGATGAACTATTTCGCTCAGCACTCCGGGAAGTATGGGGGCCCAGAGCGGAATAGAGCGGCAGGCAAGGCGGCAGGGCGCAGCCGCAGCATAAGAATCGAGGAAATTTAATTGATGTTACACAACTATTATCAACAAGTGAAGCTGCCTTCGGGGCAGGTGCATGTATATGCGGGGCCGGAGCTGTTTGCTGCGCTGGATTATAAAGTTTTTGAGCTTGCAAATAACAATTTGCAAATACCGAATCAAGTTTATATGGGCTACACGCCTGACGTTCATGTGGGCGTAGGTACGTGCATTGGAACGACGGCAGTATGGAATATGGAAGACGGCTACGTCTCGCCTTCCATTGTCGGCAGCGATATCGGCTGCGGCATGCGGGTTCATTTGACCAATTTGCACAAGGATGAATTGAAGGATGTGAAGCTTCGCCGCAAGCTGGTGAAGGCGATTGAGAAATATTTGCCGATGGAAGAGCATGGGCGGGGCCATTTTTCAGATATTCGCTTAGAGCATGTTGTGAAAAAAGGATTGCACGGCTTGCCGAAAAAATATATTCCGGATGCTTATACACCGCGCAAAGCGACTTCGCTGACGCATGTGGAAAGCAGCAAATTTTATGTGGAAGGCGGTGCGCTGGACTTGTTCCCGGAACGGGTATGGCATCGCTCGCATCGCCAGCTTGGCACGCTTGGCGGGGGCAATCATTTTGCTGAAATTCAGGCGATTGAAATTCCCGAGGAAAACCGCGAAATTGCGGAAGCCTGGGGCTTGAAGGATGGTCAGGTCGTCATCATGATTCATTCTGGCTCGCGCGCATGGGGCGGCTCAGTAAGCCAATATTGCAGCAGCAATATGACTAAAATGATGAAAGCCGAAGGGCTAGGCACCGCTGATCCCAAGCTGGTGTTCGCGCCGCTTGCACATCAATTGGGCAAAGATTATGTAGAGCTGATGTATTCCGCTCTGAATTATGCGGTCGTCAACCGACACCTCATCGCTTATGCGATTCGCGAGGCGGGGAAGGATGTTTTTGGCAGCAAATTTGAAATGTCGACGCTCTATGATCTCATGCACAATTACGCATGGGAGGAAGAGCATGACGGGCATTCGTATTTCGTCCATCGCAAAGGGGCGACAAGAGCGCTCCCTGCCCAGCATCCGGATAACCCTGAACCATACAAGGAAACGGGACATCCGGCGCTCATTCCCGGCTCGATGGGCTCCTCTTCCTACATTATGGTAGGCAAGCCGGGTGGACGCGACAATTACCACTCCATCTGCCATGGCGCTGGTCGCATTCGCTCGCGGAGTGCGAGCAAACGGCTCATTACAGTTGAAGAGTTTGCCGCATCAATGCGGGTAGGGATGGAGGACGAAATTGTTCTCAACCAGCGTTCGCTGGAGTCGATGGTCGATGAGTCGCCGCAGGCGTACAAGGATGTCGATCAAATTATTGAGAGTGTCGTCGGCGCTGGTCTGGCTGAGGTTGTGGCCAAATGCAAGCCGCTGGCGACAATTAAGGGGGCTTAAGCGATGTTAACGGATAAACGGGAAAAAAGCCTCAGCAAGATGATGACCAAAATATTGCGGCATGCGCCCGAAAAGTTCGGCATTGAACTTGATGAAGCGGATGGCTCCTGCTTGCTTAACGAGCTGCTGGCCGCCATTAATCGGCAGCCGGATTGGAGCAGCATAACGGAAGCGCATATTCGCTACGTTGTGGAGCGCTCCTCGAAGCAGCGCTTTGAGCTTGCAGACGGGCGCATCCGCGCCCGTTATGGGCATAGCGTGCAAAAGGTGAGCTATCCGGCTGCGGTGCCGCCGGAAGTGTTGTATCATGGCACGAATGAAGCGGTGGTAGCGGCTATTTTGCGCGAAGGCATTCAGGCGATGGGCCGCCAATATTGCCATCTGTCGGAGGGGCTGGATTTTGCAGCCCTTGCAGGCAGCCGAAGGGGCAAGCTGGCGATTTTGGCAGTGGATACGCAGTTGGCCGCGGAGCTCGGGGTTGTTTTTTATTATGCTGGCAATGAGGTCTGGCTGGCTGAGGAGATTCCGGCGGCCTGCTGCCGGATATATGATTTGCCGATTGTTACGGCGAAAACTTAGGTGCAAGAATTACAATTTGAGCAGAGGAAATCATAGCCGTCCTTTGGTGCGAATGTGAAGCTCCCATGAAATCCCTAGGAGATTCGCACCTCGGAAAATGTCGATAAGTGTCGAAATTGAGTGACTCTCTAAAAAGTCAATGTTTTAATCATATACGCTTAGCATTATTTTTCTTGAAAAGATCGTGAATTGATGCCATGATGGGATCAATTGTATGTAATTTCGCTGTCGCACTCCGTACGGAGTGCGTGGATTGAAACTGCAGCTCAATGCCGGCTCGGAAAAAAGTTAACTTGTCGCACTCCGTACGGAGTGCGTGGATTGAAACTGAAAATGGAAAATTTGCAGTTGAAGACTCATAGCGTCGCACTCCGTACGGAGTGCGTGGATTGAAACACAGTTGCGACAATCGTCCCTATACGGGACAAGTCGCACTCCGTACGGAGTGCGTGGATTGAAACTACTCTGGCTACGCTCGCGCAATCGGCAACCAACGTCGCACTCCGTACGGAGTGCGTGGATTGAAACCCTTTCCGCATTGAGACGCGTATTAGCCATGTCGAGTCGCACTCCGTATGGAGTGCGTGGATTGAAACACCTCGCTCTCAGGTAATCTACATCATAAATTGCGTCGCACTCCGTATGGAGTGCGTGGATTGAAACATGCTGTAGAAAGGGCAATTACTGCTGAACGGAAGCGTCGCACTCCGTATGGAGTGCGTGGATTGAAACTTTGATTATAAATGACGCGTGCTACATACTCATAGTCGCACTCCGTATGGAGTGCGTGGATTGAAACTGCATTTCTGTTGGATCATCTATAGGTGTTGATACGTCGCACTCCGTATGGAGTGCGTGGATTGAAACTCCATAAAATCATAGTATTGAGGGTTAAACATCTCGTCAGACAGCCTTTTTCAAACAATTCAAAAAGAGTATGAAGGTTTTAATAGCCTCCATACTCTTTTTATGTTCGGCAGTGAAAGGAATTTCAGGCTGCCGAGTTTATAATTCGTCTGGCGATAAGCCAGTAAGATAAGGCTTTATCCTTTTTTGCTGTCGTTGTTCGTCAAGCAGCTGTGCCATCTGTTGTTGGATGCGTTTCGTCTGCTCGGTCGCGAAGGCAGGATGGGCGAGATTGCGTGTTTCAAGCGGGTCAGCGGTCAAATTATACAGCTCGTATTCCTCAGCAACAGGAACGGTTTTGATAGCTGCAACATAGCAGATATTAGAGGCAGAGGGTGACCCGGAGGCTGCACTCCCGGCATGCGAAGCGGTCGGCTGAAAGGTTACGTCTCTAGTTCCCGGCTCGCTCCAAAACTGCTCGTTATCATAATAGCGGGAATACTTCCATAATTGTTTGTTGTTATCGTTATAGAGAGGGGCAATTACCGTTTCAATATGATTGGGCTGAACAACGGAAGGAAATGGTATTCCGATGGGATTAACTTGATGCTGGCCCCGCGTAACATCGTCGTCGATCATAAAATAAATCGGTGATTCTACGGGCTCGGATGTGTTATGCCCTAAAATAAAGCTGGACAGGTCACGGCCGACAAAGGGATGGACCTCGCTGAATTTTTTTTGCAAGCGGCTTTGGATGTCGCCTGCGTTAGCCTGAGCCAGCCCAAGCATAGTCGGAAGCAGATCAACATGGCTGGTAAGGGTGTTGAATAGCTGCGGCTCTGGCTTCGGAAACAGCTGCTTGCTGTGAATGATCAAAGGAACATGGAGCATCTCTTCATAGGCGCAGTAAAATTTTTGATGAAGGCGGCCGTGGGAGCCAAGCAAATCCCCGTGATCGGAAGTGAAAATGACAATCGTATCGTCATAGGCAGACGTTTGGACGAGAGCTTCAAGCACCTTCTGCATTTGCATATCGGCTTGTTTTTGCAAATGGTAATAGAGCTTGCGGTAATGAGGCTCATTAATAATAGGCTGCAGCGCGCGCGGATAGATTTGCTGGTAGCTTTTTTGGCAGCGCGGTTTCGTATCTAAAGGTTCATTTTGGGTCGGCGCTGGCGCGACCGGAGGCATTGGCCCGATGTCAAAATTGAAGGTAGGCAGCTGTGCAGCGAGAGCGCCGTATAAAACAATATCATGCGGGTTCACAAATGATGACACAATGAGCCATGGTTTTGCCGCATCATTTCGCTCTTTCTCATGGGCAAGAGCCTGAATCAGGGAAACCACTTCGGAGGCATAGACGATATCTCGGCCGCTCAGGCCTATAGCAGCAGACGAGCCGGAGTTGCGCGGGTCTCTGCCGTGAGGCTCTGGGCCAATCCAGCCGGAAAATCCGAAATCGTCCATTCGATTGGCATGCAAATACAGCTCCTCCCGTGCTCGATCTGGCATACCGTTCTCGGGAGAATAGCTGAGGACGCTTTGATGCGTGCCAGGGATAATGATATCTTGGTAGGAAAAATGCCATTTTCCCTTATAGTAGGTTTGATATCCTGCCTCGCGAAAATAATTCCCTAGCGTAGGCACCGTATTGCTGCCCAGCCAAAACATATCCGAGTCAAACGGTTCCTTGGCAATTCCCGTCGTTTGGCTGACCCCGTGGAGAGAAGGATATTGCCCGGTCATCAACGTTGCCCGGCTCGGACAGCACGCTGCGCTTCCAATATAATGCCTGTGAAATTCCATGCTGTGCGATTTTCTGAGAAATTGCTGGGCTACGAGATTTTCTCTGCTCCATTGCTTAATTTCCGCGTTCTCATAAAAGGGAGGATATCGCTCCTCATCGACGAGAATGACAAGGAAATTAGGCTTTTTTCTTGAGAGCGGTTGGCTGTTCATGACAGCACCCCCAGGGTATTATTTTAACCCTAGATTATGCGGCAATGGCTTGGAAAAGAAGAGGCCCAGCGCATGGAGTCTGAGGCGCACTGTCTAGCTTTTTGAGTAAATACTTTACTAGAGTTAATTAAACCGTGGAAATGCACCTTAGGGGCTCCATTAAATCTATTCTCCTAATTGGTTAGGGCTCTTGCAACTTTTACCAAACTATATCGTCTATTCTTTTATGGAAAAAATTGAAATTGTACAGAGAAGAGAGGTTGCAATGATTCAAAAAAAGACACAATGGCAGGAGAATATGATGAAGAGGCTAGGGTTTTTAATGGTATTATTTATGCTTTTAGTGGCGTTCCCAAACGATAGCTTTGCAGCAGCGGTGGATACGAAGGTGATTTTGGACGGAACAGAGCTCGTGCAGCCGGAAAATACGAAAGCCGAAATCATTGACAAAAAAGTCATGATCCCGATTCGGATCGTATCGGAAAGCTTGGGCTACGACGTGCTCTGGAATAAGCAGGCACAGACGGTCACAATTAGTAAGGAAGGCACGCTGATTGAAATGACGGTAGGCCAGAAAGCGGCAAAGGTCAATACGGCTGCCATCGATATCGATGCTCCTCCTGTAATGAAAAAAGGAACAACGCTCGTTCCGCTGCGCTTCGTAGGCGAGCAGATGAATCTCAAGGTTGGCTGGAACAATACGACGAAGACGGTCACTTTAACGAGCCCGATTCCAGAGGTGATAGACGAAGAGGTTGGAAATGATCCGGTTACTCCGCCGCCTTCCGAAACAGGAGGCACCATTATTGATGGAGCTATCCCGAGTGGCGTGTCAACAGTAAGCGCTATCAGTTTTAATGACAACCGGCTTATCGTCACGACAAGCGGCAAAGTAGGGCCGAAAATTTTCACGATGAAGGCGCCTGATCGCCTCGTCATCGATTTGCCAAATTCGGCTTTTGCACCGTCGTTTGGCGATGGACAAGCTTTGAATGGCAGCCAGATGGGCGAACTTGTCATTACGGACAGCTCAGATGTTACGAAGGTGCGTTATTCTTTGTTTACCCGCGAGCCGTCGGCTATTCGCATCGTTTTGGATTTGAGACAGGCGACCTCCTATCAGCTTGTCAGCGATGATTCTGGCCTTTATGTCGTAGACCTTAATGTGGACGGCGACGTAGGCGGTGCACCGATTGTGCCGCCAATCAGTTCAGACGGCAAAAAAATCGTCGTCATTGATCCGGGCCACGGCGGTGTAGAACCAGGCAAGGTGGCGCTGACAGGGCTGCAGGAAAAAATAATCAATCTGGCGCTTTCCTTGAAAGTCGAGCAGCTGCTGAAGCAGGTGCCTGCCATTAATGTGGTGATGACGCGAAAGGATGATACTACACTCAGCCTTTCGAATCGTGCGAAGCTGGCAAATGCACTGAATGCCGATTTATTCGTCTCCCTGCATGCGAACGGCTACACGACATCTACAGCTTCAGGCACAGAGACGTATTATGCGCGGGATTCGAGCATACCATTAGCTAAGACGATTCATCGCTATTTGGTGGAAGCGACTGGACTTAGAGATCGCGGAGTGAAATACGGCAACTATCACGTCATACGAGAGACAACGATGCCAGCGGTTCTGCTAGAGACAGGCTTTATGAGCAATGCATCGGATTTGGCGGTTATTACGAATGAAACGGTGGAAATGCGTATGGCAAAAGGCATCGTTGAGGGAATTAAAGAATATTTGGGTATTAAATAGTACAGCTTGTTTCTTTCAATTCCTGAAGGAGGTGGAGTTTGAATGAACACAAAGATTGCTATTGCGGCGCTCCTATTAATCGTTATGACGACAGCCGGCTGTGCGGACAAGTCATCGGCCCATTCGGCGCAAGAGGTTACTTTAGATGCTGCCCAATCCAAGACGGTCACAGCGGTCACAGTCGTGGAGCCGCAGCAAACGGCTGAGGCTCCGGTATCTGCTGCGGAAGTGAAGAAGCGGACAATTGAAGTTTTTTTCTCAGACCCTCAGGGGGAAAAGCTGAATAAAGCGGGTGTGCAGATTTCTTTTGCCACACCTGTAGAAAAATATACGGAAGCCTTTAAAGCTTTGCAGCAAAGCGACAATGCCGAGTTGATACCGCTCTGGTCGAAAGAGATCGAGCTGAAATCCGTCCATTTTAAAAACGGAGCGCTCACGCTCGACATTCATATGCCTGACACGGCGCGTCTCGGATCTGGCAGTGAAATACTCGCTTTGGATGCTTTAACATGGACGCTATTTCAATTCGTAGAGGTGAAAACAATTGATTTGCTCGTTGATGGAAAACAACTGGAAAGCTTAATGGGACATGCCGATTTGGAGCATCCCATTACGAGAGGGAAATAAGCTTGCTGTAAACCGATAGTTTGCATCGCTATGTTTCATCATCTCTTTTAAGAGGTAAAGAGACATATAACCAAAGAGGAGATGATCATATGACAGCTTCAAATAACGGTTTAGGCGATAAAATAAAAGGCAAAGCCAACCAAGTAAAAGGCGAGATTAAAGACCAGATCGGCAAAGCGACGAACAATGAATCGCTGCAAGGAGAAGGCAAGCTGGATAAAGCCAAAGGTATCGCCCAAGAAAAAATCGGCGAGCTCAAAAATAAAATCAGCAAGTAGATGGCGGGTGCAAGCTTGGCTATAGCTGCATCGTTCATCAAGAAGCCAGCCTTCACAATTCGTGGAGGCTGGCTTCTTGCGGCGCATAACGACCAGGCAGGAGGCGAGCGTACCCGCAAAGCGTTGCAAGGTAATGGGGAAGGTACAGTAATACATAGCTAACCGAAGTAAAGGAGCGTTCGCCGCTGCTGTGCAGGTCGGCAAACGCTCCTTGCTTTGCGCTATTTTAAAAGTGGTCAGGCGGCATTTCGGTTGGGAAGTCCGTTTCGACATTCGGTGCCGGCACAGGCTCGATCTCGGGCGCTGGAGTGCTGGGAATAATTTCGGGCGCGGGCTGCTCGGGCAAAATCTCAGGTGGGTTCGGCGGTATGATTTCCGGCGATTTGTCTGGATTCGGCTCTGGTAAATCGATCGGCCTTTCATTATGAATAGACATCATATACCCTCCTCTCGCTTATTCTTTACTTACCCAAACTTGCCTTCGGACTAACCAAGAGCGGGAAACGATGGTATTATGATGGGATAACAGACTTATTATGATGCAGGAGATGAATAATGGATTTTACAAAACTGAATTCCTTAACGAAATATCCGAGTATCCTCACCTATCACCAGCTTGGGGAACGCGGCCGTTTAAACGACACATTAACCGAAGGCGAGGCCTTCGATTTGGATAAGCCCGTTTATGTTTATGAAAAAGTAGACGGGGAAAATGCGCGCATGATTTTGCTTCATAATGAAGCCGGGACGGACTATGTTATTGGCTCACGAGAGGAGCTGCTGTATGCCAAGGGGGACCGAATTGGCAATCCTTATGGCAATATGGCGGCCTTGCTAACCCCGATTGCGGAGCGGATGCAGGCCAGCTTGGCGGATGGGAAGCTTGGACTTACGGTTATATATCAGGAGAGCTATGGCGGAAAAACAAAGGCGGCCAAAAATTATACGTCCAGCGGCAGCCAAGGCTACCGGGTATTCGATCTGTTTTCGCTGACGCATGAGGAGCTTAAGCATTTGCTGGAACTGCCGATTGACCAAATTGCCAAGTGGCGCGATCATGGCGGCCAGCCTTTTTATAAAGAGGCGGAGAAAGCAGCATTTATCGAGCGATGGAGCCTCGACGCTGCGCCGCTGCTGGCTGAGCTGGGTGGAGCTGCGTTTCCGGTCGGGCTGGAGGAGACGAGCCGCTTTCTTAGCGATTTTGCGGTCACGCGTGTAGGAATGGATGCAGCCGGAAAGTCAGAAGGAATCATTGCACGAACGGCTGATCGCAAAATGATTCGTAAAATCCGGTTCGAGGATTACGAACGAACCTTTAGAAATGCGCCGAAGGCATGAACAATTTGCTAGTGTCGGGCTACCGTGCGCATGAGCTGAACATTTTTAATCAAAAGCATGAAGGCATTGCCTATATTAAGCAGGCGATTACGAATAAGCTGCTGCCGCTTATTGATGATGGCTTGCAATGGGTCATTACGCCGGGCCAATATGGCGTTGATCTATGGGCGTGTGAAGCTGTCATCGCGCTGAAGCCGCAATACCCGCAGCTCAGGCTTTCTATTATTACAGCGTATAGCAATCCGGAAGAGAAGTGGAAGGATGACAAGAAGGAATATTATGAGCAGGTGCTGAAGGGCGTCGATTATTATGCGTCGGTCAGCGATAAGCCTTATGACGGTATTTGGCAGCTGCAGGCGAGGGATGAGCTGCTGTTTCGCAAAACCGAGGGCATTTTGCTCGTGTACGATGAGGATGCAGGGGAAGGCAGTCCGCGCTACTTCAAGGAGCGTGCGCTCCGCCGGCAGCAGGCCGATGGTTATCGCTACATCAGCATCAGCTCGGATGATATTCAGAGCATTGCGGATGAGGCGAATTATCGGGATATGGACTAGCATAATAAGGCCGCCTCTCGTTAGGGCGGCTCTTGACAGCAAGAGGAGGATACAGAGATGGATGATCAGGATGATAAAAAGCAGCAAGAGCAGCATTCGGAAAAGGCGCGGCCGTTTGATTTAGAAAAGAGCGAGCCAGCTAGCCAGGCGGTGCATGTGTTCCGCCAGCCGCGGGAGTCGCAGCAGTCACTGGCGGCAGCGCAAGCAGCAGCCCAAGCTGCGCGGGAAGAAGCGGCGCAGCGGGCCGAGGCAGCCCGCCTAGCGGAAGCGGCAAGGCAGGCTGAGGTTGCCCGCCAGTCAGAGGCGGCGAGGCAGGAAGAGATTTTGCGGCGTGCGGAAGCAGCACGGCAGGAGGAATTGGCGCGCCAGGAGGAAGATGCGCGCTTGCTTGAGGCGACGCGGGAGCAAGCGGCTTTGCAGAAGCGCGAGGGGTTGGAGGAAGAGCCGGGGCAACGGGAACGTTACGGCGAGTATGGGGAATATGACGCATACGGCGATGACAATAGCGAATACGATGCAGTTGATGCTGAGCCAGCTGTTACGGCGGCGTCAGCAAGAAATGAGGCAGCTGGAACGGCTGCATCAGTGAGAAATGAAGCTGCCGGAATGGCAGGTGCTGCGGGCGCTGGTGCTGGTGCTGGCGCAGGATCAGGAGCAGCAGCCAAAAGCGCAGCAGCAGGGGCAGCAAACAAGCTGCTGCAAAATGTATCCGGCTCGGTTAAGCAGATCGATATGCAAGTATTGCTGAAGCTGCTGAAAAATCCGCTGGAGGGTCTCAATTTAAACCCGGCCAAAGATTTGAGCTACGGTATAATCGGCATTGTTAGTGCGATAATCGGTTTCCTCTTGTTTGGGCTGCTTACAGGCAGCGCCATCCAGCTGTTTTTCGGCTATGGGGTATCCGATCTATTGCGTGAGGGAAGCGGCATGAGCGCAGCGCTATTCGGCAAAATCTTGCTGCTGTCGCTAATATCGACGATTGCCTTCCTCGGTTCTTTATGGGGAATCAGCTTGTGGAGAGCGACGCAGCGTCTAACACTCAGAGCTTTCATTACGTCGATTGGAGCGATGCAGCTCGCTTCTGGGTCCGGATTTTTAATAGCGGGCGTCGTTTCGCTTATTAGCTTTAAGCTGGGCCTTTTTGTAATGGCTGCGGCACTGCTGTCTACTCTTGGCATTTCCTTGGTCGGCGCATCGGTGGCCAGCCAGGTGACAAAGGAGAAGCTGTGGTCGTATATCGTTCTTTCGGTTTGTGCTTACTTATTGTTGTTTGGCCTGTTCGGTGATTTGATCTTGTAAGTAGATCAGCATAAAGAGTGATTACATGTTGCTTAAACGTTGTTTCCCCTTGCGGAAGCAACGTTTTTTATTTGTTTTTAAAAGCCTCTGTCCGTTATTTTGGTAAATTTGTTATGGCAGTTTGAAATCATAAATGGAGCAGATAATTATTGAAGTTCGATAAAATATGACAGAGATCGAAAAAATAAATGATGAATTTTCAGTAAAATGAAATGATTTTAGAGGATTTTAGCACTTTATGTAGAAAATTTAATAGCTAAAGATGATAGGGGGTATTTACCATAATGAAAAAAGCTATTTTTGCAGTTGCCGCTATGCTCGTCATGGCTGGCTGCTCCGGCCAAACGGAGGACTTTTCTACTGAGGTCAGCCAATTAAAGGAGCAGGTTAGCCAATTGAGCGCTGAAAATGAGAAGCTGAAGGCAGAGCTTGCCGAGGCCGCTAATACTGCTGCGGTAAGCGAGGCGTCTTCGGAGCCGGCACCGGAACCATCCGCTGACGCAGGCAGTGTACTAGAATTGAAAAAAGCGCTCGTTATTGCCGACTTTGCAGAGGTTACGCTCACGAAGACAGAGTTTACGTCCAAAGTCGTTCCGCCGAAGCCTGACAGCTTCTACAATTACTATGAGATAAAGGATGCCGAAAATATTTATTTGGACATCGTTCTTAAGTTCAAAAGCTTGCTTAGCTCGTCCAAAGGCGCAGATGAATTTGCCGATGTACAAGTGAAATATGATAGCAAATACGAGTATAAAAGCTTTTCAACGATTGAAGAGTCGGGTGGAGGCAACTTTACCTACACAAACATAACGAATATTGAACCATTAAAAACGGGAGTTGTTCACTTTATCGCTGAGCTGCCTAAGGAAGCGGCCAATGACAAAAAGCCGATTGATATTATCGTTACGATTGAAGGCAAGGAATACGTCTACTCGTTGCGCAGCGAATAGACGCTTCACGAAATATATAAATAGAGGGAGACTGAAATATGAAACAGAAAGTAATTACAATTTTGCTGGCTATGGTCATGCTGCTGGCAATCCCAACGGGGCTTTCGGCCGCTAAGGCGGAGAGCCAGACTGTTTTTGTAAACGGCAAGAAAATCGCTTACGCGCAGGCACCAATAAGCGAGAACGGCACAACGCTTGTATCGGCAAAAGAAACGATTGAAGCACTTGGCCTCGCCTTCAGCTGGGACAAGGGCAACAAACGGATCATCGCTTCAAGCGGCGAAATGACGATTTCGATTATTTTGAATGAGCCCGTTGCTACGGTTAATGGCATTTCTATATTTTTGGGAACGCCTGCTGTAGAACGAAATGGCCGCACCATGGTTCCGCTTCGCCTGTTGACAGATGGTCTAGGCGCTTCTATGGAAACGAAAGGCAACCAAATCAGCATTAAAACGGTAGACCCGAGCAAAAGCAAATATTATACAGGCCTGCCGCTGCAAATTACGAATTCCGCTGTGAAAAATCTAGGCACGGAAAAAATCGTTGTTCATTATAAAGAGTATTATTATGCCGGTGGCGCTGTACAGACCTATGATTTTACGGCATCGTTGAATGCGCGCGGCAAAGCCGCTTTTAACAGTGCGACTGTAAAGCCTGGCGAAAATTATGATTCGAATGGCACGAACTATATCTATTTTGGCAGAGCCATCTACAGCATAGAGACTGGAGAAAAAGAAACAGTAAGCAAAAGCTACAATCTGGCTAAACAGCTTTATGGCAATGGCGGCACGATTGAAAAGCAGATGAGAGCCCTCTACAAACAGAAGGAAGATGAATACAAGAAGAAACTGAAAGAGGAGCTTAAGAAAAATAATAATGTTCCGTTTAAAGTTGTTGATTACAGCATTACTTACGATTCATTAGGCTATCCGGAAGCGAATATAAGGCTCTGGAATTTGACGACCAAAAAGATAGTTTCATTCGAGCTTTCTTTCAGCACGTATGATGCTTATGGCGATCCAGTAAAAGGCGGTTATCCATATTCGAACCGCTATTATGGCAAGGTTGTAAATAGCAGTATAGGTAGTGGAGAAAACCCAGTGTATACTTGGGACTTATATGGCTATGAAGACACGACTAAGCTGAAAAATATTCAAATCGATAGGGTAGCCTTTTCCGACGGCTCCGTCTGGAAACGCAAATAATCGTTGAACAAGCGAGCAGAAGGTTAAGCCGAATAAAGAAAAAAGAAAACGCCGCAGCGTTTGTATCGCCTGCCCGCAAGGGAGGAAAGCAGTGCTGCGGCGTCTTTTTTTTACTGATTTCTAAAATATGGATGCTAGCGCATCTATGTTTGGTTTTGAGGATTCATAAAGTGAACGGGGCAACAGGTCATTCCGCACGAAGTTCTAAATGGGCTTGTAGAAACGATGAACCACTTTGACGCTGCGTTTGACTTTGGGTTTTGGAGACAGTTGGATATGCCCGATATATATAAACTTAGTTTCAACGGAATAAATCTTAAAAATGTAACTAGGGTTTGGAAAAGATAACCCGATGTTTGAAGTTGACATCTCTAAAATAGTAAGCACCGAGCAAGCCCCCACCAGTGAAGGTGGGGGCTTGCTGCGCTCTTTTATTCAGAGAGCTATAATATGTTCGAAAAGAGTCTGCTGCATTAAAGAGAGGAAACGCGGCGCAGGAAATTATTATGGGCAAAGCCCCGCACCTGCTCCTCAGAGTAATGCTTAAGCAGCTCATTAATCAGGTTTTGGCTTTTTGCGGCGTTTTCGAGATTATGCACGTAAGCGTTGATGCCGTCAAAATCGGAGCCAAGGCCAACATGATGAACGCCGCCAATGGCGCAGTAATGGTCAATATGCTTAATCAGATCGGAGATCGTCGTAATCCCTTCCGATTCAGGCTTAATAAACTCAGGATAATAGACGACATGAACGGTTGCTTTTTTGGCGAACAGCGCTTGCGCTTGCGCATCAGACAACCCTCGCGGATGATCGAATACTGCTTTGGCGTTCGAGTGGCTGGCGATTAAATAATCGGCTGTTTCCACGACGTCCCAGAAGCTCTGCTCATTCAAGTGGCTCACATCGGTCAAAATCCGGTGCTCATTGTGAAACTGTACCATTTTGCGGCCTAGGGAGGAAAGTCCCGCCCCGCGAGGCTCCAGCACTCCATCAGCAGCAAGATTGGCGAAATTCCACGTCAGGCCAACTGACAACACGCCAAGGCGGTGAAACATATTCAGCTTATGCAAGTCATTGCCGACCGGATCAACGCCTTCAAGCGTCAGAAAAGCACCAATCTCGTGCTCGGCCAGCTTGCCGATATCCTTCCATTCCTTGATGTGCTTCATGTCTGGATTTTTCCCTAATACTTCCTCGTAAAAAAAATGCACCTGGTCGAGCGCCGATTGAAACTTCTCTTGATCAGTCAAGTTCGGCATGACGAAAATGGCGAAGCCTTGTACTTTGACGCCTCCAGTAAGCAGGCGCTGCTTGTTCGTATCCAGCTCAGGCGCATCGTTGAAGGAAAGGCTGCCTTTCTTCTCCCCCAGCTTCATTAAAGCATCGCAGTGCAAATCGATAATGTTCATTGGCGCATACCCCTTATCGGTCCTTGCTCACCGTAATATTGTTAATTTCCACATCGGGATCAAAGTCAATATGGCTCGGGACATTAATAATGAGCATGCCTCCAAAAATCGTTTCCCAGTTGCCGCCGCTGTCGGCGACGCGATTTTTGAAAGCGGCAAGCTCCTCGGATGAAGCAACGTCCTGACTGAGCAGCCAGGAATATCTTCTTAAGCGGGATTTGCGGACGGTCTCTTTATAAAAATAAATGTTGCCTTGCTGCTCCAGCTTGACAATATCACCGAATGATACCATTTCCGTAAATAATGGATTTTCTTCAATGCGGTAGCGCTGATCGTCAATCGGCGTTACCTTGAGCATTTCAATCTCCTGCCCGGAGGAATGAAAGGAAATGCCAAGCTCAACAGATGGATTCATAATGGGCACCTTCTTCGTTAAAATAAGCTAAGGTCAAACGTTCGAGACAACGTTTCCAGCAAATGGACACCTGCTATGCTGTTGCCTTTGCGATGCAGGGATGGCCCGACGACGCCGATGCCATAACGACCGGGAACGATTGCCAAAATGCCGCCGGATACGCCGCTTTTGGCCGGCAAACCAACTTGAATTGCGAATTCGCCTGAGGCGTTGTACATGCCGCAAGTAATCATAAAGGTTTTGGCGATTTGCACGTAACGCCGTGGGATCAGCTCGGTTCCGGTAACGGGGTCGGTACCGTTATGCGCCATCACAAGCGCCATGCGAGCCAAATCCGCACAGGTGACGCTGATCGAGCAGTGCCGGAAATACACGTCGAGCACTTCCTCGACTTCCCCCTGCAGCACCTGCTTATCCTTTAGAAAATAAGCCATCGACCGATTCAAATTTGCCGTTTTGGCTTCTGAGAGATACACCTCGTTATCATAATCCAGCGTGATATTGCCTGAGAGATTGCGGAAAAAATCGAGCACGCGGGCCGATTTCTCCTCCCGGCTGCTTCCGGCAATCAGCGAAGAAATCGCAATCGCTCCAGCATTGATCAGCGGATTGAAGGGAATGCCGGGCTGCACAAGCTCCAGCTTGAGCATGGAGTTGAAGCTGTCCCCGGTCGGCTCCATGCCAACCTTGGCGAAAACCGCTTCCTCGCCATTATCCATTAACGCCAGAATGAGCGTGAAAACTTTGGAAATGCTTTGCATAGTAAAGGATATGCCGCAATCTCCTGCAGATGCTACTTGACCTTCTGCACCCACAATATGAATGCCCAAGGCGTCCTTGGGGGATTTTGCAAGCTCAGGTATGTAGGAGGCCACTTTGCCATGAAGAGCCTGCTGGCGGGACGTTTCTACCCATTCGGGCAGCAGGGTTTGCATATGTTTAAGCTCGCTATTCGTCAATTCATTTCCTCCTGCTCGCCAGTTTGGCATGAATGGGTCTATTATAATACATTTTGGTAGTGAAACGCATCAGGCTAAAGCACAGTGATCAGAAGGGAGAAGAAGAGGAAATGTTGTAAAATCATCCAATATATTCACATTGTATCCTGTTTTTCTGCGTGAAGGGAATTTATAATCATAAGCGTATCCCGTAGTAATCGATGGAAAAGATGTGGTGAAGGAATCGGCAGTCCCCCCATTTGCACACGCTGCTGATGCTTCTTCACCATAAGCTTGAAAGCCTGTCGCTGCTAGGGGACGTTTGTTGAAACCTATTTATGTAAGCGGATACATCATTGGTTGTGCGCCCAATCGGCGCAAAGTCTGGCAAACTATTAAAGGAAGAGGGAATGTTGAAAATGAAAAAAAGACTAAGGCTGCTCGTTTTTGCTATGATGATTGTCGCTCTTATTACTGTACAGCTGCCGCTTAATCAGGCCGAGGCGGCTCCTGCTTTTGCGAAAGGGACGGATATTAGCTGGGTTCCCGGTCTTGAAGCACAAGGCTACACCTGGAAGGACAAAAACGGCACGACCAAGGATATCATACAAATTTTAAAGGATGACTATCAGATTAATTCGGTGCGTATTCGCGTATTCGTAAATCCCTCGAGCAATTATGCAAACGGTTACTTGGATATGAACCGGGCCGCTACTCTTGCACAGCGGGCTAAAAATGCCGGCATGAGCATTATGCTGACGCTGCATTACAGCGATTCGTGGGCTGATCCAGGCCAACAAACAAAGCCCGCTGCCTGGAATAGTTACACGTTCCAGCAGTTGATGGACGCGGTATGGAACCATACGCGGGCGGTAATGACGGCGATGCAGGCGAAGGGCGTGACGCCGGATTGGGTGCAGATCGGCAATGAGACGAACAATGGCATGCTGTGGAATGACGGCAAAGCGACTGTCAGCATGCAAAACTATGCATGGCTGGTCAATACCGGGAACAATGCAGTAAAATCAATCTCTTCCGGAACGAAGACGATTGTTCATTTGGCAGGCGGCAATGATAATGCTTTATTCGTTTGGAATATCGGGGGGCTAATCAGCAATGGCGCTACCTTTGATATTATCGGCATGTCGCTGTATCCATCGGCTACGGATTGGTCGGCCAAGGTTGACCAGACGATTAGCAATGCCAATGATATGATTGCCCGGTACGGCAAGCCGGTTATTGTTTCTGAAATTGGCCTTGAATATAATCAGCCGGCCGCTACGAAGAGCTTCGTGTCCGCGATTAAAACGAAGGTTCGCAACATTTCTGGCGGCAAGGGGCTAGGCGTCTTTTATTGGGAGCCAGAGGCGCCTCCGGGCTACAATGGCGGTTATAATAAAGGCGCTTGGCAGGCAAACGGCCAGCCGACAATTGCATTGGAAGGTTTCTTGAACTAACAAGCTTGCGTTAAAGCAGCCCGGCTATTCATTCCCCTGTTCCTTCACTTATAATAGAAAGCAGGACGAATCTATTTGGAGAAACGGGGGAGTTTGTAGGTGGAAGCCGTAAATAGCAAACCTTTTACCATTGATTTGGAATCAAACCTGAAGCTGCGAGGGGACGTTCGAGTGTCAGGCGAACCGGGGAAGAAGCCGGTTGTTATCGTGGCCCATGGCTTCAAAGGGTTTAAAGATTGGGGATTTATGCCCTATGCCTGCGAGCAGCTTGCAAGGCTTGGCTTCGCTGTCATTTCCTTTAATTTCAGCTGCAATGGCGTAGGGGAAACGGACTTTGACGAGCTGGATAAATTTGCGGTTAACACGTATTCCCGTGAACAGCTGGATCTTGATACCATCATCGCTCATCTGCTGGAAGCGAAGCTTCCTTTTGCCGAGGAGCTGGATACGGCCCGGATTGCCCTGCTTGGACATAGCCGTGGCGGCGGAAATAGTATTTTGGCCGCTGCGAGATACCCGCAGCTTCAGGCAGTCGTGACATGGAATGGCATAGCCGACGTGAATCTCTTTACGGAGGCGTTTCGGCAGGAGGTGCTGAGCAGCGGCGTCGGTTATGTGCCCAACATGCGCACGAAGCAGCAAATGCCGATATCGCCAGTATTTTTTGAAGACCTGGAGCGCAATGCAGCAGCGTTTAATATTAAACAGGTGCTGGGCTCCCTTGCGGTTCCAGCACTGCTCATACAGGGGGATCAAGATTCGGAGCGTCTTGTATCAGGCTACGAACAAATGCGCTTGGCTGCGCCGCAGCATACGTTCATTACGCTGGAAGGAGCGGATCACACCTTTGGATCGAAGCATCCTTTTGCCTCCACGACTGCGGATTTGGAGGAAGCGCTTCGGCTGACGGCGCTTTTTCTAAATGGGCGTCTAAAGTAGGGGGAGTGCCGAATGGATCAAAAATCCCCGAATGTACAGTGGCAATCGTATGAGCTTAACGGATTTCAGCAGTCTGGCCAATTGGCCTATTCCAGCTGTATCGTATGGTTAACAGGGCTGCCTGCATCGGGAAAATCTTCTATCGCTGCTTCGCTTCAAAGGCAGCTTCAAGCTGGCGGTGTGCGAACGACGGTGCTGGATGGCGATAATTTGCGGCATGGGCTAAACCGCGATCTTGGCTTTAGTGCAGAGGATCGCCGTGAAAATGTGCGGCGCACCGCGGAGGTAGCCAAGCTGTTTGCCAGCAGTGAAGGCATCGCCATTGCGGCGCTTGTCTCGCCGCTTGTGGCGGATCGCGCACTGGCAAGAGCGATAGCAGCTCCGCTTCCCTATGTGGAGGTATACGTGAATTGTCCGCTTGCAATATGCGAGCAGCGTGATCCGAAGGGGCTGTACAGCAAGGCGCGGCGAGGAGAAATTCCGCTGTTCACGGGCATATCTGCTCCATATGAGAAGCCGCTAGCTCCAGAGCTGGAGCTGTTTTCTGGCGAAGGAGATGCGGATGCAGCGGCTGAGTCCGTTATCCGCTGCTTGCAGCAGCGAGGTATATTATCCGAGCAGATTTAGCAGGCGGTTGGCATAAGAAAGCTTATACTAATGCAGCGCCAAAACACGATGTAAATGATGCAAAAAGCTTCTTCTTCGGGAACGCTCGAAGAGGAAGCTTTTTACGTTTGGCTCGCTTTGCTTGAGCATCGACTTCCTTGAGCTAGATGCCTGCAGCACGAAGCCTAGTGCTTGCTACTAAGCGCCGCTTGCGGGCTTGGAGAAAAAGGTTTTCAGCGCCTTATACACTTCGCCTTTATCTTTTATAATCGAATACATAAATTTTTTATTGCTTATGTTTTTATATGCTGACATTAAGGTGCTGCTGCGATTATATTGATTAACCTCGCCGTAGCCGAACAGATTGGCGCGTTCGAGCAGCTTGTCGATGAGCTTCACGCATTTCTCGTTGTCGGAGGTCAAATTATCGCCATCGGAAAAGTGGAAGGGATAAATATTCCAGTTAGCAGACGGATAACGGCTGTCGATAATATCAAGCGCTTTCTGGTAGGCAGAGGAGCAGATGGTGCCGCCGCTTTCGCCCCGAGTGAAAAACTCCTCCTCGGTCACTTCCTTCGCCTCGGTATGATGCGCGACGAATACCATCTCGACATGCTGGTATTTCCTGCGCAGGAAACGAGTCATCCAGAAGAAGAAGCTTCTGGCGCAATATTTTTCGAAAGACCCCATAGAGCCTGAAGTATCCATGAGCGCCAATACGACGGCATTGGATTGGGGCTTCACAACCTCATTCCACGTTTTAAAACGCAAATCATCCGGCGAGATGCCGCCAATTCCTGAACGTCCTTCATTGGCATTGCGCTTCAAATTTTGAATGAGCGTCCGTTTTTTGTCGATGTTGGACATGATGCCTTTTTTGCGGATGTCGTGAAAGACGACCTCGGTTGTTTCCATAACATCCTTCTGTTTTTGCTCCAGATTAGGAAGCTCCAGCTCCTCGAAAAGCATATCCTCCAGCTGGTCAATGCTAATTTCGGCCTCCACATAGTCTTCGCCCGGCTGATCGCCTGCGCCCTGTCCTTTGCCTGGACCTTTGGCCGCCTGAGGATCAACGCCGAGCACATCCCCTACCTGTGAATCGCCATCGCCTTGTCCAACATGCTGCTTCTTGTTGTAATTGTAGACGAAATGGGATTCATCAATACTTTTAATCGGTATTTTCACCGTCTGCTTGCCATCGGATAATACAATGCTTTCATCGGTTACAATATCGGGGAGATTTTGCCGAACAGCTTCTCTTACTTTTTCCTGGTGCCGGGCTTGATCTTCGTAACCTTTGCGATGCAAGGACCAATCCTCTTGTGACACGATAAATAACGGTTCTGCCATGAGCGTTACACTCCCATCTTTCATCAATATTAGCTGGGTCAGGGCCAGGGGATCTCATTTTTCGTTGAAATATAAGAATTATATTTCTCGGAGTGAAACGTGCCTTGCTGCCAAAGGACGGCGATAGCCGTTTCACCTTGTTATTCAATATATTCAAGTCTGGGGCGGATATGTGAGTCAAAAGCGATCTGATTCTAGCTAATTAATCGAATGAATCTCGGTTTTTTTAACAAAAAACTCTGTTTTTTAAGTAGTAAAATGTCGGAACACAGTCTATCATCGACAATGAAAGCGATTCCAAATTATGGTTTTGATTCATAAAAACGTATGATTTATCAAGGAGGTGGATGCCCTTCCGAAAGGCTAACGGTTCGTAATCATGAGAATTCAAGACAGGAAGCAGCTTTATTTTTCGAATAATTTGGTAGCGCTTTCATTTTTGGGTGTTGATAAAATATCATTCGCGAAAAGGAGATGAATAAGAAGAGATGAACTTTAAAAACGTATTTCGCAAAACGGTTATGCTCGCTGTTGCTGCTTTGCTGGTCATTCCGGCTATTGTTGTTGATCCGAAGGTCAGTGCTGCCGCCCCAAGGCAGATGGAAGCATTAACGAGAGGAGTCGTTGCGGTAAAAGTAAGCGGAGGCGTATTTGTCAGCTGGCGGCTGCTCGGCGGCGAGGCAGCAAATACGGGCTTTAACGTTTATCGCAATGGAACGAAGGTCAACAGCAGCGTCATTACGACAAGTACGAATCTACTTGATGCTAGTGGAAGCAGCTCCTCTACCTATTATGTTCGCGCCGTTGTAAACGGTGTTGAACGTCCAGCCTCCAATACCGTATCGGTATGGGCGAACAATTATAAAGATATTCCGCTGGACAAGCCTGCTGGCGGAACAACACCGAGCGGTGAAAGCTACACCTACAGCGCAAATGATGCGAGCGTAGCCGACCTTGACGGAGATGGCGAATACGAAATCGTCCTCAAATGGGACCCGTCCAATTCCAAGGATAACTCCCAATCGGGGTATACGGGCAATGTTATTTTTGATGCCTACAAAATGAATGGCCAGAAGCTGTGGCGCATCAATATGGGCAAAAACATTCGTGCAGGCGCCCATTATTCGCAATTTCTCGTCTATGATTTTGACGGCGACGGCAAAGGCGAGGTGGTCATCAAAACAGCGGACGGCACCGTAGATGGAATAGGGCAAGTCATAGGCAGTTCGACTGCCGATTACCGCAATTCTTCAGGATATGTGCTGTCAGGACCGGAATATTTGACTGTTTTTTCAGGGCAGACGGGAGCAGCGCTTGCGACTACAAATTATGTGCCGGCAAGAGGCACTGTATCAAGCTGGGGAGACAGTTACGGCAACCGTGTCGACCGCTTCCTAGCTGGCGTTGCTTATTTGGACGGCGTTAGGCCAAGCATCGTCATGTCACGCGGCTATTATACGAGAACAGTCATTGCCGCGTTTGACTTCCGCAATGGCTCGCTAACGAGCCGCTGGACGTTTGATACGAATACTTCCGGCAATTCGGCCTATGCGGGGCAAGGCAATCACAGCCTTAGTGTGGCGGATGTAGACAATGACGGCAAAGATGAAATTATTTTCGGCGCAATGACGGTCGATGATAATGGCCAGAAGCTCTATAACACAAATATGGGGCATGGCGATGCAATGCATGTCAGCGATTTGAACCCGAATCGGGCCGGCTTTGAGGTATTCAAAGTAAATGAGGATACGAGCAAGCCTTATGGCGCCCAAGTACATGATGCGGCTACTGGTCAAATTTTATGGGGTGTCTATACGGGGACTGATACGGGACGCGGCATGGCGGCCGACATCGATCCTCGTTACCCGGGAGCTGAGGTTTGGGCTGGCAGCGGTGTAGGGCTGAGGACGATTACGGGGCAGCTCATTTCCAGCACGCCTCCATCCTCGCAAAATTTCGGCATTTGGTGGGACGGCGACCTGCTGCGCGAGCTGCTTGATCATGTATGGTCAGGAAGCGCTGGGGTTGGCGTCGGCAAAATTGAAAAATGGAATTACAATACCGGTGCAGTAAGCCGCCTGCTGACGGCAACAGGAACTTACTCAAACAATTCGACAAAAGGCACGCCAAGCTTGCAGGCTGATCTGATTGGCGATTGGCGCGAGGAAGTATTGTGGCGCACAGAGGACAGCACCAAGCTGCGCTTGTATACGACGACAGATGTCACGGCATATCGTCTCTACACGCTAATGCATGATGCGGTATACCGCCTTGCTGTGGCCTGGCAAAATGTAGCTTACAACCAGCCGCCGCATACGAGCTATTTCCTCGGAGATGGCATGAGCACGCCACCTGCGCCAAGCATGTACACGACGCTGCCACAGGCATCGTTTACAGAAGTAGGCACTGCCAATGCTTTGCTTGCAGAGCAGGCTGCTTTGGAAGAGGCAGCGGCTGCCCCTGAGCAGGAGCCAGCTCCGCAAACGGGGCTGGAAACAGACCCTCAGCCAGAGCCGGAAACGACGCCCGCTCCTGAGCAGCTGCCAGACAATAGTGTGCCAACGGGCCCAGTTGATCCAAGTGCAGCCGCTCAAGCTGCTCCAGGTGCAGCAATGCGCGCCCTGCTTGGACAAGCTGCTCCTATTTTATAGAGCTTGGGGTATTATCCCCTTAGCTCAGAAACATGGAGATCGGAGTCTTTCCAAAACATTTTATAGATTAGCAGCGTAAAGAAAAGTAATAAGTAACCCTTTTATTTGAAGGAAGCTTGGGGAGCTGTTTGGACGATTTGATCAGGCGTGATGCCGGATTGGGCCGTTCAAGCGGCTTTTCTGAGCTAAGGGGATAACGGACATAAGAAGCAGAAACCGCATCACCCGAGTGGCAGATTAGCCCTATTGAACACTGTGACGAAATAGAGCGGCCACTCTGCGGCAGCAGGCATGCGCATGCGCGGCAGACTGCGAAAAAAGCAACCGCACTGCCAAATGCTTGCTGCCCTAAATACCATCCACGATTCTCCGAGCCCGAATCACCGCCTGCTTAAGCAGTTCCTCCTCGTCTATGGTCATCAGCTCGCGCCCTTGCATCAAGAGCTTGCCATTGACGATGGTTGTATCAACATCGCTGCCATTCACAGCGTAGGCGAGCAGCGATTCCTGATTATGGACAGGCTGCAAATGGGGCTTATTCATATTGACTAAAATAAGGTCGGCTTTTTTGCCAGCCTCAAGCGTTCCTATCTCCTGATCAAGGCGCAATAGCTTGGCGCTTTCAGCCGTTGCCATTTCCAGCACCTGACGGGCCGGGAAAACGGATGGGTCGCCTGCCGCCATTTTTTGCATCCAGGCCGCCGCCTTAATCCCCTCAAACATGTCAACGGTCGAAGCGCTGCCTGATCCGTCCGTGCCCAGACCAACCGTAACGCCAGCCTCGATAAGCGCTGCCACCGGAGCAATGCCGCAGCCCAGCTTTAAATTGCTGACTGGATTGTGGGCAACGCCGCCTTTCATGCCTCTAAGCAGATGAATATCGCCATGCGTAAGATGGACGCCATGGGCAAGCAAAGCATGGGCCTCGGTGAATAACCCAAGATTGTGCAAGTAAGCGGTTGGCGAGCAATTGTATTTTTCTTTGATCTTGGCGACTTCCTCTACCGTTTCCGCCAAATGAATATGGATAGGCAAATCTTTTTCGGCAGCGAGCGTAATGATTTCTGCTAGCGGTTCGGGCGGGCAAGTATAGGGGGCGTGGGGGCCGAACATCGTCGTAATTCGCCCGTCGGCCTGGCCATGCCAGCGGTCAATGAGATCGAGTGCTTCGGTTAGCCGTTTGCCGCCGTCATTTTGCATAAATACAAGTCCCCGCGTTAAGGAGGCGCGCATTCCTGTTTCCAAGACAGCAGCAGCAATTTCGTTCATGTGCACATACATATCGGCAAACGCCGTGGTGCCTGATTTAATCATTTCCGCCATGGCCAGCTTGGCTCCCCAATAAATATCCTCAGGCGTCATCCGCGCCTCGGCAGGAAGCATTTTATGCTCCAGCCACTCCATCAGCTTGCAATCATCGGAAAAACCTTTCAGCAAGCTCATTGGCGTATGCTGGTGAGCATTAATGAGGCCAGGCATTGCCAGCATGCCTTTGCCATCGATGATTTTGCTGGCTTGAGCCTTAGCCTCAGGCAAATTCGTGCCAATGGCCGCAATACGGTCATTTTCGATCAGCAGCTCCCCGTGAAAAAGCTTTTCGTTTTTTTTCATCGTTAAAATATGAACGTTTTGAATTAGAGTTCTCATCTTTGTCCCCTCCTTGGTATACTTAGGAGAATAATCGTTGACGCTGCGTGAAGGTCAAGGGCAAGAAAGGATGTTTCGCCATTATGAAATGGTTCCATACCGCAGACTGGCATTTAGGCAAGCTGGTTCAAGGTGTTTATATGACAGAAGACCAGCGTTATGTGCTGGAGCAATTGATTGCCGATATTGAACGCGAACGTCCGGATGCCGTTATTATTGCTGGTGATTTGTATGATCGGGCCATTCCGCCCATTGATGCAGTAGAGCTGCTCGATGAGGTGCTGCAGCATATTGTTATTAAGCTTGAAACGCCGGTACTTGCCGTGTCTGGCAATCACGACAGTCCGGATCGGATTGATTTTGGCACCGCGATGATGGCGAGCCGGGGGCTGCATATTGCGGGAAGAATGAAGCGGGAGCAGAAGCCTGTCATTCTCCGCGATGAGCATGGGGAGGTGCATTTTCACCTTGTGCCTTACGCCGATCCTGCATATGTGCGTTATGCGCTGGAAGATGAGAGCATTCGTACGCATGATGATGCGATGAAAGCTTTGACGGACCGGCTGCGAGCTCAGCTTGATCCTGCTGCGCGCCACGTTTTTGTCGGTCATGCCTTTGTTACGGCAACCGGCGAGGCGGAGCCGAATACGAGCGATTCGGAGCGTCCGCTGGCTATTGGCGGGGCGGAGCATGTGCGTGCCAGTTATTTTGCGCCATTTCATTATACGGCGCTCGGCCACCTGCATCAGGCGCATAATGTCAGCGACGATAAAATCAGATATGCGGGTTCGCCGCTTAAATATTCCGTTTCCGAGGAGCATCACGCCAAAGGGTATTATGTAGTGGAGATGGATGGCAAAGGCGCGGTAGCTGTGGAAAAACGGTTATTCCAGCCGCTGCGCGATTTGCGCCGCGTTTCCGGAACGATGGAGGAAATTGAGCAGCATGCAATGAGCGAGGATTATGTATTTGTTACGCTGCTGAATGAAAATCCAGTGCTGTTTCCGATGGAGAAGGTACGGGCGATTTATCCGAATGCGCTGCATGTCGAGCGCAGGCCGGAGGCGGTGCTGCTTGCAGAAGCGGAGGCTTTCGCTGAAGGCGCAATCGAGGCGGCTGGCCGCCGCGAAGCTGATCCGGTAGCTTTATTTGCTTCCTTCTATCAGGAGGTCAAGGGCAGCCCGCTCAGCGAAAGTAAACGGCAGCGCTTCGCCGATGTGTTCGGTCGGCTGCTGCATGAGGAAGGAGGAGGCGCATGAGACCGCTCAAGCTTATTATGAACGCTTTCGGCCCGTACCGGGATGCGGAAACGATTGATTTTGCCCAGCTGGACGAGCATCGGCTGTTCGTTATTTCCGGCAGTACGGGAGCGGGTAAAACCTCGATTTTTGATGCGATTTGCTTTGCGCTTTATGGCGCGGCCAGCGGGGAGGACCGCTCGGAGGCACGCATGCTGCGGAGCCATTTTGCCGGAGATGATACGCATACGTCGGTTGAGTTTCATTTTGCCGTTGCCCAGCGGGAATACCAAGTATTTCGCCAGCTTCCGCATCGTAAAGGCTCAAACAAAAGCGAGACGGGCGGCAAGGCAGAGCTGTATGAGCTTGTTGATGGACAAGCTGTGCCGCTGGTCGACCGGTTTCAAGTTCGCGACGTTGATGCCAAGCTGGAGTCGATCATTGGCCTTACGAAAGAGCAATTTAATCAAATTGTGATGCTGCCGCAGGGAGAGTTTCGCAAGCTGCTTACTTCAGATACCGATAATAAAGAAGAGATTTTGCGGCGGATTTTTCGCACGGAGCTGTATGAGAAGCTGGAGCTTAAGTTTCAGCAGCAAAACCGCGAGCTGAATGAAACGCTTAAGGAAGCGCGGCTGCGCAATGACATGTATATGAAGCAATCGGGCGATGCGCTTCCTCAGCGCGAGGGGAGCTTGCTGGCTGCGACGCTGAGCCAAGAGGTGTATAACGCGGCGCAACTGCTTGCTAGCTTGGAACAGGAGGCTGCTTATTACGGCGAGCTGGTGCAGCAAGGCGATGGGCAGCGGCAGCAGATGGACGAGCAGCTGCATGCGCAGGAAGAGAGGCTGCGCGCCGCGCTCGCGCTGAACGCAAGGTTCGAAGAGCTTGCGACGGAGCGCAGCAAGCTTGAGCAGTTGGAGCTGGGCCGCGCCGCGCAGGAAGCAAAGGGGCGCGAGCTGCAATTGGCTGAGCGGGCAGCGCTGCTCACGCCTTATGAGGAGCAAGCGAGCCGCGCTGGCAAGGACGCGGAGGCGAAGCAGCAGGCTAGCGAGGCGAAGCAGCGCGAAGCGGAGGCGGCGAAGCAGGCGCTGGCTGCGGCTGAGCAGCGGCATGCGAGCGAGGAGCAGCGTGAGCCCGAGCGGCGGGAGGCGGAGCGTGAGCTGAGCCGGCTGGAGGAGCTGGCGCCAGCGGTGCAGCAGATCGGCGTGCAGCGACAGGCGGTGACGGAGCTGCGGGCAAGGGCGAAGCAGGCCCAGGCCCAGCTGGAGCGGGAAGAGGCAGCTATTGCGGCCGAGAAGGAAGCGAAGCAGCTTAGCGCTTCCCGGCTGAAGCTCATGGAGAGCGACGGCGAGCAGCTGCAAGCGAAGCAGGAGCAGCTCAGGCGCGTCGAGCAGCAGGGCAAATATGTCTCCAAGCTAATCAAGCTGGAGCAGGAGCTCGCAGAGTTCAATCGGCTGGAAGCGAGCCAGGAACAGGCGCTTTCGACCGTCCGTGCCCGGCATGACGGACTGGAGCAGCAATGGATTGAAGGCCAAGCAGGCCTGCTGGCTGCCCATTTACATGACGGCAAGCCTTGCCCGGTATGCGGCAGCGTCGAGCATCCCGGCAAAATACAAACGGCCGCCGACGTGCCTTCACGCGAGCAGCTCGCGCAGGCAAAGGAGCAGCTAGCTGCCTGCGAGCGCGAGCTGCATGCGTCAAGGCTGCAAGTAGCGGCAGCCCGTTCCGGCTGGGAAAGCAGCGCCGCCGAGCTTGCGGAATATGGCGCCTCTGCCGAGCATCTGGCTGAGCAGCAGGCTGACCTGCGTACGAAGTGGAAGCAGTTGAAGGACGAGACCGAGCGGCTGCTGCAGCAAAATGAAGAAATGCGCCTGCTTAAAGAGCAGGCGGAGAAGCGGGAAGCGGAGCTGGAGCGGCTCATCCGGGATAAAGAACAGCGGCAAGCGGCGTATCAGCAGGTGCAAATTGAGCTGGGAGCGAAGGAGTCGCTGCTCGCCCGAGAGCTGGAGCGCATCCCAGAGTCGCTTCGCGAGCCCGAACAATTGCAGCGGGCGCTGGCCGCCCAGCAGGTGAAAGTTCGCCAGCATGCAGATGCCTGGCAGGCTGCTGTCAAGCAATTACAGCAGGCACAGCTTAAGGAGACGGAAGCTTCCGTTCATGCGGTGCAGGCCCGCGAACAATTTGAAGAAGCGCAGCGAAATAGGGAAGAAGCGCAGGAACGGCTGCTGGGCGAGCTAAGGACAGCTGCATTTGATTCATTGGAGGCCTATCGCGCCGCTGCAAAGACGCCGCAGGAGCGGCAAGCGCTTAAGGAGCAGTTGGACGCGTATAAGTCTGCCGTTCAGGCATTGTCGAGCCGTGTAACAGATTTGCAGCTGGAGCTGGCAGGAAAGCAGCCTGCGGATATGCAGCAGCTGCATGCAGAAGGCGCGGAGCTTAAGCAGCAGCTGGAGACGATTGTCGCTGCCCTGCAAACCGCTGCAAGGCATGGCGAGGAGGCTGCTCGTCTGATTCGTCAGCTCACAGCAACGAGCGAGCGCGTGAAGCAGCTTGAGGCGGAGCTGGAGCAGGTGCTCGATATTTATCAGATGCTCAAAGGCGACAATGCACTTAAAATTTCCTTTGAACGTTATATATTGATTGAATTTTTGGAGCAAATTTTGCAGGCAGCAAATGTGCGGCTGCAGCGGCTCTCGGGCGGGCAGTTTATGCTGCAGCGCAGCGACCGTTTGGAGGTCAGAGGGAAGCAAAGCGGCCTTGGACTGGACGTATACGATGCTTATACAGGGCAAAATCGCGATGTGAAAACGATGTCCGGCGGGGAAAAGTTTAATGCGTCACTCTGCCTTGCTTTAGGGATGACCGATGTTATTCAGGCACATCAAGGCGGAATTTCAATTGAAATGATGTTTATTGACGAAGGGTTTGGCTCATTGGATGAGGAGGCGCTGAACAAGGCGATTGAAGCCTTGGTCGATTTGCAGCGCGCCGGCCGCATGATTGGCGTCATTTCGCATGTGCAGGAGCTCAAGCAGGCTTTTCCGGCCTGCCTTGAAGTTCATAAGACGAAGGAAGGCTACAGCCGCACGGCCGTAACGGTCCGTTAATAGAAAAAGACAGGAAACAACGCGTACGTTGCTTCCTGCCTATCCCTTTTGAATGCTAGTAGCCGGAAAATGCGCTTACTCCAGCAGAGAATACAGCAATGGAAAAAATAAAAAAGACAACCGTGCCCATTACGCCAAGTCCGTTCAGGATGATACCGATAACTGCAAAAACCTTGCGGCGCTGCTTGGAGCAGGCTCCAATAATACCAAGAATAAGTCCGACAAATGTAATGCCGACGCTGAGAACAACCGCTACAATCGATGCCATAAAGGAGCCAGCGCCTCCCGTAATCAAATCTTCAAAGTAGGCAGGGTCCTCCATTAAGTATTCATTTCCTGTAGGAATGACACTAGCAATGGCTGCAAAAAACATTATGATGCTAATGACGCCTATAATAATAGATGCAATGGCCATGATGAAGGAAGCAATGCCAAGGCCCGAGTGCTTAAGCGGCTGGCTGGGCTGAAAAGGTGTGGGATCGGAAAATCCCGCCGATGGTGCAGACCCGTATGGATTATAATCCGGTGTCTGGGTATAGTCCGTATCCGTTTTCGTAAAGGATATCGGTGTGGAATTGTTTTTATTTTCTTCCATTAAAATATTCTCCTCCAGTATATGTAACTCGTCTTAAAACACAATTACAGTAAATTATACTCAATTCTGAAAGGAATGAAAACGAATGTTCCAAAAATATTTCACATTCGGCGCTATTGGTGCCGCTCTTGCAGTCGCATTAGGAGCTTTTGGCGCTCATGCATTAAAGGAAATGCTGCCAGCTGATTTGCTCGCTATTTTCGAAACGGGCGTACGCTATCATATGTATCATTCGCTTGGCCTTATGCTGGTTGCTCTGCTTGCAGATCGCTTGGGAGAGAGCAAGCTGCTGCTGTCTGGAGCAAGACTGCTGCTTGCGGGCATGATTATTTTCAGCGGCAGCCTTTATGTCCTCGCTTTAAGCGATATTCGCGTGCTGGGAGCCATTACACCAATCGGCGGCGTAGCTTTTCTAGCGGGCTGGGTTTGCGTCATCGTCGCGACCCTCAAGTCGCGAAAAAAAGCCGTTTGATTTTGCATAATATTTCTATGCCGGAACGGTGGTTTCGATTATAATAAGGCTAACCTTATTGGATTCGAATGTAGGAAGGAAGTTAGTGCGTGACGAAACGAACGTTTGGTCGGCCTGATAGACCGCCACGTAACGCGCTTACACAATGGTTGTCCAAGTTGTGGATTCCGTGGCTGCAAGGCGGTTTGCTGCTCAGTATCATAGGAGTATGGATGGCAGCGATGATAGTTACAGCAGTACCTTCGCTTTTCATTTGGCTGGCTTCTTGTTTAACTATGGTAATCCTGATAGGAAGCTTCGTCCTAATGGTCAGGCAGTCCAAGGCGGACAATACGCTCAGCTATCATAAACCAATGGTCGAGGCGCTGCTTCGCTCGGAAGCGGTCCCGCTCGCTATCATTGATCCAGAGGGCGTCATTATGGAATTAAATGAAGGCGCAGAGCGCACTTTTGGCTATGAACGCGCGGAGTTAATGGGAAATTGGCTGGCCTCTTTCGTAGATGCAGGCAGCCGGGATGCCTTACATACGATGCTGGAGCATTCGCTTACCGGTTGTCCAAAGCAGGGTAACGTTCATATTATACACCGGTCAGGCTATCCGCTTGAGCTGCATCTCGTATGCGCCCCCATGGTGCAGGATGGGAAGGTCATCGGAACGATGGTGGTCAGCCATGATTTGAGCGATCGCAAGCGAAATATCGAACGGATTCGTTATATGGCCTATTACGATGATAGAACGGGATTGCCGAATCGGACGCTTTTTCAAATGAGATTGAATGAGAGCCTTGCTTTTGCTCATGATCATAACCAGCTTGTGGGGCTGTGTTATATGGATTTGGATCGGTTTAAGCTTGTCAACGCCTCCTTCGGTCGCGAATTTGGCGATATGCTGCTCATGCAGGTGGCGGAACGTTTTACAAGCGTCATGTCGGAGCAGGATTTTGCTGCCAGAATGGAAGGCGATGAGTTCGCTCTGCTGTTTAAGGATTTGGAGTCGGAGGAGCAGTTGCTGAGCCGCGCCCGCATGGTGCTGCAAGCGATTGAGGAGCCCTACGAGCTTAAAGGTTTTCCAATCCAAATTACAGCGAGCATAGGTGCGGTCACTAACCGTCTGGATGAGGATGATGATTACGCGCTGCTTAATAAAGCGGATATGGCGTTAATGAAGGTGAAGCAGAATGGTCGAAACGATGCGCTGCTTTATTCCGAAAGCTGGAGCAATTATTCGTTTGAGCATTTGTCGATGCAGCATGAAATGTATCGAGCTATTCAGCGCAAGGAGTTCATTTTATATTATCAGCCGCAATATGATATGATTTCTGGCGGGATGATCGGCGTCGAGGCGCTGGTGCGCTGGAAGCATCCGATCCGGGGAATGATCCCTCCGGGCGATTTTATTCCTTTGGCCGAGGAGAGCGGCATGATTGTGCAAATTGGCGATTGGGTGCTGGAAGAGGCTTGCCGCCAAAATAAATGCTGGCAGGAGTCAGGCTTGCCGCCTATGCCTGTATCGGTTAACCTCTCTATTAGGCAGTTCGTCCAGCATGATTTGGCTAGCAAAGTTGCAGACGTGCTGACTCGTACCGGACTAGATTCGCAATATTTGGATTTGGAAATTACAGAGTCCATGACGATGGATGTGAACCATGTATCGCGCTGCCTGCTGGATTTGACGGCGCTTGGCGTTGGCATAAGCATCGACGATTTTGGCACTGGCTACAGCTCCTTTCATTATTTGAAAAACTTCCCGATCGATCGGCTCAAAATCGACCGATCCTTCGTTCGCGACATCCAACAGGACCCAAGCGATGCGGAAATTGTAGCAGCTATTATTGCCATGGCACATAATCTTAACATCCAGGTTATTGCAGAGGGTGTGGAGACACAGGAGCAAATCGAATTTTTGCGCAAGCACAACTGCGACGAAATGCAGGGGTATTTCTGGAGTGCGCCAGTCCCAAGCGACAATATTGAGCAAATGCTGGGCGGCTATTACATGTAGAAAAAAGGTCTGTTTGAATGGCTGGGAACACTTCCAGCTCATTCAAACGGACCTTTTCAATTTGTGCTGCCTTATAATCAGGAGATATAGTCTTCAATTTCATTAAGCTTGAATGTGTAGACTTGCTTCTCATCCACGTGATAGACCGTAATCATATTCGTCGTATCATCCACATTTAGAATACGGCATGGAATGCTGAGCGTAATGCCAAGGCCCTTATTTACAATAAGACGAATGAGTTTATTGCTTTTCATAAAACCGCGAATGTCTGCAAATCCGTCATAGGGATCGGAGAGTGAAGGCTCAACAACTTTAGGCTTAGCTGCTTTGACAGATGGAACGTCTTTGTCTTTGGCAGACGGTGCAGATTTGCCATTTGCTGCAGATTTATTGCTTTGTGTTTGTTTTTCATTTTGCGTTGGCCCTTTAAAATCGATCTCCATAGGAACTTGAACAGCAGCATCAGCTTTGCGTTGATCGATAACTTGTCCCAGCTGAACACCTGATAAAATCCGATAATCCACAAATCCGCCAGCATTTAAGGCATGAATGACCTGCTCCAAGGCAGCAGCGTTGCTAACGTTCTCTACTAGCAATTCTACTTGGAGTACGTATGACTGTTTTTGTGTGTTCTGCATCTGTTCTATAGTTCCTCCGACCTAATGTTAATTTTTGCATAATTACTATACCATTAATCACAATAGATATATAGTGCTAAAATTTGCTAATCGTCCAATTCGACAAAAACTTTTTTGCATATAATGCTTTGGCGGCTTTGGCAGCTAATTGATGGCAAAGGAGGTGAGCGTAAAATGATGCGGATGGTTCCTGCCACACTGCAAAATGGGCTGACCGTGCTTGGAATTGAGGTCAAGCTTCCTAAAACGACATTGCTTGCCTGGTCGACGGATAAAGGGTATATCATGTGTGGTGCGCTTGATGTTGGCCTGCTGAACGAACGGTTGCAAAATCGGGGGATTATCGCCGGGAGAGCCGTTGGCGTACGCACATTAGAGGAACTGCTTGTTGCACCTCTGGAATCGGTTACAACAACTGCGGAAGCGATGGGTATTCATGTCGGGATGAAGGGGACAGATGCCCTTTCCTTAATGGCATAATATGAAGAGCCTCTATCCTTATCTTCTGGAAAGATGGGATAGAGGCTCTTGATTTATGTTTTATTCGTTAAAAAGTTTTTTGAGATTGACATCATAAGGTGCTTGGACGATGCCCTTTTCCGTAATAATCGCTGTTACATATTCATTCGGTGTAATATCGAAGGCCGGGTTGTACACTTTCACACCTTGCGGCGCAGTACGCTTGCCAAACCCTTCGGTAATTTCCTCGGCACTGCGCTCCTCAATTGGAATTTCTGCGCCAGTCGGCGTATTGAGGTCGATCGTGGACAAGGGGCAGGCTACATATACGGGAATGCCGTGAGCCTTGGCAAGAACGGCAACGCTGTAAGTGCCGATTTTGTTAGCGACATCTCCATTAGCGGCTACGCGGTCAGTCCCAACAATGACAGCCTGAATCCAGCCTTTGGACATAACCATGCCCGCCATATTATCGCAAATCAGCGTGACATCGACGCCAGCCTGCTGCAATTCAAAAGCGGTCAGCCTAGCGCCTTGCAGTACAGGACGCGTCTCATCGGCGAATACACGGAGCGACATGCCGCGCTCAAGCGCAAGATAAAACGGCGCCAGCGCGGTGCCGTATTTAGCAGTTGCAAGTCCGCCGGCGTTGCAGTGCGTGAGCACGCCCATGCCATCCTCAAACAGCGTTAGCGCATGCTCGCCGATTAAACGGTTGGTTTCTTCATCTTCACTGTGAATCGCCAGCGCTTCATTAAGCAAAGCCTGCTTCACTTCATCAAGCGATAAATCGGCTGCAGCAAGCTGCTCCGCACGAGCTTTCATACGATCCAGAGCCCAGAACAAATTGACAGCGGTTGGCCTGGAGGTTGCCAAATATTCGGCTTGGTTCAGCACTTCCTCAAGCCAGCGCTTAGGCGTCGTTTCATTTCGGCTGCCGAGCACGACGCCATATGCAGCGGAAATGCCGATTGCTGGAGCGCCTCTTACTTTCAAATGGCGAATTGCTTCCCATACATCCTCCGAAGTAACAAGCGGCAAATATACGATTTCTTCAGGTAAAAGCCGTTGATCCAGCAAATCCAGGCGGTCCTCCGCCCAAATCACGGATTGCAAGGGGGCATTCTGGCTAGTCATTATGCAAATTCCTTTCTTTTCGAAACATTGGGATTTATTTTAACCGTGTTTTGCCGTTGCAGACAAAACAATATCAATCGCTTGCTCTATCGAAATCGCCTGACGGTTCAGGTGAATGAGCGAGGTGCCGATTTCGAGTGCCAAGCGCTGTGCTTTCTCGCGCTCCGCAGCATCCTCAATACGGTCGATGTCAGCAACGTGGGCAAGGCCTACAATGCGCCGTACCATTTTGCAGCCAGCAAAGCCGATCGAGTCTTGAAGCAGCTTGTTGATATAATATTGCTTGTAGCCTGGAGCGCTTGAGGCCAGGCGATCGACGTTGTGCTCATCCCATAAAGCGCCAAATTTGTTCTCAAATTTGGTCCAAATTTCGCGTACGCTGCCGAGCAGGTAGCTGCGGAAATCGGTCAGCTCTGCCTCGTCTTTAATCCAGTGGGCTTGACCAGCATAATTGAGCAGCAGATTGGCAATAACTGCCCCTACATCAAAGCCCATAGGACCATAATAAGCAAATTCAGGATCGATCACTTTCGTTGATTGTGCGGTAACAAATACGCTGCCGGTATGAAGATCGCCATGGAGAAGCGCCTGGGCATTCGTCAAAAACTTGTTGCGCAAAATAGCGACTTCAAGATGAAGGGCATCATCAGTGCGAAGAGCTTCTGCAGCATCGGCAATCGCTGCTTCAAAGTTATTGTTTGGCGAATCTGTATACGGATCATCAAAAATCAAATCTTCGGTTATTTTGCACAAATCCGGGTTAATAAATGCTTTGACGCGTTCCTTCTTATCCTGCTGGTTCATGCCCAGATCGGAAGTGAAAAAGAGTGTATTCGCCATGAAGGTGGAAATGTCCTCAGCGAATTTCGGATATTTGTTGCCGTCCACGAGGCCTTGGCGCATAATCACATGATCGCTGAGATCTTCCATTACCGTGAGGGCAAGCTCTGCGTCATATTGATATACGGTTGGAACAAGTCCAGGAGCCAGCTCATTTTGCAAAATCAGCGCTTCGCTTTCAATGCGTGCCCGGTCAAGCGTAAGCGGCCACGATTCTCCGACAACTTTAGCGTAAGGGAGCGCTTGTTTGACAATGAGCCCTTTACCGCTAGCTGGATCGGTAATGTGGAAGACCAAGTTCAAATTGCCATCGCCGATCTCACGGGACGAAAGCTCAGCTCCCGCAGGGAAAAAGTCAGGTATGGAGCGGGAAAATTCAATAGCTTCTTGCTCGGTTAAAGGATGATAAGCAGACAGTTTGTCCACCTCCGACTGTATTTTTAAAAAAATAAGCATTTAAGCTTAGTATATCGAATATTATTTCGACTTGGAATACCTACAAATGATAACAAATGATATAATGTTACGTAAAGTAGGCAAGGTTTTTGTCCGCTTAGGAGCTGCGAGGAAATTAACGGTACTTTATTTCGTCGCAGTCTCCAAGCTCGAATGGCAGGAAAGAGCTTGGCGGATCTGCTGGAGTGGAGGAATTTGGCATGAATAACAGCATGTTGCGGGAGCCGGTCGCTCTGAAGGAGTGGGCCGTAACCGTTAACGCATTGCGTGATGGCGAGCTTATTATGGTTTTGCGCAAAGGCGGAATCGAAGAGGAAACACGAGATTTTCAATTGGTTAGCAAAGGCTTCTACTTAATGCCTGCTTATGAGCATCAGAAGGAGCATTTGCTTAAGGCGCCATATCAAGGCCGAATCGAAAGCATAATGGAAGGCTGGTCGCCTGATATGGACAGCATAACGCTTGGCGCCTACGCGGAGGCTGTTCATGATATCGAGATCAACGATCAGGAAACGCTTGACCGGCTGCGGGAATTTCACATTTGGACGGATAAATTTTCCGAAGAAAGGCTAAAATGGAAGCGGACGAAGCCGCTGCATTTGCTTCTGCTCCGCGTGTACCGTCTTGCAGCGCCTGCTGAGCTTGAAATGTTCCCTGCCTATACCGGCTGCAAATCTTGGGTAAAGCTTGAAAGTGATCTATCAGAGGCAGCAATGGTTCCTGTTTTATCTGATGAAGAATTCGCGTCGCAAGTTGCCAAAATTCAAGCTGCGCTGAATCAGGAATAGAGATTAAGCCCGATTTATGGCGGTTTCTTGTACATTGAGTGGTCTCGGCGTTGCTTTATAACAAAACTTATAATAAAATGATTATTGAGAAGACATTGAGAATTATATTGAATCACATTATAATAGAAGCATTTTTGATTATAGGTGATTAAGTAAATAGACCAACCATGGAGGGATCAGCATATTATGGCAACGCATTTTGTCATTGATGGCCTGAAAGCGGCTATCGAAGGAAAAGAGATTTTGAAAGGCATTAACCTTGAAATCAAAGGCGGAGAAATCCACGCGATTATGGGACCAAACGGTACTGGTAAAAGTACGCTTGCTTCCGCTCTAATGGGCCACCCGAAATATGAAGTGACAGAAGGCAGCGCATTTTTGGATGGAGAAGACCTGCTTGAAATGGATGTAGATGAGAGAGCACGCGCCGGCTTGTTCCTTGCTATGCAATATCCGAGCGAAATTCCTGGCGTAACGAACTCCGATTTCTTGCGCAGTGCGATCAACGCTCGTCGTGAGGAAGGCAGCGAGATTTCCCTCATTAAATTCATTCGCCAAATGGAAGGCAAAATGAAAGCTTTGGAAATGAACCCTGAGTTCGCACATCGTTACCTGAACGAAGGCTTCTCTGGCGGTGAGAAGAAGCGTAACGAGATTTTGCAAATGACGCTGCTTGATCCGAAAATCGTCGTACTTGACGAGATTGACTCAGGTCTTGACATCGATGCCCTGAAAATCGTATCCAAAGGCGTTAATGAAATGCGCTCCGAAGATCGCGGTTTCCTTATCATTACTCACTATCAGCGTTTGCTGAACTATATTACACCTGATTTTGTACACGTTATGATGCAAGGCCGCATTGTGAAATCCGGTGGTCCGGAACTTGCTGAGCGTTTGGAAAATGAAGGTTATGACTGGGTTAAAGAAGAACTGGGCATCGTGGACGAAACGGTTGGCCAGGCCTAAGCGGAGAAAGGGGTATAACGGATGAGTACACAACTATCGACTCCGACGGACCGCCAATCTGCAGAAGCTTTGTCCCGTAGCAAAAACGAGCCTAATTGGCTGGTAGATTTGCGCGGCGAAGCGGCTGAGCTTGCTGGTACATTAGAATGGCCAAAGCCGGAGAAAGTCAAAATTGAACGCTGGAACCTGACAGCTGTAGGCAGCTACGATCAGGCAGCTCCAGCAAATGCACTAACCGATTTGCCAGAAGTTGTACGTGAATTGGTTGCTGAAGGTACTGAAAACCTCGTTATTCAGCAAAATTCAAGCCCGGTATGGACGCAGCTATCTGCTGAACTGGCAGCGAAGGGCGTTATTTTTACCGATTTGGAGACAGCTTGCAAGGAACATGGCGATCTTGTTAAGCCGTATCTGTTCCAAGCTGTAGCCAAGGATGAAGACAAATTAACAGCTTTGCATGCTGCATTATGGAATGGCGGGGTTTTCGTATACGTTCCTCGCAATGTAGAGGTGGAAATTCCACTGCAGGCTATTCTATTTAATACAAAAGCAGAGGCTTCCTTTGCACCGCATATTGTAATCGTAGCGGAAAGCAACAGCCGCGTTACGTATGTCGATTATGTCGTTACTGAACCAGGCGCTGTTACGGAGCCTTTCGTTTACCACTCGGTAGTCGAAGTTTATGTAAAAGCAGGCGCTCACGTTCGTTTCGGCTCCATCCATCATCTTGGTGGCAGCGGAGTGGACCTCACAGTTCGCCGTGCTATCATTGATAACGATGGCGTAATGGAGTGGGTACTTGGCGATTTGAGCGATGGCTCTACGCTTTCGGACACGAAGTCCGTGTTGAAAGGCAACGGTTCGCAATCGGATGCTAAAGTAATCAGCATCGGCAAAAACGCTCAGCAAATGAGCTTGACGACGCAGGCTGTACATTTCGGCCTTCGCTCCGACAGCAACATGGTTACGCGTGCGGTTATGAAGGATTCTGCTTCGGCGATTATTAACGGCATCACTAAAATCGAGAAGGGCGCTACGAAAGCTAATGGCGTTCAAACCGAAAAAGTGTTGATGCTGAGCCCGAAAGCACGCGGTGACGCGAATCCGATTTTGCTAATTGATGAAGATGATGTTACTGCAGGCCATGCAGCGAGTGTTGGGCAAGTTAACCCTGAGCAGGTTTACTATCTAATGTCCCGCGGTATTAGCAAGCAGAATGCGGAACGCCTTGTAATCTACGGCTTCCTTGCTCCTGTTGTTTCTGAAATTCCGATTGATGCGGTACGCGAACAGCTTGAGAAATTGCTCGTGCGGAAGCTCGAAGGATGAATATAGCAGCAATTCGGGAGCAGTTCCCGATTCTGCATCAAGAGATAAACGGGCATCCGCTCGTTTATCTGGACAGCGCGGCATCTTCCCAGAAGCCGCGCTCCGTCATTGATGCGATTAATCGCTATTACGAGAAGGACCACTCCAATGTGCATAGAGGCGTTCATACGCTTGGTTCGCGGGCGACTGACGCTTATGAGGGCGCAAGGGAGAAAGTGGCTTCTTTTCTGAATGCGGCACTGCCCGAAGAAATTATTTTTACGCGGGGTACGACAACCGCGCTGAATTTGGTTGCTTCAAGTTATGCCAGAAATGCATGTAAACCTGGCGATGAAATCGTTATTACGCAAATGGAGCATCACAGCAATCTCATCCCGTGGCAGCAAGTTGCGAAAGCAACTGGCGCAACGCTGAAATATATTCCGCTTCAGCCCGATGGTTCATTCACGCTAGCCGATGCTGAGCTGACGATTACAGCGAATACGAAGGTCGTTGCGATGACTTATGTATCGAATGTACTGGGCATCGTCAACCCCATTAAGGAAGTTGCGGCTATTGCACATCGCAATGGCGCCGTAATGGTCGTCGATGGCGCGCAAAGCACGCCGCATATGCGTGTTGACGTTCGTGATTTGGATTGTGATTTCTATGCTTTCTCGGGCCATAAAATGTGCGGCCCGACGGGAATTGGCGCCTTATATGGCAAGAAGGCGCTGCTCTCGAAGATGGAGCCGATTGAGTTCGGCGGAGAAATGATCGATTATGTTGACTTGTATGAGTCAACATGGAAGGACATTCCGTACCGCTTCGAAGGCGGGACGCCGATTATTGCGAACGCCGTAGGGCTGGGCGCAGCAATCGATTTTCTGCAAGAGGTTGGCATGGATGAGATTGACAAGCACCAGCGCCAACTGGCGGCATATGCTTATGACCGCTTGTCAGAGCTTGAAGGGGTCTCGATTTATGGCCCTAAGGCAGATCGTGCGGGCCTCGTTACGTTCAATCTGGGCGATGTGCATCCACATGATGTGGCGACAGTTCTTGATTCGGAGGGCATTGCCGTTCGAGCTGGTCATCATTGCTGCCAGCCGCTTATGCGTTTTCTGAACGTTTCTTCGACAGCAAGAGCAAGCTTTTATTTATATAATACCGAGCAGGACGTTGATCAGCTTATAGCTGGACTGCTCAAAACAAAGGAGTTCTTCGGTCATGCAATTGGATGATTTATACCGTAGAGTCATCATGGATCACTATAAAAATCCACGCAACCATGGAACATTGGAAGCCGATGCCGTCACGATTAAACTGAACAACCCGACCTGCGGCGACAGCATTGCGCTCCAGCTACAAGTGGAGAACGGTCTAGTCACGGACGCGAAGTTTAGTGGAGAAGGCTGCTCGATCAGCTTGAGCTCCGCCTCCATGATGACGGAAGTCGTTAAAGGCAAAACATTCGATCAGGCACTGGAGCTAGCGGATAAATTTTCTGCGCTAATGAAAGGCGAACCAGTCGAATTTGAAGATTATGAGGACATTGAGGCGCTGTCTGGTGTTAACAAGTTTCCAGCCCGCATCAAATGTGCCACCCTTTCGTGGAACGCTTTGCGCAAAGGTATCGAACAACAGCACGAGTAACATCATTATGAAAGAGGAGAGTGAATACGATGGCTAAAACAATGCCGGAAATGGAAGAATATAAGTATGGTTTCCGCGATGAGCATAAGTCGATTTTCCAATCAGGAAAAGGCTTGACGCCTGAAATCGTTCGCACTATTTCGGAAATGAAGGGCGAGCCGGAATGGATGCTCGATTTTCGTCTGAAATCACTGGAGCAGTTCAACAAAATGCCAATGCCAAATTGGGGCGGCAATATGGATGATCTGGATTTCAATGATATTCAGTATTATGTAAAACCTTCTGAGAAACAAGGCAAGACGTGGGAAGAGGTTCCTGCTGAAATTAAAGAAACGTTCGACAAGCTCGGTATTCCTGAAGCGGAACAAAAGTTTCTTGCTGGTGTATCTGCACAGTATGAATCCGAGGTTGTTTATCACAGCATGCAAGAGGATCTGGAAAAGCAAGGCGTATTGTTCACGGACATGGATACAGCGCTTCGTGAACATCCTGAAATCGTGCGTGAGTATTTCAGTACAATCATCCCACCGAATGATAATAAATTCGCTGCTTTGAATAGTGCGGTTTGGTCTGGTGGCAGCTTTATTTACGTACCAAAAGGCGTGAAATGCGAAATTCCGCTGCAAGCCTATTTCCGGATTAACTCCGAAAACATGGGACAATTTGAGCGTACGCTTATCGTTGCTGACGAAGATAGCTTCGTTCACTACGTTGAAGGCTGTACAGCTCCAGTTTACAGCACAAATTCGCTGCACAGCGCAGTTGTTGAAATCTTGGTTAAGAAAAATGCCCGCGTTCGTTATACGACGATTCAAAACTGGGCACCAAACATTTTCAACCTCGTTACAAAACGTGCAGTTGCGGATGAAAATGCGACAATGGAATGGGTAGATGGCAACATCGGCTCCAAATTGACGATGAAATATCCGGCTGTTGTGCTTCGTGGCCGCGGTGCGAAAGGTATGGTATTATCGATCGCAGTAGCCGGTAAAAACCAACACCAGGATGCAGGCGCGAAAATGATTCACCTTGCTCCAGATACGACGTCGACGATTGTTTCCAAGTCGATCAGTAAGCATGGCGGTAAAGTAACGTACCGCGGTCTTGCTTCATTCGGTCGTAATTCGGATGGCGCGAAATCTAACATTAAATGTGATACATTGATTTTGGATAATGAATCCACTTCGGATACAATTCCATACAATGAGATCATGAACGATAACATTACTTTGGAGCATGAAGCTACAGTATCCAAAGTTTCCGAGGACCAATTGTTCTATCTGATGAGCCGTGGCTTGTCGGAAGCGGAAGCAACACAAATGATCGTTATGGGCTTTATCGAGCCATTCACGAAAGAGCTGCCGATGGAATATGCGGTAGAAATGAACCGTCTTATCAAGTTTGAGATGGAAGGTTCTATCGGTTAAGCCTACAAGCTTGACGATTTAGACGGAAAAACGGCAAAAATGCCTGTTCCCTCACTGGTTGCTTTCAATCAGCTAAGGGAGCAGGCATTTTGTTATACGAAAATTTCTTTGATTTTGAGATGGCGTTCAACAGTCAAATCTATAAATTCATGATTAATTTGCAGCAACGGCCTGAAAAATTCGGTTGGATGAGTCATGACAATAATACCTGTCTCACCAGTTTCCAAATAAGCTTTTTTACCAATGAAGTTGGGGATCATATGCTTTATGAATGTATGTGCAATATGTGGATCCAGCTCTCTGAAGCTCAGCTTGTAAAGTTCCTTCAATACATAAAATAAATCGCGTTTTTTCTGATAAACCCGTTCGGAAATCATAGCGCTGTAAATATCGACAACTGAAATAAGCTTAGAAACAGGCTCGATTTGGTCGCCATTAAGACCTTTCGGATAACCGCTGCCATCATTACGTTCATGATGCTCCAACGCACTTAAGGCAATGTAGCGTTCATCAAAGGATTTTTTTATAATGTCATAGCCGTATATCGTATGGTTTTTGATTTCATCGAACTCTTCCTTTGTAAGCTTGCCGGGCTTGTTAAGAATGGTTTCAGGAATTTGACTTTTTCCGATATCATGAAGGAATCCGGCTTTACCAATTTGCACTGATTTTTTTACGGAGTAGCCGAGCCAGGTAGCCAGATAATAGGCCAGCATGCCCACTTGTACGGAGTGTTGGTACGTGTAGTCGTCTTTCGTGTTAAGCAGCAGCAGCATAGATACGACGTCTCGCTCCATGTTAAGATGCTTAATCAGCGGCTGGAAGGCATCCTCGACTTCTTGCTCATCAATGGTCTGGTCCTCGCTTGCTTTGGCAAAAAGATTATGAAAGCCTTGAATCGCATTATCATAATCCGGTTGTACAGAAGGAAGCCACTTGGGACTAACGGTTTGCTCCAATGTGCGATCCGGTAAATTAACAATAGGGACAGATTCAACTTCAACATAATCGATTTGATGTTGAAGCAGCTTTGATATTTCTTTATTTTCCAGCAAGGTGCCTTTAGAAAGCACATGCAGACCGTATCCATTAAAGGTATCTTTTAATAAACGGTCTCCCGTTTTTAAATCAGTTACGTGAACCTTCATCGCTGCACCTCTATTGAATAGTTGATCACTTAAGTAGTATAGTAGCAATGATTTGAGGGTATGGCAATATGAGGAACTTTAATTTGAGTCTAAATACCCACTAATTTCGACAAAAAACGCTCTTTTTTTATCTTGATAATGTTTCAGGTAGTCTTAAGACCTATTTTTATGCTTTTGAATGGAAATATTTGATAAGCGATTTAGTTTAGGCTTCATCTGGAGAGTTTGCTAACGGTGTATCAGGATTCCAAGGGCCAAGCTGATGGCCTTTCCATTCTGAACCATCCTCCCAAATTTCCTTTTTCCAGATCGGAACGATTTGCTTCAATCGTTCGATCGCGTACCGGCTGGCGTCATAACAGCTAGCACGATGCGGCGAAGAAATAGCAATGACTACACTAGTCTCTGCAATGTCGACAATGCCAAGCCGATGTGTAATGGCACACAAGGTTCCTGGCCATTGCTGTTCAAGTTCATCACCGATTTGTTTCATCATTTTAACAGCCATCGGTTCATAAGCTTCATATTCCAAGCGAATGGTACGCTGCCCTTGCGTCCACTCTCGCGTCGTTCCGACAAAAGCAATGGAAGCACCATGCCCGGGAACAATAACTTTGGCTAAAACCTCCTCTGTCGTAATTTTCTCATTAGTTAGCATGTACAATTGTTCTAGGGGAGATTTTTGTTCATCTTCATTAGAGTGTTCAGCTTGTCCTCCCGAAACGGGGGGGAGAAGCGCAAGCTCATCAGTGGCGTTTACGATGCTGTCTGCTTGAGCGTAAGCGTGGTTGCAGGCAAGAAATGAGATGCTTAAAATATCCACTTGTTCGGGATAGGAAGCGATCAAGTGCTTCTTCAGTTCTGCCACCGTCATATTTTGCTCAGCAGTCTCTATAATAAGAGAACGCACACCAAAGCGCTCTGACAAACCTGCAAATAAATCAATTTTCCATTGCGTAATCATGTTATTTAACCTCACGTAATGATATAGATGTACTATAACAGCATACCATAATCTATAGAAAAATGTTATGCTAAAGAGACAGCCTAAGACAGTTAGGCGGGCGTTTATAACTTTTAAATTTAGGGGAGGCAGGCATGGATTCCAAACCACGATTAGAGCAAAATATTGTTATTTTACACACCAATGATATTCATAGTCGCTTGGAAAATGCTGCACGAATTGCTTCCTATATAGCTGATCAACGTCGCGTTCACGGTAAGGACAACTTGTTAGTCCTCGATATCGGCGACCATATGGACAGAATGAGAAGTGAAACAGAAGGCAGTGACGGCATGGTGAATGTTGCACTGCTTAATGAAGCAGGTTATGATGCGGTAACTATTGGGAATAATGAAGGGCTAACGTATTCCAAGGAAAGACTGGCCGAATTATATGGCAAACATGCTGAATTTGCCGTTTTAGGGGCGAATATGTTGGATGCGGCAACGAACAAGCAACCGCTGTGGCTGCTGCCTCATATTATTGTAAATAAAGGCCATATAAAAATTGGTTTAATTGGTGTTACGGCAAATTTTACGGATTTTTATGTTTTGCTCGGTTGGAATGCGACGGACCCTTTCGAAGCAATTCAAAAGCAAGTGGAGCAATTGCGTGAAGAAGTGGATTTAATCATCGTGTTGTCCCATCTAGGACTGGCGAATGATGAGCGGATAGCGCAAGAATTGACAGGTGTTGACTTGGTATTAGGTGCTCATACCCATCATTTGCTTGAGGAAGCACTGCAAGTAAAACAAACTTCGATTTGTGCAGCTGGGAAATTTGGCGAGCATATTGGGCGTGTGGAAATTTCGCTGGGGACTGCTGCTGCTAAACCGCAAATAAAGGCGGCTTGTGTACCGACTGCTGCTTTTGAAGAACAACCGGAAGCTGAAGCTATTATTGCAAAATATAAAGAAGAAGGGCTCGCACGACTCAATCGTACAGTCGCGCGTATTGATGAGCCTCTTTCGACGGCTATTGCGCGCGAGTCGCCGCTCGCCAATTTGCTTGCAGCAGGTCTAAAGAGGCATACTGCAGCAGAAATCGCGATTGTAAATACCGGACAACTGCTAGGCGGCTTGCAGCAGGGAGAAGTGACCGCTGGACAGCTGCATGCGTTATGCCCGTCTCCAATAAACCCTTGCAAAATGCAGCTTACTGGCAGGCATATTAAGGAGGCTCTTGAGCAATCCCTTCTGCCGGAGTATATGGATAAGCGAATTAAAGGTTATGGGTTTCGCGGTGAAGTATTAGGAACCCTTGCAGTAGACGGTCTCCAAATTATTTTTGATTCCGAACGGCCGCCGCTGGACCGAATCGTTAAGATATTGGTCAATGGACAAACTCTAATGGAAGATAAATGGTATAATGTAGCTTCCATTGACATGTTCACGTTCCATATCGGCTATTTGTCATTAGGACAAGGAGTCAATATAGATTATTTTTTGCCGGAATTTATTCGTGACGTATTGGCTGAAGCATTGAAAGAACAGGCAAATATTGTGGATTGCAAGCTGCCTAGGTGGAATAATATAGCATCAACGATATAACATTTTTATTAATTTTATCCGATGTATTAATTAAGAAGAAACCACTCAGTCAAGGAAGGATCGAGAAAATGCGTTTGATGCCTATAACAAAGACTCAGCCCGGCATGCGATTGGCCAAAAAGATTTTCTCACATGATGGTTTAGTGCTGTTAGGAGAAAATGTTGAGCTGACCAGTCGGCTTATTACCCGGCTCAAACAATGTGGAATACAGTATATATATATTCTTGATCCGAAAACCGATGATATTATGATGCCAGAAATCATTCGCGAGGAAACGCTGCTAGTTGCCTTAAAGGAAATCCGTACAAATTTTCGTGATATGATGGATCGACCAAAGCGTAAAAAAGGCGTTACGTATCCGTATATTGGCCAAACCTTCAAACAAATGATGAATTTGATTATTGATGATTTGTCCGCTCATAAGGATGCGATGATTATGCTGATGAATATGGGAACGGTAGATCATTATTTATATCAGCATTCTTTAAATGTGTGCGTCTACACGACCATTCTTGGCATAGCCTACAATTATTCACATGAAGAACTAATGACTCTCGGTATGGGGGCGCTGCTTCATGATATTGGAAAAACACAAATTCCAATTGATGTCCTTCAAAAGCCAGGAGCGTTAACTCCCGATGAATTCATCATGATGAAAAATCACGCTCGTTTTGGCTTTGAGCTATTAAAGGATGAGCCCAATCTGCCGCTAATTGTGGCTCATTGTGCCTATCAGCATCATGAACGGCTGGATGGCAGCGGATATCCAAGAGGAATTAAAGGCAATGAAATCCATGAGTATGCAAAGTGGATCGGGTTAGTTGATTCATATGACGCTATGACGACTAATCGGATTTACCGCGCCCCGATGCTACCGCATCATGCTATTGAGCTTCTGTATGCAGGAACTGGAACCTTATACGAACAGCATATGGTACAATTATTCCGAGATAAGGTAGCCATTTATCCTATTGGTATCACAGTGAAAATCAATACAGGGGAATCAGGTGTTGTAGTGGATTTTAATCATGCCTATCCACATCGACCGATTATTCGTATATTAAGCAACGAGGTTGGGGAAGATCTCGCTGTTCCCTATGAAATCGACATGTCCAAGCAGCTAAGCATAATGATTATAAGCGTAAATGATGAACAAAATGATTTGCCTGTACTATCAGCTAAAAATGGGTAATAGCATGAAGAGCCTGCTACTTGGGGCTCTTTATTCTTTTTCATGTCTATTTTATTGCTTCTTTCGGATTCGAACATTACAATGGTACTAGAAATTATACAATCGAAAGATGCAGAAATCAGGTGTTGATAAAATGAATACATTAAATGCTATAGTAACAAATCCATTAGATATGAGTGGCAGCCTCAAGGCTTTGCCGCAGCTAACCCCAGTTAACGACCCATGGGATCCTATTCGTTCAATCCAGAAGTTCGGCAAGCACCAATTGACGAGCGTGGAAATGACGATTTCAAACTTATGCAATATGCGCTGCGAGCATTGCGCGGTTGGCGATACGCTAGTTATGTCGGAGCCGGCCAAATTGCCTTTAAAGGATATGCTCAAACGATTGGATGAAGTTGAACATTTGCAGACGATAAGCATTACTGGCGGAGAGCCTTCCTATTCGGCTAAAACGGTCAAAGAATATATGCTGCCGCTGCTTCAATATGCCAGAGATCGTGGTGTTCGCTCCCAAATCAACTCTAATGTAACTTTACCATTCAGTCGCTACGAGGCGATTATTCCCTATTTGGATGTCATGCACATTTCATTTAACTATACGAATGCGGATGATTTTCACCAAGTAGGCTTTGCTAAAGCGGGTCATCATGTTTCCTACGAAGCATCGGTTAAGCTGTATGAACGAATGATTGAGAATGCACGTCTTTTAAGCAAAGCAGGCGTATTAGTATCTGCAGAGTCCATGATTAATTTCCGCACACATGATAAAATCGATGAAATTCACCGGCTCATTGTAGAAATGGGTTGCGAGCGACATGAAGTGCATCCTATGTATCCAAGTTCATTTGCTAAAGATTTGCCGGTCATCACTCGTTTGCAAATGCGACAAGCAATTGAGCGGTTATTGGATAACCGTGATCCATCAGTTTGGATGTTGTTTGGAACGCTGCCTTTTTATCAATGCAGCAATCATGCAGAGGAACGTGCGCTGCTTAGCCGTCTGGCCGCGGAGCCAAATGTCACAGTACGCAATGACCCAGATGGACGGAACCGTCTAAACGTCAATTTATTTACGGGAGAAGTATTCGTTACCGACTTTTCAGATGTTCCATCATTTGGAAATATCGCAAGCTCTAAGCTAGATGACTTGTTCACAAAATGGCTGGATCATCCGTTAGCGCAAGACGTAAACTGCTATTGCCCTGTTGCCTCTTGCTGTGGCCCCAACTTACTGGTAAAAGACATGTACTACAAAGAAGTAGATTTCCACCAACGCACAGCCCGCTTCGATTAAAGCTGCTATGAATAAAGAACGAACAAAAATGACTGACACCCTTTTGCGTGTGCCAGTCATTTTTGCGTGCTTACACATAAATATAGGAAATATGAATGTTTGCAAAAGCTCTAGTTTTTGGATGATGCCTTTACTATAAATTTTGCTTTAGCCCATTATCCCCTTAGCTCAGAAAAATGACCGCTGAACCTATAGCCTTATAGAGCGCAAAACATGGAGCGTAGAACCTAGAGTGTGAACAGAGAGCGTAGAACCTAGAGTTCAGAACAAAAGCTTAGAACCTAGAGCATGTACATGTAGTGTAGAACCTAGAGTGCGAACAGAGAGCGTAGAACCTAGAGTGCGAACAGAGAGCGTAGAACCTAGAGTGCGAACAGAGAGCGTAGAACCTAGAGTGCGAACAGAGAGCGTAGAACCTAGAGTTCAGAACAAAAGCTTAGAACCTAGAGCATGAACATGTAGCGTAGAACCAAGAGTGTGAACAGAAAACGTAGAACCAAGAGTGTGAACATGGAGCGTAGAACCTAGAGCATGAACAAAGAGTGTAGAGATCAAGATCGTGGATGTAGAACATCGAGCATGGACCATAGAACGTAGAACATTAGCCCATCCAAGCATTGATCGATAAATCAATAGATTATAAAATATCATAGAAAAATAGAAAAGGCTCGAAAGCTCGTGCTTTAGGAGTTCCGAACTTGTTAAATGGAATTGCTGCTGAGGAGAGGAACTGTTTTTTCAAAAAAAGGAAGTAGGATGAATTGAACTTGTTGTCAATGCAAACCTTGAATTAATAAAGGGGAATGCTAAAGAATAGTACTAGTGAAAACAAAAACTTAATAGAAAACTTGTGCCAAAATCTAATATGTTATTGGGTCAATTTGTGTAATATTTAATTGCGAGAAAAGAGAAAATCAATCTTTATTGGCGAAATTGAAGTTTCAAGAAATAATCAAAACCGTTGAGAAAAGTGGGCCCTAGCAAAAAGGTGCAACTGGTTAGGCTGTAATTGCAATTTTTAAAGAGGAACTGATTTATGGTTATAGTATAATATGAAAAAATTGGAGAGTTTACTCTGCCAGTGGCAATAGGACGTTATTTGATAAGGGTCTGCCCAAGCATAATGATGTAAGTTCGTACAAGAGAGAGTGCGGGTCTAGGCACGGATGATTCAGGAAAAAGCAAAGGTAGTTCAGATAAGACTGCAAATGAGTAGCGCCAATTCCCTTAAAGCAAGCATTTAATTTAATGATAGAACGTTTATATTGTGATCTAAGTAATCTCGAATCTGCCATACGGTACAATGGCTGTATAATTATATGATTAACGTATGAATCGCTAACGTAGTTGCGAGCAAAAGCAGCTGCACCTGAACGTAATAAGCATCTTTCATTCAAATGAGCAGATGGGATAACTTTGAATTTAAAGTATGAAGCAGAGCAAAGGCTGGAAGAGCAGGCTATAACAATTGAACGTTCTTTAGGTGAGTCATGATTGGATGAATGTTGCTTTCTAGCATATAACTCCACTGCAGCTTTAATAACACCAGATAACTTTTCATGTTCATCGGCTTGGCTTATAAATTGGCGAATTTTGTGGAGCATGCCCCAGGCTGTTTTATAAGTAACATGCAGAGCTATTGATATTTGAACAGCGTTAATCTGAATTTGGTGCAGGGAGATTAGAAATAACACAAGCAACCATTTGCGCAATGGTGTTCGGCTTTTGTCCATGAGAGTTCCAGCGGTTAGTGTCGTCTGATGACGGCATGAATAGCATTGATATAAATCAGAGAAACGCGAAGTGATCCTATAGGCTGCATGGTGATTGCAACGAGGACAGCGGAAACCTTCTGGCCATTTAATACTATAGAAAAAAGAATAGCATGCTTCGTTAGTGGAAAAGCGACTATCGAACTTTGCAATAGACTCAGAAATAGTAGGCATCGCTAACACCTCACTCTGATGGGAACTTATGTTCTTATTCTATCGAAATGATGATAGGAAGTCAATTAGTTAGGATCGTAGATGGAAAAAGTTTTCTGAGCTAAGGGGATAATGCCTGTAAGCAACAAAAACAGCAGAGTCTCTTTAGGACAGAGCCGCTTTCTTGAATGACTCTAAGTTTGAAATAAAACCATTACTTGATGCGGCGTTATGGCTTTTTAGAAGGGATTAGAAAGAGCCAGAGGTATGGGCCTAACGCGTTAGTGCTTGCGGGGGCTCAGCATAATTAGTATGATAAGGACACATAATTCGAGGAGGCACTTACATATGGCGGGAGAGAAGTGGACGAAGCCGGAAGCGGTTATTTTTGATATGGATGGAACGTTGTTTGAGACGGATACACTGTTAGTATCTGTTCACGAGCGGTTGTTTCAAACGTTGCGTGAAGAAGGCCTGTATAATCAGCCAACACCGCCTATTGAGCGGCTGCTCAGCTGCCTTGGCATGTTGCTGGAAGATATTTGGCGTAAAGTTATGCCTGACGCTTCAGAGGCGGCTCATAGACGCGCTGACGAGCTGATGCTGCGTTATGAGCTGGAACACCTGGAAGCAGGGGAAGGCAGATTGTATCCTCAAGCGGAAGAAATGCTGAGAAAGCTTAAGGAGTATGGCATCAAGCTGTTCGTAGCCAGCAACGGGCTGGAAGAATATGTGCGTGGTGTGGCACGCTTCAAGGGCATTTATGATTTGTTTGACGGATTGTATAGTGCAGGGGAATACCAAACGGCTACGAAAGTAGATTTGGTTGCTCAATTATTGAAAGATCATCAAATTGCATCGGCATGGATGGTTGGGGACCGTTCTTCTGATGTGGAGGCGGGAAAAGCAAACGGGCTTAAAGTAATTGGCTGCGCTTATGCAAGCTATGGACGAGATACCGAACTTGCGGGAGCAGATGTGCTGATTGCCAAGTTGCCGGATATCGTAGAGCTGTTGGCTGAGGCTTAAACGAATTGTAATAATAAGAACCTGGTTATGGCGTCTCGAAGATGACGTCACACAGCCAGGTTCTTTTTTATGTGAATCATTAGGCGGAATCGGTCGAGGATTTGCTTAAGCCATCCATATGGGTCAAGCTGCTGCTGTTGTTGGTATTAGTAATGGTGTTTTTGGCTTTTCCAGTTTTTTTCTGCCGATAAAGCCATAGGGCGTATTCTAAAGGTTTAATAATCGCCTGGTTGTAAGCCTCTCTCTCGCCCGCTTGGGCGAATACTTCCCTTGCTGGTTTGGGATTGACTTCAAGCAGCCAGATTTGGCCCTTTCGGTCAATAGCCAGATCGAGAGCAAGCTCACAAAGCCGCCCATAAACCTGCTCGAGATGTTTGGCGACATTAATGCTGAACTGTTCGGCGTCCGCCTCGATCTCTTTAACGAGTGAGGCATCGCTTACCCATTGCTGCAGCAGTTCATTCATGGGAACAGCATGGCCTCCTCCGTGAAGGTTGGAGGTTACGCTGCCAGGAGGCCCTACTCGGCCCGCGCAGCCTGTTACGCTCCAAGCGCCTTCCCCGTTTTTTTGGACGAGCATGCGGTAATCATGCACACGTCCGCTTGGAAGCTTGAGGTGGATGCCCTGCTGGGCTATATAACGGGTACCTTTTAAATCCCATGCGGATAAATAGCCGCTTAAGGAGGCTGCATTTATTTTTTGTGGGCTAATAATTCGTCTTGCTTGATCGCGGCCTTGAATGAGAAGGCTTCCGCTTTGTTTTCGCTCAATGCGCAAAATGCCTCTGCCACCTGTGCCGTTAATCGGTTTAAGGTAAATAAGCGGATGTTTGCGCAGCATCTCGGTTACGACTTGGGCATTTTCTGCAATGCGTGCTGCAGGTAGATAGTTTTTAAATCGGGCGTCCTTTATCAATGTTCGATGTATCGTCCATTTGTTGCGAAGCGGGCGGTTGAGGAAGTTGAGATGGCTATAGCGGGATCGGAATTGCAGCAATTGATCGAACCGATAAGTACGTTGAATGCGGCAGCGGTCAAAAATCATGTGCGGAAGCGGGGTCCATTTTCGCGACCATTTTTTGGATGTTTCATTATAAATTAACGCATGAATGCGATTTTGTTTGTAGTTGACGTCTTGAGGGGTGAAAATAATAATGTCGAGACCCAGCTTGCGGCCAGCAGTTGTCATTTTACGGTAAATATCCCGTTCTTCAAGCATACCGTTCTCATTGAGGTATAGCGTCAATATTCCGAGTACAGGCTGCGTCATTAGAAGTTCTCCTTTCAAAACGTAGCGTCGGCTTGCCGGTCGGTCCGGTGAACATAGATACCGCGCTCATTCCAAGGCGGAAGCATAGTGCCATGCTCGGAATGTTGTCGACCGCAACATGACAGGTTAATTGGCCTAATCTGCTTATTAAACTCCGAGCGACAGTCGTTCCGACGCCAAGCTCGCGGGCTTCTGGATGAACGACGAAAAAGCATTCCTGCTTGCTGCCATTTATTGCGAAGCCCACGCCAAGTAAACGTGAGCCTTGCCTGGCAATTGAAACGGCTGCCTCGGAATTTGCAGCATCAACTGATGGGACGAGCTGGGCAGAATTCAAGGCGCGAAAGGCTTGAATGGAGGCAGCTGTCAATCTCTTATCGCTATACTGAACAGCAAAATCAGCCAGTCGATTGCGATAGCAGTTCCATTGTTTAGGAGTGAGCAGCTGCACTTCCATCATTAAACGCCTCCTGCCTTGCCCGCTTTTTTATTTGTTAAATATAAGCCGTATTGAAAAATACGCTCAAGCGATTTTTGACGGATATGAGGTTCGTCGAATTTCATTGGCTTGGAATTGGCCTCGAAAAACCAAACGCTGCCCAAGCTGTCTATTCCAAGGTCCATCGACATCTCGCCAAGCGTTTGCCCAGAGCCGCGCTCGATCTGCCTCGCTATCAGCAAGGCGGTACGTTTAGCTTTCAGTAGTATTCTACGCGCCTGCTCTGCATTAAAAGAACTAATGAGCAGCTTCTCCGGATCTTCAATCATTCCGCCGCGAGGCACATGAGTCGTAATGCTCGAGGAGCCGGCGACCCTTGCGCCGATTCCTGTCATTTCCCATCTGCCCTGCCCGTTCTTCTGGACAAGGGCACGGAGGTCGAAGCGGCGGTCATTAAAGGAAGCAAGCTGGATGCCCTGCTGAGCGATATAGGCCTCGCCTGAGCTTTGCTTCTGGATGCGGCTCCACAGCTTCGTTATCGTAGCGCAATTATAGGTAGCACTTTTGCGCTCTTCCTGGATTTTTAAACGATAGGGCAGCTGCTTCTCGGCTTTAAGGGTAATCGTCATAATGCCTTTGCCTGCTTTGCCGCTTTCTGGCTTCAAATATAAAAAGGAATGTTTTTGCATCATTTTGCCCAGCCCGTTGAGAGACATTAACTTGCGAGTCAAAGGGATGTAGGGCTTAGTCGTTTTGGATTGGCGAAGCCATTCGAATAAATGCCACTTGTTGAAAAAAAAGGGATTGAATAATGTCACTCTGGGATCTTTAATGCAGGCATTGATTTTGTTTTTGACGGCTGGCAGCAGTTCATCCTCCCGTTGAGGGATGCGATTATAAATAATATCCGGAAAAGGGAGCAGGCGCTGCTGCCATATTTCCTGCTGTTCGTCAAAAATGAAGCCCTTCAGACTGGTCCGGCTTAAATATAGATTTTTGGCAGTGAGCACGTAAACGATAAAGCCCTGCTCCCGGCCGACACGGATTAAATCAGCAAAATTGGTGCGGTTGCCACGAAAAAGCTGAATATCATCCTCAATAGTCAAAATAGCGAGTACGGGCCTTCCGGCCCGGATCTCCGCTGTTGATTCCTGTTCTTTAACCAGCTGCTCCATCAGCTGTCACCCCCTTGGAACTTGCTGAGGTACAGGCAATGTTCAATGATATAATCCAGTGAGGCGCGACCTTCCGATTTTAAGGAAGGATGCTTGAATATAGAACGGCCAGGTTTGGCATTCGCTTCAAACATCCATATCTCGCTATTTTTATCAATTCCGATGTCAAGCCCCAGCTCGCCAAGACGGTGCGGATAGTTGCGTTCAATGGCTTCCGAAAGGTTGATGGCGACCTGCTTCGCTTTGTCGAGCACATCGGCAGCCTCGCTGCCGAAGGTCCGGCTTAGCGCCTGCTGCGGCGTCATGAGGGAGCCGCCGTTTTTGACATGGGTAGTGACGCTGCCCCGTCCGGCTTTTTTTGCGCCAATTCCTGCGGGCACCCATTCGTTCTGGCCGTTTTTATGCATATGAAAACGGAAATCAAGCGGACAGCCGTCAATTTCGGCGAGCCGTATTCCCTGTTGGACGACATAGTTATTTAACGAGCTGCCGTGGCGCGCATGCAGCATGCGGATCATGCTCTGGAAGTTCGTAAAGCGCAGCAGCACATTTTGATTCCCTTTGCGGTACCTTGCAAAATAGCCCCGCTTAGGGTGATAGGTCAAGCGATAAATGCCAATGCCGAGGCTTCCGGCTGTAGGCTTGAAATATAAGAATTGATGCTCTTCCAGCATCTCCTTGATTTTTTCCGGCGTAGGGCCTGACACCGATTCAGGCAAATGCTGCAGGGCCTCTGGGTCTTTATCGAGCAGCTTGTAGACATCCGATTTATTGAAGAAGCTCCAATTGAAAAACGGGATTTTCTTCCTTACAAACCGCTCGCGCAGCGAGTTGATCATGGTTGAGGTTTCCGCTTTGCGGCTGGGAAGCCGATTGTATACAACGTCAGGAAGCGGAACCGTTTTGCGATACCAGCTGCCCTGGGAGTTCAAGAAGTAGCCATTGACGGTTTCCTGCTGCCAGTTGATGTCGTTTGGCGTAAAGCCAAACAAATATGCTTTGTGCTCTCCCGACCGGATGACTTGCTTAATGAAGCCGGTTCTTGCGCCAAATGGCGCACTATCGGAGGAAGGGGATCCAATATCGCTTAAAATACCGACCAAGGGCCCTAGCTGGATTTCATTATTTCCGGATTGAAGCAAAAAAATATTGCCAGTCTTCGGTACTTTGATAGACTGGCGGACGCCCGCCGATAAATACAGATGGTTGCCTTGGCGCTTGACTGGGCGAATGGCAGCTGTAATGACTTCTCTGCCTAGCTTGAGGAGCATCGTTTTTTTGCCTGACAGCTTCAGTTCTTTAAGAAGCGGACTGGACAGATAGACGACTCGATCGGTTTGTTGGGAAAAGTGTACGTTGCAAGTTGTCAAACTCATGGAAGAACCTCCTGAACGTTTTCATACCGAGAACGGTCTAATACGGGTGATGGAGTAATTAACGGCGTATGGAGACGGCGGGCCAGCATTTGGGCATAGCCTAATGGCCGCTCAAGAGATTGTGCAGCACATCTCTCAAGGCCAAGTCGCCTAAACGCCGATCTTCCTGGTCTGGAGTTCGCTTCCAGAAGCCATAATCGTCTGCCCTGCTCAATGCCAAAATCAAGTCCAAGCTCAGCTAGTCTGCCGAAGCGCTGTTCAAGCTGCTCGGCTGCATACAGGCTTATTTCGTGAATTTGCTTCAATAAAAGATCATTTATGGCTTCGCTGTATTCCGCTATAAGCAGTTCCTTCGCAGATCTGACCCCGCCTCCTCCGTGGAGGTTGGAGGTGATCGAGCCGCTCTGTCCGCAGCGGGCTGCAAGGCCCGTTACTTGCCAGCGTCCATGCGCATCTTTCTGTACCAAAGCCCTTATATCGAAAGGTTCGCCTGTTGTTAGCTGAAGCTGCAAATACGGCTGAATAATGTAGCTGGCATTTCCGATAAACTGGGCTACCCATTGCTCCAGCGCTTTCAAGCTGAGGAGCTGCTTCTGAAAAGGGAAATTGCTTTTGCTGCGCCCTGAGACGGTCCAATACCCTTCGGTATGCCGCCTGAGCAGCAAGGCTCCTTTGCCCTGCATGCCTGAAGCGGGCTTGAGAAACAGCCCGGAGCCTGGAGCTGAAAGACGGCTGCGCAGCATCGCGCCATGGCTATAACGCAGGGTAGTAGGCAGAAGCGGCTCGATACGCTCATCGCTCGCCAGCGCTTCATAAACCTCCCATTTGGACGGGAGGCTGCCGTTCAAAATGATATGCGGCTTGCACGCTGCAATAGCTTGCAGGGCGCTGCGACAAGCAAGCTGCTCTTCCGTGTTTTTGCAAAAGCGCCGATCGTAAATAATATCGGGCAGCCTGCAGAAGCCCTTCTCCCATCTTTGATTCAGAAAGCGATAGCCCTGAAGCTGACCGTTATCTTCATTAAATTCGGAGGGAGAAAAGACGTAAAAGTCGATTTTTTTCCTTCTAGCGGTTTCCGCAAGCTGCTTGTAAAAGGCGGGCTCTGGAAGCCGCGGCTCCTCCTGCGTGGCATGCATCTCAATGGAAGCAACATATAATCCGATCGTCATGCCTTCTGCTGTCATAGGCGCCTCCGCTAGAAGCCCGATAAAAAACGGGAATATTGAATAACCATGCGAACTGAGGGACGAATTTTGTTGTCATTCAGCGGCGTATTGTCATTTTTGGAAGGCTTGGAGTTGACCTCCAGCAGCCATACCCTGCCGCTCGTATCAATAGCCAGATCGATGCCGAGCTCACCGAAGTGGGCGGGAATATGCGTCTCAATTCCTTTGGCAATGAGGAGCGCTGCATGCTGCAGCCTACTCGAAGTATCCGCTCGGCCGCTCGTCAAGTTGGATTTGGAAATGGCCTCGCTAACCGTACTTAATGTGCCGCCCCGCGCGAGGTTGGAAACAAAATGCTGACCGCCAGCTGTTCGGGCTACAATCGAAGTGATTTTCCATTTTCCGCTGACATTTTTCTGTACGAGCGCCCGGAAGTCGACGGGCCGCTTCTGGATTTCAATCAGCTGGAGGCCTTGCTGCACCTGGTAGCGGACGGTTTTCATTTTTGCAGAGATGGCGGAATAGACTTTAAGCTGGTTTGGATAAAGCTGCTTGCGCGAGCCTGTCGTTGTCGTAAATTGGGCCTGGTAGCCGCCCGTTTCAGTCTTTGATACTCGAATGATCCCTTTGCCAAGGCTTCCTGTGACAGGCTTCAAAAAGATGTTGGCGTGTTTGCTGCACATGGCTTTAAAGGTGGCAAAGCTGCGCAGTGAATAAGACTCTGGCAAATAGCGAATGGCGGATTCGTCCTTCTTGAGCGCTTCAAAAACTTCCGTTTTATCGAGAAACTTTTCATTGAAAACAGTGGTCTGAAACCTGGATTTTACTTCTTTGAAAAAATGTTGTACGCTGGGTTTGTTCTCTAGTTTTCGGGAAGTTAGTCGATTGTTAATGACATTTGGAATGGGAAGCGACGCTCTTTGCCAGCCGCCCGCATAAATCCAGCCTTCCACGGTTTGCTGCCCGCCAGATAATTGGCCGGGGGTGAAAAAACACACATGCCCGCCCTGTGCAGCGCAGCCGTCAACCAACTCCTTGCAGAACATGGTGATCGAGCCAAATGGCTTATCTGGCGTCCCTGGATAATCCCTGCTGATCAGAATACCGATAAGCGGGCCGAGTGAAAGCGTCGCTGATCCGGATTTATAGTTGATTCTTAAGGTAGCTCCATTCGAAATGCCCATCTTGCGTGCTAGACTTTGGCTAATTCGAATGCCGTCATAACGTGTGACGGGCAATACTTTGACATGTTGCTTAAGTGAGCCGAAGGTCATCGCTACAGGCTGGCCCTGAGGGATTTTCCATTGTTTCATATAGGCTTCGCCCAGCATGAGCGTATCCTCGGCGAGCATGCCTGAGCTGATAACCTGGACGGCTACTTTCGATTTGAGCATCGTAAATCTCCTTCCAAGCAGGAGGATTCCGGCAAGCGGGTAACAGCCGCTGGGTGTTTTGCACGAATTAATTCATCATATGAGGACATCTATCCCTTGGTGATTAGATACTAACAGCTGTTCACGCAAATAATGGAGGGGAAAAGCCATGAATGTTTACGACAAAACGTATGAACTGGCCAAAGCGTTAAAGGACAGCGAGGAAGCGCGCTTGCTCAAAGAGGCAAAGCGGGCTGCAGATGCTGATCCAGATGCAAAACGGATGCTTGATGATTTTCGCGAGCGCCAAAACGAGCTGCAGCAGAAAATGATGGCGGGCGAGGAACCTTCCGCGGTCGATATGGATACGCTGAACAAGCTGTATGAGGTCATTTCGCTAAATCCGCTCGTTAGCGGCTTGATGGAGGCTGAGCGCCGCTTCTCCATCGTGTTTGAGGACATAAACCGCATTATGTCCGATGTGCTAAAATCCATCGTTGATTAACGCCGGCGGTCATATCCCTCGTCCTTGCTTCATATAATGTGAGGAGTGCTACCAGAGGAGCTGAGGGATATGAGAAAAGGCAGGAGCCGTCATGTATTATATTTGCTAGCTGCGGTAGCGATGCTAGTCTACGGGGTGCCCAGACTGGATTTGGGCGCTCCATGGAGCGGGACAAGCTTATTTGGCATCGTCTGGCTGGTGTTCTCGCTTGTCATTGTGGCGGCGCAAATCGATGCGCTGATGCAAGGCGAAGCGAGGCGGCAGCAGATGCAGCGCATTAAACGGGCCAAAAGCCGGGCGCTTGAGCGCAAGCTGCAGCAGGTTGTTGCCGGGCGGCGCGCGCGGGGCTAGCTAGCAAAAGCGAAACAAAAACAAATAAGGCCCAGCGAAGGTCGCTGAGCCTTATTTGTTTTTCAAACATTAATCCAATTCTTTGAACTGGACGAGCTGCTTTACGAATTTGTAAACCGCTTCTTGTTCTTTGACGGTTAGTCCATGTAATTGATGGGCGATTTTGTCGGCGTAACTATTGTCTTCTGGGCTTGTCTGCTGCGAAGCATCCAAATGAACAAGCTGTTCCAGCGGAGAGTCGAGCGCTGCAGCAATTTTGCCGAGAACATCGACGGTAGGACTTTTCTCTCCTCGCTCGACTTGCCCCATATACGAAGCATTAATGTCCGCTCTGAGCGCCAGCTGCTCTTGGCTAAGGCCTCTCATTTTGCGCAGTGTGCGGATGTTATCTCCTATGTATCGGGCAAATTTACTCAAATTGTTCACCTCAGCCTAAAGATAGAGCTTTAGATGCCAACCAACAACGTTCTATAGAACCTATTAAATATAATGACTAAAGTCATTGACGGAAATACCCGACTTTATTATAATTATGTAAAATGGTCCTTATTAAACTTCTTTTTACTTAAAAGGTTCTTTTTACAAGGAGATTGGGAGATGGTAGAAGAATTTGAGTTTTTCCGCAAAGTTCAGCTGCATTACTGTCAAGTGCGATTCCACGTGCGTTTGAGCTATACGATTTTTCACAAAAAAGAGAAACTGCTGCTTGCGCATGGTATTTTGCGCTGCCGGGTTGAGCCTCATTCACAAATGGTTGAATATCGTATCAGCTTGGAATCGGAAGCGGCGTCTCGCCCTTATAGCGAGAAGGCCACGATTTTATTTTCCACCGTTTACGAAGAAATTCCGCAGCAATCGGTTAAGATGACGGATGTGCCTGCTTATCAATTGCGTTATTCGGTACCGATTGTTTACGATTGGCAAGCTTTCATTATTGAAGGCATGAGTACAGCTTTAAGCAAAGGCGTATTGCAGCCTGTGTTCGATAAATATCGTTTTGTGGACAAGCAGGGCAAGGAAATAGACGCGAAACTTAAGGTCGCCGCCGTTATGGTGGATTGGTATAATGAAAGCATTAATAGTTAGCCAGCAGTGTTGAAAGCCAGAGGGAGGTACAGGTGTGTCTAAAGTCGGTTCCGGTTCAGAGACCAGCACCAAGCATGAGCTGATTCTTGCACATATTCAAGAGCTGAAGATCGGAACGAAAATCTCGGTCAGAGTGATTGCAAAAACGCTGGGAGTCAGTGAAGGAACAGCCTATAAAGCCATTAAAGAAGCGGAAGCAACCGGACTCGTCAGCACAAAGGAACGAATTGGGACGGTGCGCATCGACCGTAAAAGAAAAGAAGCGCTCGACCAGCTTACGTTTGGCGAAGTAGCGGAAATTGTAGAAGGCCAGCTGTTTGGTGGCGCATCCGGCCTTGAAAAAACGCTGCATAAGTTCGTTATCGGCGCTATGGAGCTCGATGCTATGCTGCGTTATATCGATGAAGACAGCCTGCTTATTGTCGGCAACCGGATCGGTGCGCATAAGCGGGCGCTGGAGCAAGGAGCGGGCGTGCTTATTACAGGCGGCTTCGAGACGAGCGAAGAGGTTAAAGCGCTTGCGGATGAGAAGGGGCTGCCTATTCTCTCTTCGCGATACGATACGTTTACCGTTGCGTCCATGATTAACCGCGCTATGTACGACCGTCTCATTAAGCGAAAAGTGATGCTGATTGAAGATTTGGTTACATTCAGCAGACCAGCGGATGTGCTGCATCCCGGAGACACGGCAGGCAGCTTCAAGGAACTGCGGCGCAGAACAGGTTATTCACGTTTTCCCGTGGTGGATGACCGCGGCAAAGTCATTGGGATGATGACGGCAAAGGATGCCTCCGGCGCACTGGATGAGCAGACCGTCGATAAGCTGATGACCCGCCATCCGATTACGGCAGCACCGAATATTACCGTTACATCCGCAGCTCATACGATGGCGGCGGAAGGGATTGATTTGCTGCCTATCGTTGATCGGCATCGCAAGCTGCTTGGTGTCATTAGCCGCCAGCAGGTGATTGATGCGCTGCGGTTTGCGGGCAAACAGCCGGAATCGGGCGAAACGTTCGATGATTTAATGTGGTCCAGATTTATGGCGAGTGAAGATGCGGCTGGCGAGTTTGTTTATAAAGGGGTCGTAACGCCGCAAATGTCAGGCTCGCTTGGGATGATATCGGAAGGCGTGCTCGTTACGCTTATGACGCAGGCTGGCAGGAGAATGATTCGCGAGACGGGGAAACGTGATTATTTGCTCGAAAGCATGACGACTTATTTTGTAAAGCCAGTAGAAATGGACAGTGAAATAACGATTATACCGCGGGCGATGGAGATGAGCCGCAAATCAACGAAGCTGGAAATTGAAGTGAGGGATCGAAACGGGCTGGCAGCGAAAGCGATGATGTCAGCCCAAATGATTGATCCATAAACATAAAGCAACCAGAGCGGCCGCTCTGAAAAAAAGGCAAGCGGAGTGAACGGAGCAAAGCTGTAATAGCGCTGCGTTCGCCGCTGCCTTTTTTTTAGCGTCGCGTCGTGCGCAGCATGCTGAGATTGCGCAGTCCAGCGAAAAGATTGAATAGGCCAATGACCATGAATAGCGCTCCGATAACGATGCGCACAGTGGATTCATTGGACAGAAACAGCTGAACGCCGGCAATAAATATGAGCATGACGCCCATGCTTATATTCATTCTGGCCCCGTACAGCATACGCTTTGCACCATCAGCTGCTCTGCGGGATCTGTAGCTGAAAATAACGGTCAGCAGCAGGGTGAGGAAGATGACGGGTGCGAATAAATATTGCAGCAGTGAATCCATTCGTTCTAAAGCAGCTCCTTTGCAAGCGGAATGATTGGGCTCTATTCCGCATTTCTGCTGCTATTGTAGCATGAATAGGGACATAAACAGAAGCAGCGCAGCGGGTGTCTTTACGCTGCACTGCTTTTTTTAATAAATGACTAGAAGCGTGGTGAAAAGGCGAAGCGGAATGAAAAGGTTGAGCTGGAGAAGCGTCAGCGTTCGTTTTTACCCTTGAATTTCCCCCTTTAGCGGGTATATTTATAGAAATTCAAGGGTAATGGCGATCGGAAGCCAAGCTTTTCATGCAGCGCAGCCTCTGTTTCACCACGCTTCTAGCTCGGTCCGCGATCATGCAGGCGGACTTTAACCCACAGCTGCAGCACATTATCGACGACAAGCATCGTTTTGACCTCGACCTCGTAATCCTTCTCCAGTACTCCGTTGTAAACTCTCTTGCTCAAAAGCTTCCTTGCAAACTGCGCATTGGAATCAATCTCGTAGATGCTTTGCCCGATAAAAACGGACAGATCGGCTTTGATCCGCCGAATCAGCTCAGCCTCTGTCATTTTATCCAGCTGCGGACGGCCTGCGTTTTGCCCGGCCTCCAGCTCAATTCTCGGCAAAATGCTCTTGATGACCGTGTGCTGATGCTTGAACTCCTTAAGATTGCCAATGTCCTGCTCGTATTGCTCCAGTTGAATTTCGAGCTCGCTTTTGAGACTGACAAGCGCCTCAAATTGTGCTTGGTAGAGGGAGTTGTAAACGACCGCGCCGACAACCATGCCGAGCAGAAGCATGCCAAACATTTGCAGCCCTTTAATATATCGCTCAAACGGGGGCAGCCGCATCGCTTAGCCCGTCCCTTTGCAAATGAGCCTGACAAGCTCCGTGCCCATATGAGCCCCGAGAAAAGCAGCGATAATATAGCCAACCTGCTGTGCCGCCGGGGACAGATGTCCCTCCATAATGTTGCTTTCTATGACGCGCATTGGATCAATGGAGCCGCCTACTGCGGCTACTATAGCCCATATTTTTAAATTTGCCGCTGTGTTGACCATCATGGAGGTGGGGGGCATCAGCAGAAAAACCGATCCAATGCCAGCGAGCATTGAGCCGCCTAATACGACGCCAAAGGCAATAAAGAAATCGAGCCCTGCCTTCATCAAAAAATAATTCACTTCGCTCACCCGCTCTCTTCGCCAAGTGGAGCCCGTCCGGCTCCTATTATCATTGTATGGGCGGTGCCGTGGCGATTATGATAAAATAGACAAATAGAGATGGAACACCTGAGGGGGCGAGGCGCAATGACCGCTAAAGAGTCGCCATTCGTGCATTTGCACGTTCATAGTGAATATAGCTTGCTTGATGGCGCGGCACGGATTCGCGATTTGACAGCCCGCGCTGCCGATCTGGGAATGAAGGCGCTGGCGCTTACGGACCATGGCGTCATGTATGGAGCCATTCCGTTCATCCGTGCCTGCCAACAGCATGGTATTAAGCCGATTGTAGGCTGTGAGATGTATATGACCGCAAGCTCGCGGTTTGAGAAAGGCTCGCGTAAGGAAAACCCGATCTATCATTTAATTTTGCTTGCCAAAAATGAAACAGGCTATCGCAATCTCATGAAGCTGAGCTCGATTGCCCATTTGGAAGGCTTTCATTATCGTCCGCGCGTCGATCCGGAAATGCTGGCGAAGCATGCGGAAGGCATCGTCTGCCTGAGTGCCTGCCTTGGAGGCGAAGTTTCGCAGCATTTGCTGCATGACAGGCCCGATGAAGCGCGCAAGGCGGCACAGCGGTACCGGGACATTTTCGGCGATGATTTTTATTTGGAGCTTCAGGATCATCATTTGCTGGAGCAGAAAAAAGTGAATGCAGCGATGATTGGGCTGGCGCAGGAAACCGGCATTCAGCTGGCGGTTACGAACGATGTCCATTATATGACTGCGGCTGATGCAGAAATGCAGGATGTGCTCATTTGCATTGGGACAGGCAAATCCGTCGATGACGAGGACCGTATGAAAATGCAGACGGACCAAATGTATTTAAAGAGCGGGGAGGAGATGGAGGCCCTATTCCACCATGTGCCTCAGGCTATTGCAAATACGGCAGTTATCGCGGATAAGTGTACGCTTGAGCTGGCTTTCGGACGGGCGCCGCTTCCGGTATTTCATCCCGTGCCAGAGGGAGCAAGCTCAGCAGGGTATTTGCAGCAGCTATGCAGCGAAGGACTGCTTGCAAGATACAGCCTGCTGCCAGAGTGGACGCAGGAGCCGGACTTCCGCCAGCAGGCGGAGCAGCGGTTAGCCTATGAGCTGTCTGTCATTGAAAAAATGGGCTTTAGCGATTATTTTCTTATCGTCTGGGATTTTATCCGTTTTGCCCATGAGCAGGGCATTCGTACAGGCCCGGGACGGGGCTCTTCAGCCGGCTCCCTGGTTGCTTATGCACTGAAAATCACCGATGTAGATCCGCTGAAATACAAGCTGCTCTTTGAGCGGTTTCTAAATCCGGAGCGCATATCGATGCCCGATATTGATATCGACTTTAATGATGAGCGCCGGGATGAAGTCATTGCCTATGTCGCCCAAAAATACGGCGAAGGGCATGTTGCCCAAATTATTACGTTTGGCACCATGGCGGCGAAAGCGGCGGTCCGCGACGTCGGACGCGCGATGAATGTGCCGTTTGCCGAGGTGGATCGCGCGGCGAAGCTCATTCCGCGCCAGCTCGGCATTACGCTTGCCGAGGCGCTGCGGACGACTGAGGGACTGCGCGAGGCGGCGGAGCGCCTGCCGAAGACGGCAGCGATGCTGGATATGGCGCTTAAGGTAGAGGGCATGCCGCGCCATGCTTCTACGCATGCGGCTGGTGTTGTCATTGCCAGCGAGCCGCTGACGGAGTATGTGCCGCTGCAAGCGGGCGGCGAAGGGGCTATTTTAACCCAATATTCGATGGAGCATCTGGAAGCCATTGGGCTGCTCAAGATGGACTTTCTGGGACTGCGTACCCTTTCGATTTTGGAGCGAACGCTGAATTGGGTAAAGGAGCAGTATGGCGAGGAGATTGATTTCCGCACGATTCCCGACAATGACCCCGAAACGTATGCGATGCTCGGCCGCGGCGAGACGACGGGCATTTTTCAATTGGAGTCTTCCGGCGTGCGCCGCGTATTGCGGGATTTGAAGGCATCGGAGTTCGAGGATATCGTATCGGTTCTTGCTTTGTACCGTCCGGGTCCGATGGAATTTATTCCGAAATATATTCAAGGCAAGCATGGCGAGGTGCAGGTGGAATATCCTCATCCATCCCTTGAGCCGATTTTATCCGATACGTATGGCATTATCGTGTACCAAGAGCAAATTATGCAGATTGCCTCCAGCATGGCCGGTTTCTCGCTGGGCGAAGCGGATTTGCTGCGCCGTGCCGTTTCGAAGAAAAAGCGCGAGGTGCTGGATGAGCAGCGGGAGCATTTTGTGAAGGGCAGTGTGACGCAGGGCTACAGCGAGGACGAGGCGAATCTCGTTTACGATATGATCGTGCGTTTTGCAGACTATGGATTCCCGCGGGCGCATGCGGCTGCTTATGGCGTACTTGCATTTCAGACGGCATGGCTGAAGGCGCATTATCCGGTTCCCTTTATGGCTTCGATGCTGGCATCCGTGAACGGCAACCAGCGGAAAACGGCGGAATACGTCGATGAATGCCGCCGAATGGGCATTCAGGTGCTGCCGCCCGATGTCAACGAGAGCGGAGTGACGTTCACGCCGGTTGAAGGGGCCGTGCGCTTTGGGCTGGCGACGGTGAAAAATGTCGGTACGCAGGCGATTGAAGCGCTGCGCAAGGAGCGGGCGGACAAGCCGTTTGAAAGCTTGCTTGACCTGTGCCGCCGCGTCGATTTGCGCGTCGTGAACAAGCGCGTGCTGGAATCGCTTATCCAGGCTGGCGCCTTCGACTCGCTGCCAGGGCACCGGGCGCAATTGCTCGGTGCCCTGGAGGAGACGGTCGAAGCGGCGGTGAAATGGCGCAAGGAGCGCGCCGAACTGCAGATCGAGCTGTTCGGCTTTGATGAGGTGCAGAACTGGGATGTGGAGCTGCCGGACATCAGGCCGTTCTCAACAGCTGAGCAGCTGGAGTTTGAACGCGAGCTGCTCGGCATGTATTTGTCAGGGCATCCGCTCGACGCAGTGGAGGAGCAGCTTGCGCCGCTCGGGCTCGACCGTCTGTTCGAGCTGGCAGATAGCGCGGAAGGCGCGCCGGCGGTAGCGGCGGTGCATATTGTGTCGCTGAAGCCGTTCACGAACAAGAAGGGCAATGCGATGGGGTTTCTAGAGCTGGAGGATCGCATCCTCCGCGTCGAAGCCGTTGTGTTCCCGGCAGTGTGGAAACGCTGCGCGGACAAGCTGGAAAAGGGCGGCCTCGCCATTGTGCAGGCGACCGTGCAGCATCAGGATGAGGAGTTTAAGCTCATCCTGGAGGATGTTGTGCCGCTTGCAGGCGGAGCTGCTGCGGCAGGGGCGCCGCTCGCAGAGCAGGCGCAGCGCTTGCAACGGCAAGCGCAAGCCCGCGCCGCGAGAGGCGCGTGGCCCGGTCCCGGACAGGCGAAGCCGTCCGGGCAGGGCAAGGGCGGGGCGGCAGCGCCAGCCGCCCCGGCGGGCCGCGGGCCCGGCACTGCTGCTGCAGGCGAAGCGCAGCAGCAGTCGCCGCGGGCACCGCGGCAGGAACCCGCTGGGCGTAAGCGCCAGCGGGTTTACATCAAGCTCGCAGCCGCGCGCGAGCAGCTTGCCGCGCTGGAGCGGCTCAAGCAGCTGCTGGCCGAGCACCCCGGCCAGCTGGACACCGTTCTGTTCTACGAACGTGAACAGAAGTTGATCGCCCTTAGCGACAGCTACCGCGTCAAGCCGTCACCGGAATTGTTCGGCGAGATTGAGCAGTTATTCGGCGAAGGGGCTGTCGTTGTCAAATAGGAGCAAGCAGCATACGTTGCAAGCATAAATTACAGGAGTTCATAGCCAGACAGACAAGGCTCCTGCAAAGGTTAGACGTTTTGAGGTTAGACGGTTTGATTTCACTTAATAATCGCGAAGCTTAAATATGGCGAAGCGATCACTCATAGGGCTGGCCTTAGCTGTCTACAGCGGAGGCCAGCCCTATTTTCAAGCCCATGCTGCTCATTTCTCTTATTTCTCTTGCTTCGTTATCCTCGTTTCCTCGTATTTCTGGCTTTCTTCTCTTATTTCGTTCTCTCCGCTTTCTAAGTTTTCACCCTGCGACCTCTTGCGCAAGCGAATTCAAAATGATGCACATATCTTTCGTTATCCGCATACATTTAGGGATACAAGCGGAGAAATGCGGGAGGTCAGCTGTTGCTTGCGGGCTATGGGGATACAGCTTCCGCGAAAGGCAGCATCGTTATTAGGGCCCCGAAAGCCGCATTGCCGCTGCTTACGCTGCATAACAGCGTACAAGCATGGGAGGGATGGACATGGCTTCGACATCCAAGATTGAAGCGTGGCTGGGCAAGCGCGGAGTGAAGGTCGATGATATCGCTGAGATTGTGTATACGCTGCAGCGTCCTTACAATGCGAGCTTAAGCATGAAGGAATGCGAGGACAGCGTTCGGGCTGTACTAGGCAAGCGCGAGGTGCAGTATGTGCTGTATACGGGCATCGCTTTAGACGAGCTGGCGGAGCGCAAGCTATTGCCTGAACCGCTGCAGGCGATTATGGAAAATGACGAGTCGCTGTATGGGGTAGATGAGACGCTGGCGCTTGGCATTACGAACGTGTACGGGATGATCGGCTTGACGAGTTTTGGTTATTTGGATAAAGTGAAGCCTGGCATTATTAATCAGCTTAATATAAAAGGGCGGCATATTCATGTGTTCCTCGATGATCTCGTTGCGGGACTTGCGGCGGCCGCATCGGCAAGAATTGCACATCAGGACCCGAAAGCGCAGCAATACCATTTGCCCGATTCCCCATGATTATGATACTATTATAAGATCATATGACCTGTTAACGGGACTTAGCTATGTTTAAGATGTAAACTTTGCCCGTAGCAAAGTTTTCAGGAGGTACCATAATGTGGACGGTCATTTATATCGCGCCAACAGCAAAAATCGCAGAGAATATCAAGAAACGGCTTACGGAAGAAGGATTTCTCGTGAAGATCCGTCCAGTCAATCTGTCTAAACAGCAATTTGAAATATTGGTGCCGTCGGGTGAGCTGGAGGAAGTTCAAGAAGTGTTTAACTCCTTGTTTCAGCCGTAATGGATTCCCTTATTCGATTGCGCCTTGAGAGGTGTCATACGTGCAAATTAAGGACTTGTTTACGAAGAAGAAATACGCGACAGTACCTTCGGAGCGCCCTAAACGCGACATTCCAGAAGGACTGATGAATAAGTGTACGCGGTGCGGAACGATTCAATACAGCAAAGAGCTGGAGAAGAATCTGAAGGTCTGCTCCTCCTGTGGCTATCACTTCCGCCTTTCGGCTTGGGAGCGCATTGCTATGACGCTTGATGAAGGACAGCTGACGGAATACGATACTGACCTAGTATCGGAAGATCCGCTTGGTTTCCCTGGTTATGCAAGCAAGCTGGAGCAGCAACTGGCTAAAAATCCGAATTTGCGTGAAGCAGTTGTTACCGGCGAAGGAACTATCGGCGGTCTTCCTGTCGTTGTCGCTGTCATGAGCTTTGACTTTTTCAGCGGCAGCATGGGCTCGGTCGTAGGTGAAAAGATAACGCGGGCTGTAGAAGCGGCGCTTGACAAGCGCCTGCCGCTTATTATTTTCTCGACATCGGGTGGCGCACGCATGCAGGAAAGCATCCTGAGCCTTATGCAAATGGCGAAAACAAGCGCAGCGCTCTCCAAGCTTCATGAAGCGGGCGGCTTGTTTATCTCGGTATTCACCGATCCAACGATGGGTGGCGTCTCGGCGAGCTTCGCAAGTCTTGGCGACTACAATTTGGCCGAGCCTGGCGCATTAGTAGGCTTTGCAGGCCGCATTGTAATCGAGCAGACGATTCGCCAGAAGCTGCCGGACAACTTCCAGACGGCGGAATTCAATTTGCAGCATGGCCAGCTTGATATGGTTGTACACCGTAACGACATGAAGCATATGCTGACCAAGCTGCTTGATATGCATACCGCAGGGGAGGGATTGTCTAATGGCGGGTGAGCTTCCGTTCGAGAAACCGCTCAGTGATTTAAGGGAAAAGATAAAGACGCTGGAAACGCTCGCGGCGGGCAATGGCATGGATTTTTCCGAGGAAATTGCCCGGCTTGAGGAGCGCTGCAAGCAGCTGGAACAGGAAATGTACCAGGAGCTGACCCCTGCGCAAAAAATGCATGTAGCGCGCCACCATCAGCGTCCAACGACGCTGGATTTCATTCAGGCGGTGTTTACCGATTTCATCGAGCTGCATGGCGACCGCCTGTTTGCCGATGATTTGGCTATCGTAGGCGGACTTGCCAAGCTGAACGGGGTACCGGTAACGGTTGTCGGACACCAGCGCGGCAAGGATACGCGCGACAACATCGCCCGCTTCTTCGGAAGTCCCCACCCGGAAGGTTTCCGCAAGGCGCTGCGCTTCATGCAGCAAGCTAATAAATTTAATCGCCCCATTATTACTTTTATTGATACGAAAGGCGCTTATCCTGGCAATACTGCTGAGGAACGGGGCCAATCGGAAGCAATTGCCCGTAATTTGCGGGAGATGGCTGGTTTCGGCGTGCCGATCATATGCGTCGTTATTGGCGAAGGCGGCAGCGGCGGCGCACTTGCGCTTGGCGTAGGCAACCGGGTGCTCATGCTGGAAAATGCGATTTATTCAGCAATTTCGCCGAATGGAGCAGCTTCGATTCTCTGGAAGGATGCATCGAAAGCTGATCAGGCGGCGGAAGCGATGAAGATTACAGCCAAAGATTTACTCGCGTTTGAAGTCATCGAGGACATTGTAGAGGAGCCGCAGGGCGGTGCGCATCGTGATCTTGATTTTACAGCAGAGCACTTGAAGACCAAGCTGTGGAGCCATTTGCAGGAGCTGCGCGCCATGACGCCGGAAGAGCTGAAAGAGGACCGCTACAGCAAATTCCGCAAAATCGGCAAGTTCCAAATTGCCCAGCAGACGCTGGCAGAAGAACAGCAAACCGTTGAGCTGGCAGACGAGCCTTCCGAGGCAGCGGCAGCAGGCGGAGAACCAAGCACCGAGAAAGCAGCACAGCCGGAATCGGCGCAGGTATAGTTTACAAATATTTTATACTGTACAAGCTGCCCGTAATCGTGTAATTTAAGTTGTGGTCAAGGTGAAACGGCTTTCGCCGTCCTATGGCGGCACAGCGCGTTTCATTCCGAGAAATATAAGCCTATTTATATGTGAACAACTTATAAATTCTTATATTTTTAAAAGAAGATCAACTAGCAAGGCCTACCATTCAAGCAGGCAATATAACGGAGGAAAACTAAACATGCGCAAAACAAAGATTGTATGTACAATCGGACCATCCAGCGAATCACTTGAAAACACGAAGAAGCTTATTCAAGCGGGCATGAATGTCGCTCGTCTGAACTTCTCCCACGGCGATTTTGAAGAGCACGGTAACCGCATCAAGAATATTCGTCAAGCAAATATCGAACTCGGCAAAACAACTGCCATTCTCCTTGATACGAAAGGTCCGGAAATTCGTCTGGGCAAATTGAAAGAAGAGCCAATTGAACTGGTGCAAGGCGAGAAAATCGCTTTGACAACAGAAGAAATTCTTGGCGACGTAACGCGTATTCCGATTACTTATACGGATCTGCCTAACGACGTTTCGGTTGGTTCGACCATTTTGATCGATGACGGCCTAATTGGCTTGACGGTTGAAGAGGTGCAAGGAACAGAAATCATTTGCCGCATCGTCAACAGCGGTCAAATTAAAAGCAAGAAGGGCGTTAACGTACCAGGCGTAAACATCTCGCTTCCTGGTATTACTGAGAAAGACGCGAACGACATCGTGTTCGGCATCGAGCAAGGCGTAGATTTCATCGCGGCTTCCTTCGTGCGTAAAGCAAGCGATGTTTTGGAAATTCGTGAGCTTCTGGAGCGCCACAACGCGGGTCATATCCAAATTATTTCTAAAATTGAGAACCAGCAAGGTGTAGACAACCTTGATGAAATTTTGGAAGTTTCCGACGGCCTGATGGTTGCCCGTGGCGACCTTGGCGTTGAAATTCCAGCAGAAGAAGTACCGCTCGTACAAAAATCGATGATTCAAAAATGTAATCGCGCTGGCAAGCCCGTTATTACAGCAACACAAATGCTGGATTCGATGCAGCGCAACCCGCGTCCGACTCGTGCTGAGGCGAGCGACGTTGCGAACGCGATTTTCGACGGTACAGATGCGATCATGCTTTCCGGCGAAACAGCTGCTGGTAAATATCCAGTTGAATCGGTACAAACGATGGCTCGTATCGCTGAGCGTGCAGAATCGGCTCTTGAATACCGTGAAATTTTCACGAAACAAGCGAATGCACAGCAAACAAGCGTAACGGAAGCAATTTCCCAAGCGGTTGCTAATTCCGCATTTGACCTGAAAGCGAAAGCGATCGTTACTTCGACGCAAAGCGGCTTCACTTCCCGTATGGTATCCAAATACCGTCCGAAAGCGCCGATCATTGCGGTAACAACAGAAGAGACGGTAATGCGTCGCTTGGCACTTGTATGGGGCGTTATTCCAGTTAAAGGCGCTCTAGTTGATTCCACAGACGGTTTGTTCGAAAATGCAGTAACTGGCGCACTTAGCACTGGTTTGCTTGCTCTTGGCGATACAATCGTTATTACGGCTGGTGTGCCAGTAGGCCGCTCCGGAACAACAAACCTGATCAAAATTCACCACATTGGCGAGCTTCTGGCAAATGGACAAGGCATCGGCAGCCAAACAGCTACTGGTACAGTAGTCGTTGCCCGCACGCCTGAAGAAGCTATTGCAAAAACAAAACAAGGTTCGATTCTGGTAACCGTATCGACCGATAAAGAATATATGCCTGCATTCGAGAAAGCGGCTGCTGTCGTAACGGAGCAAGGCGGCATTACTAGCCATGCGGCTGTTTGTGGCATCAACCTCGGAATTCCAGTTATTCTGGGCATTTCTAATGCTACAACTATTTTGGAAGATGGCATGGAAGTTACGCTTTACGGCGAAACAGGCGTTATTTATTCCGGCCAATCCAAGTCTGTATAATTTTTAAAAATGTAGGAAAGTATATGATTTCGTCATACTTTCTCTATATTTCTCGGACTGAAACACCATGCGCCGCCAGAGGACGGCTTTCGGCCGTTTCACCTTAACTTAATATTCTCTGCTCGTATAGACAGAGCAACAACAAGCGATGGTGATTTCACCGTCGCTTTTGTTGAACTTAAAGGGAGGTTTACAAGATGAGCAGCCTGTTGTCTGGATGGTTCGCGCATCCGCTGCGCGTCCGTTATCAGGAAACGGATCAAATGGGGGTTGTGTTTCACACGAACTATTTGAACTGGTTTGAAATTGGGCGCACCGAGCTGATACGATCGGCAGGCTTTGACTACAAATCAATTGAACAAAGCGGCATGCTGCTGCCTGTCATCGATTTGCATTGCCATTATGCTTTGCCGGCACGTTATGACGACACACTGCTTATTTGCACGCGCATATCGGACTTCACTTCCGTGCGTTTATCCTTTGAATCGGAAATTCGCAAAGTGGATGAGGCGTCGTTTAAGCCCGCTTTTTACGCGCAGCAGGAAAGCCTTCCGGGGGAGCGGCTCGTTACGGGAGGAACCAAGCATGTGTGGGTAAATAAGGAGTGGCGGCCTATGCGTTTGGACAAAGGGCTCCCCGCGCTGTATGATTTAATGAGGCAGATAACAAGCTAAATGGTGACGGCTTCTGCCAGCATAAACAGGACGGGAGGAATTTATAATGAAAAAATGGCTCATCGCAGCATTGATTATATTGCCTTTGATTGAGTTTTGGGGCATCGTGCAAGTGGGCAGCTGGCTTGGCGGGTGGAAGACGTTTGGGCTCATCGTTTTGTTCAGTATGGTCGGTGCGTATTTGACGCTGGCGGAGGGACGCAGAGTGTGGGCAGAAGCGCAGCTTCAGCTGCAGCAGGGCCAAATACCCGGACGAAAGCTGCTGGAGGGTCTATGTGTGCTGGCTGGCGGTTTGCTGCTGCTGATCCCCGGCTTTTTCAGCGATATCATCGGTCTGACCTTTCTGCTGCCGTTTACCCGTTCCTTTTATCAGCAGATCATGCTGCACTGGCTGGAGAAACGGATACGCGGAGGATCTTTTTCCATACGCAAGTTCTAAGATGTTTACATTAGCTTTACAAATTAATAATATGACACGAATAGTTGTAGCGCATAATAGGGGCATATATGAGGGAGGCGCACAAAATGACAAAACATTTGTCCCACTATGTTAACAGAGATTTAAGTTGGGCCGAATTTAACTGCCGAGTGCTTCAAGAGGCTCAGGATGTAAACAATCCGCTGCTTGAGCGGGCCAAGTTTCTAGCCATTGTATCCAGTAATTTAGATGAATTTATGAGTGTGCGTGTAGCGGGCATTCAAGAGCAAATTAAAGCAGGCTATTCTAAAATTGATTTTACAGGCTATACGCCCGCGGGCTTATGGAAACGATTAATTAAACGCACGAATCAAATGGTGCATGATCAATATAAATCTTATCGGGACGTGCTGCGCGGCTTGGGACGGGAAGGCATTGCCATCCGTTCAATGAGCGAGCTGAATATGACGCAGTCCAAGGCCGTATCGGAGTATTTTCATGAAATTGTATTTCCTGTCCTGACACCGATGGCGGTCGATCAGAGCAGGCCTTTTCCGCTTGTACATACAAAGGAATTATATTTAGCTGTTTTATTGCGCCACCCGGAAGCCGCACCTGATGAAGACCCGCTATTCGCAATGGTGCAGGTACCCTCGATTTTAGCAAGATTTGTCCCGCTGCCTGAACGCCCGAATAGCAAAAAGCGCGAATATGTGCTGCTGGAGGATCTAATTGAGCAATTTATCGATACCCTTTTCAATGGCTATGGAGCTTATGCGGTGCATGCGTTTCGTTTAACGCGCAATGCAGATTTTACGCTCAATGAGGATGCCGAGGATTTGCTGGAGGAAATTGAGAAGGAGCTGCGCAAACGCCGTTGGGGCATCTCCGTGCGGCTTGAGGTTGCTCGCGGCATGCATCCGGATGCGCTGGATATTCTCAAGGATGAGCTGGAAATCGAGGATAACCTGATCGAAATTGATGGCCCGCTCGATTTAAGCTTTATGATGAAATTCGCTCAGGCAATACCAGGCTACGACCATTTGCGTTATGACAAAATGGAGCCGGTCTATCCGATGGAATTTGACGACACGGACGACATGTTTGAAGTGATTCGCCAGCGGGACGTTCTCATGTACCATCCGTATGAATCGTTTGATGCGGTTAATGATTTTGTGCTGCAGGCGGCTACCGATCCGGATGTGCTTGCGATTAAAATGACGATGTATCGGGTCAGCGGCAAGTCAGCGCTCGTTCAGGCGCTGGCTGAAGCGGCCGAATCTGGCAAGCAGGTGACCGTTGTGGTCGAGCTGAAGGCGCGATTCGATGAGGAGCGCAATATTGCATGGGCGCGCCAGCTGGAGAAAGCGGGCTGCCATGTCGTTTACGGTCTGATTGGATTAAAAACCCATGCGAAAATATTGCTCGTCGTGCGCCGGGAGCAGGACACGCTGCGCCGTTATGTGCATGTGGGCACAGGCAATTACAATGACAGCACAGCGACGCTGTATACCGATATCGGCCTGTTTACATCTCATCCGACAATCGGCGGCGATGCATCGGCGCTGTTCAATGAGGTGACGGGCTATTCCGATCCATATGACTGGAAAGCTTTTGGCGTAGCTCCAACGGATCTCAAGCAGAAGCTGTTCCGCCTAATTGACCGGGAAATCGCGCATGTGGCGGCTGGTAAGAAGGGCCGTGTCATTGCGAAGATGAACTCGCTCTCCAATCAAGAGATGGTCGATAAGCTGTATGAGGCTTCGCAGGCAGGCGTGAAAATCGATTTGATTGTCCGCGGCGTATGCTGCTTGCGTCCTGGTGTTGCTGGCCGAAGCGAGAACATTCAGGTAATCAGCATTGTGGACCGTTATTTGGAGCATGCAAGAGTCATGTATTTCCACAATGGCGGGGAAGAGGAAGTGTATTTATCCAGTGCCGACTGGATGACGCGCAATCTGATGAAGCGGGTGGAGCTGATGTGTCCAGTGTACGACGCGCATTTGCGCCAGACGCTCATCAACATGCTGAGCTTGAATTTGAATGACAATGTCAAAGCTAGGAGGCTGCAGTCAAACGGCACTTATATTCATGTTGAAAATGAAAATAAACCGTTCCGCAGTCAATTCGAGGCTAGACATATCCCCGGCTGGAAAGTACAAGTATAAAAAAAGAAAAACGCGGTGGGAAAGGGAAGCTCTATTCCTTTTTCACCGCGTTATTTTTTATGAAAATATTTAAGGAAAGCAACGATTTCTATGCCTGAATATAATCAGGCAGCTCAAGCACAGGAGTCAGCTTCCACAGCTTGGAAAACTCGGGAGCGAGCTCGCCTACCTCCAGACGCTCAACGGTCAGCGAGCTGCTAGGACGTACGGCGTGCAGCTTAAGCTGCTCAGGCGTAAGAGAGACGGCCAGCCTGCTTAGCGCCTGTGTCTCGCTGCGGTCAAGCGCTGAGGCGAGCTGCAGCAGCGTGCCCAGCCTGCCGATTAACTCATAGTCGGACTCGACAAGCATTTCTTTGTAAGGACGGAGCTGCTGACGTGCCCGGCTTTTGCTTTTATAAGATGCGATCGAAGCTGTAATCAAAATTTCCTTATGGGACAATCCATTCAAATGCGAGTTGACGATTAAATAAAACGTATGCTTGGCGTAATCGTAGTAGTCAATGGAAGCGCCAATTCGGAACAGGCTGGAAGCGGCATCAAGCAAAATCCGCGATCGCGATGGCATTTGGTGCAGTTCTCTCAGCTCATCATACAATTGCAAAGCAAGCCGATTTACCTGCGATACATGCTGCATCGGTGCAGCGGGATGAAGCATGCTGATGTTATGCAGGCTGAAGCCCAGCACATCCTGATGAGTAGACTCTTGCGAAAATCGTGTGTCATGAAAAATGCCGTCGCGCAATCCGGCACCGCAAATGATATAGCCTGAAGCTTTAGTCAGCTTGTAAAGCTGGCGCAGCACGGCTAAGCCAGGCACAATAACGTCCACCCGATCTTTGGACAGGCCGGGAAACTTGCTGCGTTTGTCCAGCGGCAGGGCCCGCAGCTGGTCAAACACCATTTCGGCGTCGCCTCCGGGTATCGCATAATTATGTGTTTGATGAAAAGGGTAGTTCGTCGCCGCTTGATGGATTTTACCCAGCGCTCTTGCGGTGCCCCCGACGCCAATCATGGGCAGGCCCTGCGCTTTGGTGAGCCATGGAACGGACTTGAAGGCTTCGAGCGCTGCATTGTCCAGCGCGCGCAACGCCTCGTCGCTGAGCATGCCTTTGGAGGCGAAACGCCGATTCAGGCTTACGCAGCCAAAAGGAAAGGAGACGGAATGCTGCAGCTTGCGTCCGCGAAACAGCGATACCTCCGTGCTGCCGCCGCCAATATCGACTAATAGACCATCCTCCAGGTCCATCGCATTAATCATCCCAAGGAAGCCAAAGGCGGCCTCTTGCTCGCCGCTAAGCAGTTCTATATCAAGGCCGGTTTCGGCTTTTATCGCTTCCAAAATTACCACGCGGTTCGAAGCGTTGCGAATAGCCGCTGTTGCCACTGCGCGGATTTCTCCCGTTCGGTTGTGGGCGCAAATTAAGCGGAAATGGCTGAGTGTGCCGAGCAGCTCGCTCATTGCCTCAGCCGATAGATTGCCTTGCTCGTCAATTCGTTCACTCAGGCGTGCCGGGCGTTTGCTCCCGTCAATGACGCGGTGTGCTCCGTGTGCTGTTCGCTCATAAACAACGAGCCTCACCGAGTTGGAGCCTATATCTATAATACCAATGCGATGTTCATTCATAGCGAACCTCCGTTTTTTTTGAAATATAGGAAGTCTAACTTAACGTTATTCTTTCTCTATATTTCTCGGAATGAAACGCGCCGCGCCGCCAAAGGATGGCAACAGCCGTTTCACCTTGCAATAATTTATTTTAACATAGCAGATGAAGAATGTCTTAAGATGCGTAAGGCGACATTCAAAGCAAGCTTCTAGGGTTGCAAAACACGATATTCGAGATTTGTCGAATCAGGAATAAAAATGGATTTGTAAGTCATATTAAAGGAGGCGGTTTATTAAACAATCTGGAGGTTTTACGAATGAATCAGTTTTCACAAACGAATATTAGCCAACAGCTTTCCCAATGCGAGCATCTTCTACAGCAGCTGATGCAGCAAACACAGCAAGCGTCAGGCATGTATCAGCAGCTGCTGAGGCAAGAACAAGCAAATGCCGCCCAGTTGGAGCAAATTGCTCAGCGTGAGCATCAAGCGGCCCATATTATCCAAACCTTATTGCAAGGTCACCAAAAGGCGATGCAGCAAATGCAGCAAATTTCTAGCATTTGCAATCAAATTTCCAGTTCAAATGCGAACCAATCCTTTGCGTATCAGCAGCCACAGTATCTAGGCTCATCATTTGGAGAGTTAAATCATTAATCTGCAAACCATTTGTTTCTTTAGCCTATTATAGGGAAGAATACTTGCTGCGCAGCAGGCCCTTGGCATTTCGACATCAATCAACAACAGCAAAAATGAAGCAGCGGCTGTTTCCCGGAATTTTGCCGGGAGCGGTCGTTTCGTCTATTTACAAACGATTATTAAAGCTTGTATCGTGATCGGTTAGTACTCTGCCTGTTTTTCTGTTAAGATAGAAGACAGGCGTTTACATCTAACTACATAAGCAGGTACCAGATCTGTCAGGGTGTCGAAAGGTGAGGTTATTTCACATGCCAGCAACCCCATCACAATTTTCTTTCTTACTGATAAAGCATTTTTATATGTGCTTTTGTTCACTTTGTTGTCAAAATCATTTATGATTATACGGACGACATGGATTCGAATGATATTTTGCGATGTGAAATTTCCAAGCTAAAGGAGAGAGAACGATGACAGCAACTAAAGGTCTGGAAGGAATTGTCGCCGCTTCTTCGTCAATCAGCTCGATTATTGACGGAGTGTTGACATACCGCGGTATAGATATTGATGATTTGGCAGAAAATGCGACATTTGAAGAGGTTGCCTATTTGTTATGGTATGGCAAACTGCCTAATCGTTCCGAGCTAGCAAAACTGCAAGAGCAGTTAGATGCATACACAGCAATTCCTGAAGGCGTTATCCAGCAAATTAAGCTGTACCCGAAGGACACGAATTCGATGGCGGCACTTCGTACAGCAATTTCAAGCCTTGCTCTATATGATGAGTCGGCTAATGAAATGACTGCTGAAGCTAATCAGCTGAAAGCGATTAAGTTGCAGGCGCAATTGCCAGCCGTTGTAGCAGCGTTCGCTCGCATTCGTGAAGGCAAAGATCCAATTGCTCCGAAGAAAGGCGTATCCATCGCCCATAACTTCCTGTACATGCTTACGGGCAAAGATCCTGAAGAGGTTGCAGTGAAAGCGCTTGATCAGGCACTTGTGCTGCATGCTGACCATGAGCTTAACGCATCTACATTTGCGGCACGTGTAACGGTAGCGACTTTATCTGACATTTATTCCGGTGTTACCTCGGCAATCGGCGCGCTCAAAGGCCCGCTGCATGGCGGCGCTAATGAAGCGGTAATGGTTATGCTGGAGGAAATCGGCTCCCTTGCCAATGTTGAGCCATATATCAACAATGCGCTTGCGAACAAGCAGAAGATTATGGGCTTCGGTCACCGCGTTTACAAAAACGGCGATCCACGCGCCAAGCATCTGCAAAAGATGTCGCAAGAGCTCGGCAAGCTGACTGGAAATTTGGAGCTTTATGAAATGTCGATCAAGATCGAAGAGCTCGTTACCGGCCAAAAAGGCCTTAAGCCAAACGTAGATTTCTACTCTGCTTCCGTCTATACGACACTAGGCATTGCTCGTGATCTATTTACGCCAATTTTTGCGATTAGCCGCGTTTCCGGCTGGAGTGCTCATATTCTTGAGCAATACGAGAACAATCGCTTGATTCGTCCTCGCGCCGACTATATCGGTCCAGTCAACGCGAAATATATTCCAATCGACGAGCGCTAAGCGCTGCTTTTAGTACCGTTACACAAATTAAAGGAGGAATTATAAACAATGGCTCAATTCGAAAAATTCGCATTACCTACTGAAGGCGACAAAATCACTATCGACAACGGTGTGCTGAACGTTCCTAGCAATCCAATCATTCCTTTCATCGAAGGCGACGGCACAGGCCGCGACATCTGGCGCGCTTCGAAACGCGTGCTTGACGCAGCTGTAGCGAAAGCTTACGGCGGCGACAAAAAGATCGCTTGGTACGAAGTTTTTGCCGGCGAGAAAGCATTCAATGAATACGGCGAGTGGTTGCCAGCTGATACGCTGACAGCAATTCGTGAATATATCGTAGCAATCAAAGGTCCTTTGACTACGCCAATCGGCGGCGGTATCCGTTCCCTGAACGTAGCGCTTCGCCAAGAGCTTGACCTGTACGTATGCCTTCGTCCTGTTCGTTACTTTAACGGTGTTCCTTCCCCTGTAAAACGCCCTGAGCTGGTTGACATGGTTATTTTCCGTGAAAACACAGAGGACATTTATGCAGGTATCGAGTACCAAGAAGGTTCCGCAGAAGTGAAAAAAGTGATCAACTTCCTGCAAACTGAAATGGGCGTTAACAAAATCCGTTTCCCTGAAACTTCCGGTATCGGCATCAAGCCGGTTTCCAAAGAAGGTTCGCAGCGTCTTGCCCGCGCAGCAATTGAATATGCGCTTAAGCATGGCCGCAAGTCGCTTACACTGGTACACAAAGGCAACATCATGAAATTTACAGAAGGAGCTTTCAAAAACTGGGGCTACGAAGTAGCTGAAACAGAATTTGCAGAGCAAACCTTCACTTGGGGTCAATATGACCGCATTAAAGAAGCAGAAGGCACAGAAGCTGCAAATGCAGCACAAGCAGCTGCTGAAGCGGCTGGCAAGCTGATCGTGAAGGACGCTATTGCGGACATCGCTTTGCAGCAAGTTCTGACTCGTCCAACTGACTTCGACGTAATCGCAACGCTGAACCTGAACGGTGACTACCTGTCCGATGCACTTGCAGCGCAAGTTGGCGGTATCGGTATCGCTCCAGGAGCAAACATCAACTACTTGACTGGACATGCTATTTTTGAAGCTACGCATGGTACAGCTCCTAAATATGCAGATAAAGACGTTGTTAACCCAGGCTCGGTTATTCTCTCCGGCGTAATGCTGCTTGAGCACCTTGGCTGGCAGGAAGCGGCTGACCTGATCTACAAAGGTCTGGAAGCATCGATCAACAACAAAACAGTAACTTATGACTTTGCCCGCTTGATGGATGGCGCTAAAGAAGTGAAATGCTCCGAGTTCGCTGACGAGGTTATCAACAACTTCTAGAACCAACAATGGCTGGAGGTAATGAGACAATGGCAATCAAACGCAGAAAAATTACTGTTGTTGGAGCAGGCTTCACAGGCGCTACAACTGCCCTGATGGCAGCACAAAAAGAGCTAGGCGACGTTGTGCTCGTCGATATTCCACAATTGGAAAACCCGACAAAGGGCAAAGCGCTTGACATGCTTGAATCGACACCAGTACAAGGCCTTGATGTTAACATTATCGGGACTTCTGACTATGCAGATACGAAGGATTCCGATGTCGTTATAATTACTGCGGGCATTGCCCGTAAACCCGGCATGAGCCGTGACGATCTTGTTAACACGAACGCGGGTATCGTGAAATCCGTTTGTGAGAACGTAAAGGCAACAAGCCCTAACGCTTATGTCATTATTCTTAGCAACCCGGTTGATGCTATGACTTACGTTGCTTACCAAGCGCTTGGTTTCCCTAAAAATCGCGTTATCGGCCAATCCGGCGTTCTTGACACTGCTCGTTACTGCACATTTATTGCGCAAGAGCTTAACGTTTCCGTGGAGGATGTTCGCGGCTTCGTGCTTGGCGGTCATGGCGACGATATGGTTCCACTTGTTCGGTATTCCAACGCTGGCGGTATTCCTATTGAGAAGCTGATCCCGGCTGAGCGCATTGAAGCTATCGTGCAGCGCGCTCGTGTTGGCGGCGGCGAAATCGTTAATTTGCTCGGCAACGGCAGCGCATATTATGCGCCAGCTGCAGCGCTTGTGCAAATGACAGAAGCGATTTTGAAGGACAAAAAACGCATTATTCCAGTTATCGCTTACCTTGAAGGCGAATATGGCTATGACGATCTGTTCATGGGCGTACCCGCAGTTATTGGCGGCGATGGCATTGAGAAAGTGCTGGAGCTTGATTTGACAGCAGAAGAAAAGGCTGCGCTTGATCAATCGGCGCAATCGGTTCGAACTGTCATCCAAATCGTAACTGCTTAATGGATTTAGCTAAAGCAAGCTGGCTTTTATAAAAGATTTAGTACGGGAGGACCCTGACACTTTGCTGGCAGGGTTTTTCCGTTTGAAATATAAGAAATTATAAGTTTCACCCTTATAATGGGCTTATATTTCACCCGCGAAACTAAAGGGAGGGAAAGAAGCATGCTGGAGCAAGCTAGAGCCGAGCTGAAACGGGTGTACGGCTATGACTCGTTTCGACCTGGACAGGAAGCCATTATTCAAGGAATACTGGAAGGCCGGGATACGCTTGCCATTCTCCCGACTGGCGGAGGCAAGTCCGTCTGTTACCAAATACCGTCCTTGCTGCTGAATGGAACGACGCTTGTTGTTTCTCCGCTCATATCGCTTATGAAGGATCAGGTCGATGCGCTGAACAGGCTCGGCATTCCAGCGGCATTTTTGAACAGCTCGCTTGGGGCTGTAGAATACCGCGAAGTGCTGCGAAGCGCGTTCAGAGGCGATTACAAGCTGCTGTATGTGGCGCCAGAGCGGCTTGATGCGCCTATGTTCAGCTCGCTTAGCGAGCAGATGGAAATTCCGATGATCGCCATTGATGAGGCCCACTGTGTCTCGCAGTGGGGGCATGATTTCCGCCCAAGCTATCGCCAGCTGGCAGGCTGGATTGGACAGCTGGCTAACCGTCCGCTAGTTGCAGGCTTTACCGCAACGGCAACGGACGAGGTGGCGCGGGATGTATCGGCTATGCTGGGCATGCATGATCCGAATATTTTTGTCAGCGGCTTTGCTAGGCCGAATTTATCGTTGTCGGTCATTAGCGGGGCGGACAAAAAGAAATTTTTGCAGAAGTTTATTACCGAGCGCGAAGAGCAGTCGGGCATTATTTATACGGCTACGCGCAAAGAAGCAGAGTCTGTTCATGATCAGCTTGTACGCAAAGGGATTGCCGCAGGCAAATATCATGGCGGCTTGTCCGACGAGGAGCGGGCGACGACTCAGGAGCGCTTCCGTTTCGATGAACTGCGCGTTATGGTCGCCACGAATGCGTTTGGCATGGGCATCGACAAGCCTAACGTGCGTTATGTGCTGCACTGGCAAATGCCTGGCGACGTTGAGTCGTATTACCAGGAAGCGGGCCGGGCGGGACGCGACGGCGAGGAGAGCGAATGCATTTTGCTGTTCGAGCCTCAGGATGTGCAGGTACAGCGGTTTCTTATCGAGCAGGGCGTCGGCGATACAGAACGGAAGTCGATTCAGCTGTCCAAGCTGAATACGATGATGAACTATAGCCGGACGCATCGCTGCCTGCAGCAGTTTATCGTCGATTATTTTGGCGAGAAAAATGTAGAGCCGTGCGGAAAATGCGGCAACTGCCTCGACAAAAGCGAGCTGGTTGATCGAACGTCAGAAGCGCAGAAGGCCCTTTCCTGCGTAGGCAGAATGCGCGGTCGGTTTGGCGTGACGATGGCAGCTAAAGTTCTTAAAGGGTCACGCGACAAACGGCTGCTGGAGTTCAGGCTGGATGCGCTCACTACATATGGGCTGCTCAGCAGCTGGCCAGAGAAGGAAATTACCGATTGGCTCTATTGGCTTGTAGCCGAGGGCTACTTGCGGATGAGCGATGGGCAATATCCGACCGTCTCGCTCACGACGAATGCTTTGCCTGTTCTGGAAGGCAAGGAGACGGTCATGCAGCGTCTGCGGACAACGGTAAAGCGCAGGGATTCGGGGCAGGGCGGAATGGCTTCGCCGCTGTTCGATGCATTGAAGCAGTGGCGCAAAGAGACGGCAGCCCGCGAAAATGTGCCGCCGTTTATGCTCTTTTTTGATGCAACGCTCAAGGAACTGGCTGATGCCAAACCACTCACCGAAGACGAGCTGCTGCAAACGAAAGGGATTGGTGCAGCCAAGGCGCGGAAATATGGCGCCGAGGTGCTGGCTATTATTGGCGAGCATGCAGGCAAGCCTCACGAGGCAGCTGCTGTTGGGCAGTCAAGGACGGTTTCTGCAGAGCCTTCCAGCAGGGCAGGGAATGATGAAACGCCTAGCCATGTGCTGTCGTTAGAGCTGTTTAATGAAGGCAAATCGCCAAAGGACATATCCGCAGAGCGCGGCCTCAGCCGGGTAACGGTGGAAGGGCATATTATCCGCTGTGCGGAGGAGGGCTATGAGCTGGACTTTAGCCGAATCATTCCCGCCCATCGCGAAGAGGAAATTGTGGCAGCCATTATGGAGTTGGGTCCTGAGAAGCTGCGCCCGATTAAAGATGCGCTGCCGGACGATGTCGATTATTTTGCGATCCATGCCGTTATTTTTAAATACGGCCTGAAGGCAGAGGATTGAGCGATGGCTAGTTTTTTAACGGAGTAAGTTAATTGGTTTATGGAAGTTCTTTGTATTTGCTAGGTTCATTTAGTATACTGTGTTTAGTAGAAAAACGGTGCTAATGCAGCGCTGGCGGGCACTCATCGCATCGCAACAATAAAGCTTGCGCATTTAAGCGCAAGCTTTGCCATGCGAGAATTAAGCCGATGCATGCCTAGCGCTTGCTGCTCCGCAAATTTTTTTAGGAGGAAAGCTGAATGTATAACGTAATGGTTTTGCTGCATTTATTGGGCGCTGTAGGGATGGGTTTTTATATCGTGCTGCCGATTATGATTGGCCGGGCATCGAAGCTTGCAGGAGTAGGACAGGAAGGGTTGGCTGATGGCCTGCTGTCGGCAAACCGGGTCGCACAATATTTTCTCATTGTCCAACTGCTGACAGGCGGCTACATGATGTCGAAAGGCGATTATGCCGTAATCTGGATGATTATTGTAACGGTTTTGTTTTTGGGGATTGCCGCTTTGGGCGGTATTATTACGAAGCCGCTGAAGCGCATCGTTTCTTCTATTCGTGAAGGTCAAAGCGCTTCTGCACATATCGGCAAAGCTCGCGTCATGAGCCTGATCGTGCTGGTGCTGTACCTGGTTGTTATTTATTTTATGCGTTTCCCGATTTTTGCTACCGTATAGCAAGTCGGCAAGTGAACACCGTATTTGTTTGATTATGGAAGGAAAGCGAACTCAAATCAACGTTGCAGGGGGCGGAGAATGTGGGACAAGCATCACCAGACATCATTACATTCGGAGAATCGATGGCGCTATTTATGCCGCAGGAGCATAAGGCGATTGAACGGGCGACAACACTGGAGCAGGGCTTCGGCGGGGCGGAAAGCAATGTCGCCATTGGCCTTTCACGCTTAGGAAGCTCTGTAGGCTGGTTCGGCGCTCTTGGTAATGATCCTTTCGGGCGGATTATATTGAAAACGCTTCGCGGGGAAGGGGTAGATGTATCCCGCGTCAGGCTGAGCGAAGAAGCGCCAACGGGCATGATGTTCCGCGAGACGGTAGCAGGCCGCATGGCCGTGCATTATTACCGCAAGCATTCTGCTGCAAGCCGGATGGAGCCAGAGCATCTTGATGAGGCGTACATTCAAGGAGCGAAGCTGCTGCATGTAACGGGAATTACAGCGGCGCTAAGCGAGAATTGCCGCCGGACGGTGCGCAGAGCCATCGACATTGCAAAGGATGCTGGCGTCAAAGTAAGCTTTGATCCCAATTTGCGGCTGAAGCTTTGGTCGATTGAAGAAGCGCGGGAGGTACTGCTGCCTTTTGCGGCTGATGCGGATTACTTTTTGCCGGGCTGGGACGAACTGATGCTGCTGTACAGCACCGATAGCTATGATGTTGTGAAGCAAAAGCTGCTTGAACTGAATGCGGTGAAAATCATTAAAGGCAAAGATGATGCGACGATTGTTCTGGATGGCAGCGAGGAAACGGCTGTTCCTTTCTATAAGGCGGACAAGGTTATTGATACGGTCGGAGCGGGCGATGGTTTTTGCGCTGGCTTTTTGGCAGGCATTATGAAGGGCATGACGCCTGTTGAAGCTGTAAAGCTTGCGAGCATCAATGGCTCACTCGTCGTTCAAATGCGCGGAGATTGGGAGGCGCTTCCAGAATGGAGCGTTGTCGAGCAGCGCATGAGCGATAAAGCATGGGTGGAGCGCTAATTATGGCTGAAGCGAATGTTCCGTCGTCTAAAGGACAGCGCCGCCGCGAGGCGATTTTGCAACTGCTTAAGCAGCAGGGGCGCGTTACGATTTCCGAGATTGTGGAGCAATTCGATTGTTCGGAAGCGACCGCAAGAAGAGACTTAGAGCAAATGGAAGCCAGCTATCCGATTATTCGCACGATTGGCGGGGCGATGTATGACGGGCTCAGTGCCGTTCGTGATATGGGCTTTTCGGAAAAGCAGGATATTTCGTACCTGGAAAAAGAAAGAATTGCCGCGAAGGCGGTATCGCTTATTCAGGAGGGCGATGTCATCGGCCTGTCCGGCGGCACGACCAATTATTTGATTGCCAAGCAGCTTAAGCTCAGAAGCGGCATTACCGTCGTGACGAATGCGGTAAATATTGCAATGGAGCTGGCGGGGAGCCCGATTCAAGTCGTTGTCACGGGCGGAATTATGCGCCACAACAGCTTTGAGCTTTGCGGGCCGCTGGGTGAAGGCATGGTCGACCATTTGAATATTGGAAAAATGTTCATTGGCGTCGATGGCGTATCGGCAGGCGGGGGCATTACGACGTATTCGGAACAGGAAGCGCAAATTGCCAAAGCGCTGATTAGGCGATCCGTTGAGACGTATGCGGTATTCGATCAGACGAAGGTTGGCAAAATGTCACTGTTCGCGATTTCGCCGCTTGCAGCGCTGCAAGCTTTCATTACCGATCAGCCGATTGAAGGCGAGCTTAAGCTGGCGGCACAGCAGCTCAATATTGACGTTTACGTAGCAGAAACGAATAGTTAGCAATGGTAAGGCAGCAGGAGCGTGGAAAGTGGCTCCTGCTGCCTGTCTTTGTATTCCTTGGCTTGGTCGTCGCATAAAAATGGGGGCCAATCTGCCAGCTGTCGTTTAGTATTGACAATAAATAAACGATCGTTTATTGTTGACGCATGAGACTAAGAGATGAAAATAAAATAGAATTAATTTTTGAAGCTACGATTCAGTTGATTAACGAAATTGGCATTTCGGAAACGTCCATTTCTAAAATCGCCAAGCGGGCGAATGTATCCGCAGCTACAATTTACATTTATTTTGAGAATAAGGAGGATATGCTCGGCAAGACGTATTTAAAAGCGAAAAAAATAATGAGCGATAAGCTGTTTAATGGGGTAGACCATTCGGCACCGATCGAGCAGCGCTTTAATCTGTACATTCGCAATTTTATCCAATTTGTACAGGAGCACAAATCTTATTTTATGTTTATGGAACAAATCTCGAACTCGCCCTTGCTGCAAAATTGGTGCTTGGAAGAAAGCGCCGCGCTGTATATGCCTATATTTGAGTTTTTTGAGAGCGGCAAGCAGCAGCAGCTGTTCAAGGATGTAGATAATCATATGCTGATTACGTATTCTATTTTGCCAGTAGCCGAACTGGTTAAAGAGCAGTTTAAAGGTGATTTTGAGTTTACGCCTGAAAAGCTGGATAGCGCGATTAAAATGAGCTGGGACGCGATAAAGCGATAAATTTTTTGAATTTTAATGAATGATCATTCATTAATTAAAATAAAGCAGCGGAATCGTGCCGATAACTGCTCGGACAATGGCAACTTCCGCTGCTGCTGCTCCATATTTAAAGGTCGGCTGCCTTCAATTCAGGGAGCTGGCCTTTATTTTTCGCCGCGCTGTTCGTTTCATTTGCATCAAATAGATACCGTAACTCTGCAATAAAATAAAGCATGGAAGCAGATCGAGCCGATATCTTGCTTGTATTTCAATCCAAAGCTGCACGAACGCATAGCCCAGCAGTAAAATCAGAAAAAGCATGTGGCCGGCCTTATGCTGCTCGGCAAACCTGCTGCGCCATAAGCTGTACAGCGAATAGGCTCCTGCTGCGCTCATGGCAGTGAAGAGGAAGCGCTCCGCTATTTTTAGGACGGCAGCAAGCTGTTCCTGATTCATATCCTTCAAGCTCCACATAACCGCCGAATCCTCTTCGCCCCAAAAAATAGCGAGCTTTCGTGCAAACAGTGAGGCTACTGCGGCCGGATCGGCGAGACGCTCCTTGATCAATGCCAGTTCTGCTGCGTCGCGCTCCTCTCCAAGCTTAAATTGCAGCACGTGCTTGCCATCCTCAAGCGACCATCTGCCATCTGTTTCCGCATTTAATCCTACGACGAATTTCCAATAAGGCTCCCGGTTAGATAACGGGTATTGCGAGGCTTCGCTTTGCACGAGTGCATAGCTGGCTAAAGCTTGCACCATATAAAAAATAATAAACACGCCTGCGGCACGGGCAAGCAGTAAGGTAGTGGATTTGCCAATTGATCGCCCGGCAGACCTATGATTGCCGAAGTTCGCCTTGAATAAGCGAAATAGCAGTAGAAAGGCAGCAAAGCCAGCTAAATACACGAGGCTTAGCGGTCTCATCAAGTTCGCAAGTCCGAAGGAGAGGCCAATTAGAAGCCAGCCGTATTTGTTTTCGAAGCTTTTACTAATGATAAGCAGGCAGCCGAGTGTGAAAAAGAATGTCGACCAATGCTGATTCGTCAGTACCGAGCACATGATAATATTGGGAATATAGAGCGCATACAGCAGCCCCGCAATTCGCGCCGTATGCTCGTTAAACAGCTCTAGGGCAGTGTAATAAACGAGCAGCACGGTCGCTGCACTGAACAGCACATTAACTAGCTTAAGCATGAACAGTGCTGCTCCGCCAAATAGCTTGATCATGCCCGCTTCATACATCGTAAAGCCAAACTGGTACACCCAGCTGAGGAAATATTCATCCTGATTAAATGAAAAATCGCCTGCTGCTGCTAGCTTGGCAGCATTATACATAAACAGGAAATCGGAATCGGGAGGTGTATCGATCCAAATAATCCAGCCGAGCCGGGCCAGCAGGCTGATCGCTATGAGTGCGAGCAAATAGCCTTTAGCCGATATTTGGCGTCCAAGCAGCCAGGAGGCGGCAAGTATAAGGATAAGTGTAAGGAAAACACCGCTAGCGGCAAGCAAGGGACTTTGGAGCAGCTGCGCTGTATTCATAAAGGATGCAGCGAAAACGACAACGAAAAATAAGCCTCCTATAAAAGTGAACGTTTGAGCAGAAAAAGAACGTATCGATTGGAATGAGTGGAATAAGCGCACAGCTTCTCCTTTCTTTAAGCGGAATGACTTATCCAATTTTATCCGAAATAGGTTAAAGAGGCTAGCTGTGAGCTGCAATTGGATTCATCTGCCGGAAATAAGCTTAATTAAAGCAAAGTTTATGCTGGATATTCCATACGAATAAAGCCGCCCCTGCTGCTAGGAAGGGACGGCTTTATTAATAGAGAAGATCGTTTAATTTTGGGAAGCATCGAACACAAGCTTGCCGTTTACCCAAGTATGGCTCACTGCGGAGAAATCCGCATCCGTCAATATGACATCTGCTTGCTTGCCGCATGCGATGGAGCCGGTCTGCTCGTAGATGCCGAGCTGCTTAGCCGCATTACCGCTGGCGCAGCGGCTAACTTCGGCGACAGACAGCGCAGTGTTGGCCAGCATGTACCGGAAGGCACGCAGCATCGTCAGACTGCTGCCTGCGAGACTGCCGCTGCCTTGCAGGCGGGCAACCTGATCCTTCATCTCGACGGCCAAGCCGCCAAGCGAGTAATTCCCGTCGGGCATGCCCGCTGCCGACATGGCATCGGTAATGAGAATAAGCTTGTCTGCCGGTTTGGCAGCTGCAAGCAGCCGGATTGCTCCCGGATGGACATGATGCCCATCGGCTATGAGCTCGGCGCATATCCGAGGATCGCTGAGAACAGCGCCGACGGTTCCCGGCTCGCGGTGATGCAGCGGACGCATTGCATTATACGTATGGACGGCGTGGGACAGTCCAGCGTCTGCTGCGGCTTCAATATCCGCGAAGGAGGCATCGGTATGGCCGCAAGCGGCGACGATATTATTTTCAGCAAGCCAGGCAATGAGCGGAAGGGAGCCCTCCCGTTCAGGCGCAAGCGTCAAAATTTGAATCAAATCGGGAAATTGCGCAGTCCATGCCTCCAGCCAGTCCTGCCGTGGGGGCGAGAGGTAGGCCGGATTTTGCGCACCGATCCATTTTTCATTCAGAAACGGTCCTTCCAGATGGATACCAAGCAGAGCGGCATAGGGCATGCCGCCGCTTCTGTAATCCGCTGCTGCATGCAGAACCGACTCGATCGCTTCTTTAGAAGCGGTCATTGTCGTCGCCAGCATGCCCGTTGTGCCCTGGGAAGCGTGGAAACGGGTAATCGTGTCGTAGCTGCTGCGGCTGGCGTCCATAAAGTCGGCGCCAAAGCCGCCATGCACATGGACGTCGATAAAGCCCGGCAATAAATAGCCCCCGGCTCCATCTATAGCGGGCAGCTCCTGCTCCTCAGCGCTAAGAACAGCAGCATTTTCCAGCAGGCGGTGAATGAGGCCATTTATAATAACGGCACTGCCGGCAATGATCCGGTCTTCCAAGACGATATGGACGTGATGAATCACCCAGGAGGAGGGCGAGTTTTTCATATTATTTCAGCTTCCTTCCAGCTTCGCGGTCGAGAAGCACGATAACCCGGGGATGCGTCTGGAGCAGCGAAGCCGGCACATCGGTTGTAATAGGGCCGGTCAACGCTTGCTCTACAATCTCCGCCTTATCTGCGCCGCGAACCACGAGTATAATGGTGTGTGCTTTCAAGATGGAGCCAACACCCATCGTCAGCGCCATCTTCGGAACTTCTGCGGCCGATGCGAAAAAACGGGCATTTGCTTCCAGCGTAGCCGCCTTCAGCTGAACGGCATGGGTACCCGCGGATAGCTTAGTGTCGGGCTCATTAAATCCGATATGTCCGTTATGTCCGAGCCCAAGCAACTGAATATCGATCGGGTTCTGCTCCAGCAGCTGGTCGTAACGGTCGCATTCGGCTTCCAAATTTTCAGCCAGCCCATTAGGCAAATGATAATGATCGTCTGCAATATCAATATGGGAAAATAAATGCTGCTTCATATAATAAGCATAGCTTTGTTCATGCTCGGCAGGCAGGCCTACATATTCGTCCAAATTGACGGTAGTCGTCTGGGCGAACGAGACTTCCTTGCTGCGGTATGCTTCTATTATTTTGGCATAGATGCCTAGAGGTGTCGAGCCTGTAGCGAGCCCTAGCACCGCATTTGGCTTTTCTTGGACTTTATTAATAATGGTTTGAGCCGCATAAGCGTCAAGCAGCTCCCAGTCGTTAAAGTGAATGATTTGCATCATGAAGCGCCTCCTTCAGGTTATGATTTTATTTTAAACCAAAAATATCTTTTTAACAATAATTTTGATTGTAAAGTTCATATTAATGATTTTTACAATCAATTTAACATGTACTCACAGCGTATGTTATGATGGACGGATAGAATATTTGCAGGAGGTAAAGGCAATGACGACAACGCAGCGTACGGAGGCGGAGGAAGCGGCGAAAACCGCGAAACGCAAAAATGAGCATATCCGCATTTGCTTGCAGGAGGAAGTGAACGGCCAGCATATCGATACAGGGCTTGATCGACTGCGGTTCCGTCATAATGCGCTGCCTGAGCTGTCATTTGAGGAAATTGAACTTAAGACGGAGTGGTTCAATTCGCCGATGAAAGCGCCGCTGCTCGTCAGCTCTATGACCGGAGGCACCTCGGAGGCTGGGGCTATTAACCGCCGCCTGGCTGAGGCTGCCGAGGCACGAGGCTGGGCGATTGGTCTCGGTTCCATGCGGGCGGCTATTGAGCGTGAGGACTTGGCAGCCTCCTTCCATATTAGAATGGAGGCGCCTTCGGTACCGATCATCGCCAATCTCGGAGCGGTACAGCTGAATTACGGCTTCGGTACGGATGATTGCTTGCGTGCAGTTGACATAGCAGAGGCGAATGCCCTCGTGCTTCACGTCAACAGCATGCAGGAGGTTTTTCAGCCGGAAGGCAACACGGACTTCCGCGGCTTGCTGACGCGAATTGAGCAAGTATGCCGCGCCCTCCCTGTGCCAGTCGGTGTGAAGGAAGTAGGCTGGGGCATTGATGCGGGTACCGCCGCAATGCTAGCGAATGCAGGCATTTCCTTTATTGACGCCGCTGGAGCGGGGGGAACTTCATGGAGCCAGGTCGAGAAATACCGGGCGGGTGATGGATTGCGCCGGCAAGCTGCGGAGGCATTTGCCGATTGGGGCATTCCGACAGCGGAAAGCGTTAGCGCGATTCGCAGCACGTTGCCGCATATGAATGTCATAGCGAGCGGCGGATTAAGGCATGGTGTTGATGCGGCTAAAGCGATTGCGCTTGGAGCGAATCTCGCTGGCTTTGGGCGCGTCTTATTGCCGCAAGCGGTGCATGGGACGACCGACCTGTCAATTCGCCAGCTTACCCAGCAGTTTGAGCGAATTGAGTTTGAATTAAAGGCGGCGATGTTCGGCATTGGCGTCCGCACGATTGAGCAGCTACGCCAGACGGACCGGCTAGCTTCGAAAGCCGACTAATCATGGCATAGCCTACATAACAAACGAAGGGACCGCAGCCTATTTAATCAGGCCGGTCCCTTCGATTTTGATTCGGGCATTGACGGCGAATTGCAGCGTCGGGTAAATATTTTCCCATTGCTTCCAGGCTGCTTCGCCACCATGAGTCGCCCTGTAATGCAGGCCAAAGCCGAAAGGATCGACGCCAGCCTGCTGTATTTTTATCAGCAGCTTATCCGTCAATTTGGAGTAGTCCTGGCTTAGCTTTTGCTCCACCTGCCCCCAGCCCTGCTCAAACAAATGTGGAGGTGCTTCCTCCATAAGCGCTTTTATGCGAACGTCCATGTTTAATTGAAGCTTGCCATTATGCTCGCTAAAGTGATAATGGCTTTTAATTTTGCTGATGGCTCCCACAATCCGATTGTTTGAGAAACTTCCTTGAATCGAAGACTTCTCGTAGTTTTGAGCCAACTGGTTAAATAGCTGTGATTCTTCCGGTTTTAGGACTAGCTTGATTTTTGATTTATCCAGCAGCGCCGTGTGGTTAATAATATAGCCGCTGGTGCCTTCGTTACGAATAATTGGCAGGACGGGGTCCAGACCTTTTTCCATGACGCGCCTCGTCAGATCCGAAAGATTTTCTACATATGTATAGGGATTGTCCGTTCCATCTGCACCGAAGCTTAGAAACAGCGCATTTCCCGGATAGCGCTCCGCCTGGGGATTAATTTTCAAAATCGTCCGGGCATCCGGCTTGCCAATCGCCAAATTCGCAATACTTTGTATATCCCGCCGTCTTTTCATCCAATCCAGCACAGGGGAATAATCCTTATAGGCAACGCGCTCACCGATGAGAAAAATTTTGCAATGGCCAAAGTCCAATTCCTTGTCCACATGGGCTTTGAGCATGCGCACACCTTCGGCGATGCTTGCGGCTTCAATTGTTTCAACTTGCGCTTTGCCAGCCCCCGGCTCGATTTTTGGCGAGGCAATGGCGAGGCGCAGCGTAATGAGAAAAGGATTTTGTTTTTTGCCACTGTAATCGATACCCATCGCCACGATAAAATAACGTTTGTCAATATCCTTAAAGCCGCAGCCGCTTAATGCTGTACAGGCCAACAGCATGCACAAAGCCAGCAGCATGAGCTTTAACCAGCGCATCTTCATGCGGATTTACGCTCCTTTCGGCTAAGCATGAACACGGAAATCACGATGGCTATATAAGAAAACAGCATCGCCGTCAGCCAATAGCGTGTAAACATAAACTCTAAACGTTCATCGCTGAAATATAAATAAAATACGGCAGCTATAGCAAACACGCCGCAAATCATATAGTTGATAACGGGCGTTTCCTCGAAGTCGGTTGCCATCTTCAGCTTGGGGAAGCAGCTTTTAATAAATTCCATCGCTTGATGCCAGCAGCTCATCGTATAAATGAGCGATAGATTTAGATACACAATCAGGAACAGAAACAATACCCGTTCGATAAAGCCGTATTGCAGCGTAATCGAGTCAGCAGTCATGCTCCATACATAAAGGTATTCTTCTACCGCTTCAGTGCCATGGAATCCGATTGGCACGAAGAAGGAAATGCTCAAAATTATCATGCCAAATATCGGTACGAGCCAGCGATACGTATAGCTGAAATTCGGCGGCAGTAGACGATTGAAAATCGACAGGTTGAAAAATCCGGTGAATACAAATACCCCGGCGGCAATAGAGCCAAGCTCTGGACGCACCATGACAAAATTGGCGACGGTATGAATGGCATCCCAATTTAGCTGCGGGCTTCTCACCATTTTGAACAGCACGAAAAAAATAATCGGCGCATTGAGCAGCAGTCCAACTTCGATAATATGCTGTACGGATAACGTCGAGCGTGAGGCCGCATAGCTGCAGGCAATAACGAGCAGGCATAAAATGACCAGCGGATTCAGCTCCGGATTGAAAAAGCGGTTGATCATGATCGCAAAGGCGGCCACGACAATAGTAGACGATACGAAGCAAATAATCGCCACATAAACCATAATGGGCGAGACGAGCCACCGCGGCCAATAGGCCCGTAAAATTTCAGGCAGTCCCATGCCGGGAAAATGCGCTAGCGCAGCAGTATAGGCATAGGTTAGCAAAGTTCCGGTGGCCCCGGAAATCAGCATCGAGGAGACAGCGCCGCTGTAGCGGTGTTCGATTAGAATATGCGGCACATACAGCATCAAGTTGACGAAGCTGGTCAGAAAAAAGTTGTAAAAGAAGTAGCGTGTCATTCCACCTTCACCTGCCCAATGTCCCCTGACTGTGATTTTGTGCCTGCAAACATGCGGAAATAAGGCTTGCCGAAGCTGCGCAAATTGCATAAATAGACCACGTACATGAATGAGCCAACGGTAACACCGGTAATGCCGAAAAAGATGGCCATCACAATGAGCGGATATTTCAGAAAGCGGATGGCAAATGACAAGGAATTGACCGGAACGACAAAATTGGAAATGGCGACGACGGAGGTCACAATAATCATAATGCTGCTGACGAGACCGGCCTGCTGGGCCGCCTGTCCCAAAATAAGTCCTCCGACGGTCGTAGCTGTTGAACCAATATAGCGGGGCAGCCGAATGCTGGCCTCAATTAGCGCTTCGATCATAAATAGCATAACCATTACCTCGATAAAGGACGGGTAGGGTACAGCCGAGCGGCTTCCGGCGATGGAGAGTGCCAGCTGTACCCGAAAGAGCTCTGGATTGTAAGAGATAATGGATACATAGAGGGCAGGCAGCGTAATGGTCAATACAACCGCAACATAGCGCAGTAAAATAAGCGTGCGAGTCATCCAAAAGGCTTCGTAGTTATCCTCGACTGCATGCATGAAGTCAAAAAAGGTGACAGGCAGCACTAGAGCAAACATATTTCCTTTAATGAGAATGGCGATTTTACCATTGGAGATAGCCGTCGTAATGCGATCCGGGCGCTCGGTAATCAGGACGGTAGGGAACAGATGCCACTGCTTTCCGGTTAAAATCGTTTCCAGCTCTCCTGCGGCCTGCAGCATTTCGGTTTGCGCTTTCGTCAGTCTTTGCCTCAACTGATTCAATACAGTAGGATCGACGCGGCGCTGATCAAACAGCACAATAATTTCCGTCTTCGACAGCGAGCCTACGGTGTGCTCTTCTACACACAGCTCAGGAGAGTGGTACATGCTGCGGATGAGGTTAAGCGATTTTTTCAAATCTTCGTTCAACGCAAGCTGCGGACCTTGAATTGCACTTTCTACTTGGGTTTGGGTACTTTCATTACTAATAATTTTCGCTGTGTAAAGCGAGTAAACGATGCCTTGAGCTTCTATTAAAATATTGCCTTTCAGCAGCAAATCGGTCCACGTAGCTGGATCATCAACGACTAGATAGTCGCTAATCGTACGAAGCTGTTTATCGTAAGGCACCTCTTCCTTCATAAAAGGTACTAGCACATAATTGCTAATCATTTGATCGTCGCATAAAGAGGAGATATAGGCAATTTCGATAATCAAATCGTCATTTTTGAGCTGTTGCACCTTCAGGTCAACCGATTGGGCAAACAGCAGGCGAATGTGGTCGATCATAGGGTTTCCTCCTTAGCAGCAAAATGGGCAAAGCGAGCTTCCAGCTTGTCGCTCACGGGCTTAAGGTGCGCCAGGCGACCTGTAATTATACCCATTGGAGTGAATCATTACAGGGCATCCTTTTGCCTAAGTAGCATAAAGTGCAGTACAATGAAGGGATGAGAAGTGAATTGCAAGGGTAGAGGAGAATACATATGTCCAACTGGTTTGAGCAGAGTTTTGGAAGCGATTATATGGTTGTTTATAAGCATCGGGATTGGGACAACGCCTACAAGGAGGTACAGCTGATGGCGCAGTGGCTCCAGCTTCCGGCTAAGGCAAAGGTGCTGGACATTGGCTGCGGCATGGGACGCCATGCGCTGGCACTGGCAGACTGCGGCTATGAAGTGACGGGGATGGATTTGTCGGATCCGCTGCTTAGCGAAGCGAGGAAGCATGATGCGTTGCAGCGCGTAACCTGGGTGCAGGGCGACATGCGCCAGCTCCCTTTCGAATCGGGGACGTTCGAGGGAACGGTTAATTTATTTACGTCGTTTGGCTATTTTGCAGATGAAAAAGAGAACGTGCAGGTGCTGCGGGAAATTCGCCGCATGCTGAAGCCGGGTGCGCCATTTCTAATTGATTTTCTGAATCCGGCTTATGTAGAGCGTAATCTCGTTTCGGCATCGGAGCGCAAGGATGCAGAGTCCGGCTGGGTCATTCGCGAGCAGCGTAAAATTGAAGATGGCTGGGTCAAAAAGCATATAGAAATTGCCGTAAGCAGCGATGAGGCAGACAATCGCCATTATGATGAGCAGGTTCGCCTGTATTCGCTCACGTGGTTTGAGCGGGCGTTCGCCGAGGCAGGCCTTGTGCTGGAGAAAACATTTGGCAACGTTGATGGCTCAGCCTATGATGAGCTGAACTCGCCGCGCCTTATTATGCTTGGAAAGGCTAATGCGTAATGGCGGCTCAAGCGGTGCAATGGGAGCATGGTCTGCTGCAAGTGAGGCTTCCGCTGCCCTTTGCCTTAAAAACGGTAAACAGCTATGTATTTACTGAGCCTGCGGGAGGTTATACGCTTATCGATCCTGGTCTCCGAACGGAGGAGACGCTTGCGGTTTGGGAAGCGGTATTTGCGGACCATTCGATTGTGCCAGAGCAAATTTCGCGCATCGTCCTTACGCATCAGCATCCTGATCATTACGGTCTCGCGGGCTATTTTGCCGAGTTAAGCGGCGCACCAGTCTTGATGTCCCGGCGTGCCCATCGCTATGTTAGGCACTTATGGGGAGAGGGCAGCACAATGACAGGAGAGCTTGCTGAATTATTTGCGCTGCATGGCATGCCGCAGCACTACATTGACGAAATTAGCAGCAACTTAAGCAGCTTTCAGGAAAAAGTTTCGCCGCAGCCGCAGCAAGATCAAATCAGGTATATAGAGGCTGGCGAGACGCTTGAGCTTGGCGGTTCACAGTGGGAGCTGCTTGATGCGCCAGGACATGCCTATGGCCAACTCTGTTTCTATGAAGCCAACAAAAAATGGATGATATGCGGCGATCAGGTGCTTCCGCGCATAACTCCCAATATTAGCGTCGTTCCTGGCGAGGAGATGAATCCGCTTGGCGATTTTCTGGCAAGCCTGGATCGCTTAAGCGAATATGAGGTTAAGCGCGCTTTTCCAGGGCATTATGATTCGTTCACGACATTTGCTGGCCGAATCGCAGAAATTAAGCAGCATCATGTGCAGCGGCTTGAGCAAATGCTGCTGATGCTGGAGGAGCCGCTCACAGGCTTTGAGGTGTGTGGACGATCTTTCGGTGCACGGGCACAACAAAGCCCGCATCAGCACCGTTTTGCTATGGCCGAGACGCTCGCCCATTTGTATGAGCTGGAGCAGTCGGGCCGGATATCGCGTACGGAGCGTGCGGGCGTTATTTATTTTTTGAGATGATAGGGAACGGTCGTAACTACGACGTTTTTGCGGTGCAGCAGCAGGGCGCGAATCATAAAGCTCGTCTGGTTGTGCAAAATATTATGCCAGCCGCGTTTCGGGATAAATTGCGGTATAATCACCGTCACGCGGTAGCTGGACTGGCTGGCCTTGCGCTCCACCGTATCAATAAATTTCAGCAGCGGCTGCATAACCGAACGATAAGGCGAATGCAATACGACTAATCGCACGTCCGGCTGCCAATCCTTCCATTTTTCCTCGAACGCTTCGCCTTCCTCCCGCTCAAATGGCACATACACCGCAATAATTTGATTCACGGACAGTGACTTGGCATAAGCAATGGAATTATCGACAACATGTGTCATTCCGGCCACAGGCAAAATCAGCACATTGCCTTCGATGGGCATTGCAGGCTCGCACGTGGTGAGCCGCAGCTGTTCGCCGACGGCGTTGTAATGCTTTTTAATTCGGTGAAACACATAAATAATAATCGGCAGAAACACGAGCACAGGCCATACTTGAGCGAACTTCGTCAAAAAGAACATCATTGTGACGATCAAGCTGATGAGCGCCCCTGCCGAGTTTATAAGCAGCTTCACGACCCAGCCCTTCGGCTTCTGGCGGATCCATTTCACAATCATCCCCGTCTGGGACAAGGTAAATGGAATGAATACCCCGACCGCATAAAGCGGAATCAAATGCTCGGTCTGACCGCCAAAAGCAATAATCAACAGGATGGAAAGCACGCCAAGGCTGATAATGCCATTGGAATAGCCAAGGCGATCGCCCCTGACCGTAAACATCCGCGGAATAAACTTGTCTTTAGCCAAATTCACCGCGAGCAGCGGAAAAGCCGAATATCCTGTATTAGCTGCCAAAATCAAAATCAGCGCCGTAGTGCCTTGAATGAAGAAATACATAAAATGCCGCCCAAACGTATGCTCAGCAATTTGGGAAACGACGGTTACTTCTACCGCCGGTTTAATGCCGTAATAATAGGCAAGGAACACAATGCCAGAGAAAAGAATAGCCAGCAAAATGCCCATGGATGAGAGCGTCTTTGCAGCATTCCGGGGAGCCGGGTCGCGAAAGTTTGGAATCGCATTGGAAATGGCTTCTACCCCTGTGAGCGCGGAGCTGCCAGACGCAAAGGCACGCAGCAGCAGGAACAAGCTGATGCCTGCAACTGGCGTCCCAATCGGCGTATGCAGCTCAGGCGGCACATGGCCGGTTGAAATATTGTAAATACCTGCTCCGATTAAAATAAACAGCGCAAGAACGAACAAATATACCGGGTAGGCGAGAATGGATGCCGACTCGGTCACGCCACGCAAATTCAATATCGTAATTAAAATGACGAAAATAACAGCAATCAACACATTATGCTCATGGAGGCTGGGAAAAGCCGACGTAATGGCGTCGGTTCCAGCGGAGACGCTGACCGCTACCGTCAATATGTAGTCCACTAGCAAGGATCCGCCTGAAATTAATCCGGGGAAAATGCCGAGATTTTCTTTGGATACGACATATGCGCCCCCGCCATGCGGATAGGCGAAAATAATTTGCCGGTAAGACAGAATAAGCGCCAGCAGCAAAATGAGCACGAAAGCAGCAATTGGTACTGAATACCAGAATGCAGCAGCACTTACTGTTATTAAGACAATCAAAATTTGTTCCGGTCCATAGGCAACGGAGGAGAGGGCATCCGACGAAAGAATGGCCAGCGCTTTCAGCTTGATCAGTTTCTGGTCGCCCAGTTCATTGGATTTGAGCGGCCGTCCAATTAAAAGCCGTTTTAAAAAAGTCATCATTTCAGGTCACCGCCAGCAGTTAGTCGTAAGAGTATAAAGCATTTATGCAGAGCATGTTATTGCTACTATCTCCTGTTATAAGTTTTTTCACCATGGAAAAAAAAGCTGCTTGTTCTCTCCGCAAGCGACTCGGTTTGAGGCAGGTGCAATGATGATCATAGTCCCCAGGCATGCTTTTTGTAAAATCTCGTTTTCAGCTGAAAAGAGGCGGAAAGGTTCTCTTTTGATCATGTAAGCGATTACAAATCAACGCTGTTTAGCGGCGCGAGGTGTAGCTTGCGGTAGGAATGATTATTGCCTATTCCAGGCAATGAAAGCGTGAGGAATGGTTGAGCTTGAAGGGGAAAATAAATATTGTCTTTTGTTCGCTTTGGGGAGTTATCCCCTTAGCTCAGAAAAGGGGGATTGCGTACGAAAGCCTGGTTTCTGAGCTAAGGGGATAACAGCATAAAGCAAAAAATAGAGCAAACAATTTGCATGGCCATACGAGAAAGCAGAAAGCAGAATGCAGATTGCAGAATGCAAAAAGCAAAAAATTAAGAATCAAAAAGTAAAAATCAGAAAATAAAAACCTGAAACCTGAAATCATGAGTGCCGAAAGTCGAAAGTCGAATACCGAGTGGCTTATGCCGAATACCTAAAGGAAAAAGAAAAAAGAAAATGGAGAGGCGGAATGGTTGATGGGAGAGAGAGGGCATCGGGAGCGCTAGTGAAACGCGCAAGCAGTCTTTTATCTGGTAGACATCAAACAGGCGCTGCGTCTTTGGCAAGACGCGGCGCCTGTTCGTTATCTATCCGACTTTTAATCGAGCGGGGGATTAGTTGCTCCTTCACGCTCCGCTTGCTTTCGATGAGCAATGCGGCTTGCAGCTGAGGCTGCAATGGCACCGATAATATCATCGAGGAAGGTGTGTACATCGCCGCTCGATTTATCGTTAAGCTTTTTCAAAATGCCGGGCTTCAGCTTGTCAATATAGCCGAAGTTTGTGAAGCCGATGCTTCCATATACATTGACGATGGACAAGGCGAGAATTTCATCGCAGCCGTATAGCCCTTCATCGTTTTTAATCATCTCCTGAAGCGGCGGCAGCAGCTTGCCTTCCTCGGCGAGCATATCGAGCTGGATGCCGGTGAGCACTGCATTTTGCACCTCGCGTTTGGATAAAACAGCGTCAACATTTACGATGCATTCATCGATTGTTAGCTCTGGGAAATAATCCTTTTGCAAAAAATGCACGAGCTGGGCCACGGCGATTTTCGTAATGCCGCGCTTTACAAGCCACTCCTCCGTCGCTTCGGCAACCTTGCGGCTGTTCAAGCTGTATGGTTGTGGTGTTGTCATCTTGGTTCCCCCTTATTGGATGTAATTTTGTGGACAAAACTGGTCTAAAACGGGAAGGGCTCGTATACATATTACTACAAAATGAGAGTTGTACAAAGCCGCATGCGGCAAAATCACTAGAGGAGGAAAAAACAAAATGGTTCAAACGAAATGGATTCGCCTTGCCGCGATAAGCGGTGTTATGGTTGTGCCTCTGCTGAGCGCAGGGTGCGGGCTGTTCTCAACGGAGACAAGCAAGGAGATTGACCCGCCTCAGACGGAATCAACCAACGTCATTGACGGTACGAATACAGGAAGACAAGCAGCGTAAATCCACAGGGAGAAGAAACGCAGTTGACCGTATACTTAGAGGACAAAAATGGATACCTTGCACCAATCTCGCTGCGTACGACGCTTGGCGGCAAAGAAGCGGCCGGGCAAAGGCGCTGGAAATGATGGTCGATGGCGGCGCTTATGAAAAGCCAGCTTCCGGAAGATTTCAGGCTGTGATTCCACAAGGTACTCAAATTAAATCCTACCATGTGGATCCGCAGTGAAGATGGCTACAGTAGAGTTTTCCGCTCCTTTTGCAGATTATACCGGCAACGAAAGAACGGAAATCGTTGAAGCCATTACGTGGACGCTGACGGCGATGACCGGAATTGAAAAGGTGGAGCTATGGTACGAGGGCAGCAAGCTGAGTGAAATGCCGGTTGATGGTTTCCCGCTGGACCGTCCGCTTACTCGCTCAGTCGGCATCAACCTGGAAACAGCAGATGGCGTCAGCTCGGCTTACTCAACGCCAGTTACGCTGTATTTCTCCTCCCAAACATCCAATGAAGAGCAATATTATGTTCCCGTACAAGGCTAATCGCAAGGCCCGAGTCGACGGTGAAGGCAGCGGTGGAGGAACTGATTGCCGGCCCGCTTAACCGCAAGCAGCTGAATGGCTCATGACCAATGATGTTCAGTTACAAGTATTGAGCAGAAGGATGATACTGTAACGGTGGATCTTCAAATACCGCCTATGAGAGCGGCCAAAATGCTCCTGCTGAAATGCTGCAGGCCGTCGTCTTATCTGTGACAGAAAATACAGGAGCAGCGAAAGTTCAAATCCGGTTGAACGGTGAAGCGAACGTTGTAGATGATCAAATACTTCTTACAACGAGCCAGTCGCAGACCGCATCATGTGAATGCGATGAAATCATAAAAGTAAATGCAAAGGAGCCTTACGTGATGCTTCAAGAAAGGAGAGGGCGCATAGGCGCTCTCTTTTTGCGGTTACGGATGCTTTTCTAGTTTTACTTTGGTAAAATGGGTAGTATTGTGTTGAAACATAGGCTAGGAGGCTGCATTACGATGAGAACAGATGGGCGTCAAACCAATGACTGCGACCGGTTACCATTACGGCGGGCGTAAATAAATATGCGGAAGGATCCGTCCTAATTGAGGTCGGAGAAACGAAGGTCATTTGTACAGCAAGCGTGGAGGAGCGTGTGCCTCCTTTTATGAAAAATCAGGGCAAAGGCTGGATTACAGCGGAATATTCGATGCTGCCCAGAGCAACCCATTCGCGCAATCATCGGGAGGCGGCTAAGGGCAAGCTGACGGGCCGTACGATGGAAATCCAACGTCTCATTGGCAGAGCTTTGCGGTCTGTCGTAGATTTGCAGGCGCTTGGGAAAGAACGATTACGCTCGATTGCGATGTCATTCAAGCGGATGGAGGCACCGCACAACCTCGATCACTGGCTCTTTTCTCGCGCTTTGTCTGCAGTGAACAAGCTGTCGACGAACGTCACCTTTACGAAATATCCGATTACAGATTATTTGGCTTCGTAGCGTAGGCGTTATTCAAGATCAGCCGATGCTGGACCTTGCTTATGACGAGGACTCTAAGCCAAGGTGGACATGAACGTCGTGATGACGGGAAGCGCCAATTTGTGGAGCTTCAAGGTACAGGCGAGGACGCGCCATTTTCCCGCAAGGAGCTGAATGAGCTTTGGAACTGGCGGAGGCGGCATTGCTGAGCTGATTGCAAAGCAGCGCGAGGTGCTGGGAAGCAGCAGGGCTGATCGGAGGAGGAGCAGAGAATGATGGAGCTAAGCAGCGAGATCATTCTGATTGCTACGAAAAACGAGGGCAAGGTCCAGGAATTTGCCCACGCATTCGCGAAGCTTGGCAAGCGCGTAGTCAGCCTGAACGAATACCCAGAGTTTGCGATATTGTGGAGGATGGCGATACATTCTCGGCAAATGCGCGAATTAAGCGAAGGCGGCGGGCGATGCCTTCCAGGTGCCAGTTCTCGCCGATGATTCCGGCTTGAGCGTAGCAGCGCTTGCCGTGCTCCAGGCGTATATTCAGCCAGATATTCTGGCGAAGGAGCTACGGACAGCTCGAATAATGCGAAGCTGCTAGCGGAGCTGAACCG